>NZDS01000040.1 GCA_002690215.1 Rhodospirillaceae bacterium | reverse complement strand
CAGCGGACCGCAGGTCCGCCGCCGTGAGCGACAAGACTCCAACGGGAGCGACCGCGACCCGCCGCTACTGCGGCGCGCCCGCGCAGGCAGCGGACCGCAGGTCCGCCGCCGTGAGCGACAAAGAGCCTCGCGCGGATCTCATCGGAGATCCGCGCTAGCCGCGCCAGAAGGGCTTGTGGATCTCCTGCCAGGCGTCGGTGCGGTTGAGGCCGATATCTTTCAGCATGCGCTCGTCGAGTTCGGCCAACTGGCGCCGCTGGCGGTTCCGTTCCAGCCAGGTGCCGAGGGTCCCAGCGAGCCTGGAAAGCTTCGCAAAAAGCCCAAAATTACTTATTGATGTGGTGAAGGCCGTCTCGATCGTCGTCATGGTCCTGGTTCCTTACTGATTCCTTGCGTTTTTCCTTGTGATGTTGATGATATAGGGTCATTTTTGATCATGGCCAAGCGATCTTATTTCATGATATTGATTAGATTTTCTCATCTGTAATAGACATGAGCCGTCGCTTGCCACCACTCAATTCGCTACGCGCCTTCGAGGCGGCGGCGCGGCATTTGAGCTTTACCCGGGCGGCCGAGGAACTCAACGTCACCCAGGCTGCCATCAGCCATCAGGTCAAGAGCCTCGAGAGCCGCTTGGCAATGAAACTCTTCCGCCGCCGCGGCCGCGGCCTGGTATTGAGCCATGCCGGCCAAATCTACGCCCTGGAACTGGGCCAGGCCTTCGACGTCATGGACCGGGCCACTCTCCAGCTTACCCGTCACGATCGCGCCGGCGGACTGACGGTGAGCATGCTGCCCTCGTTCGCAGCCAAGTGGTTCGTGCCCAAACTCGGCGCCTTCCGGGCCCGCCATCCCGACATCGACATGCGTGTCGCGCCCTCCATAACTCTGACCGATTTCGGCCGTGAGGACGTCGACGTGGCCATCCGCTACGGAAACGGTCACTGGCCCGAAATGGCCGTCGAACACTTCCTTACCGAGGACGTCTTTCCCGTTTGCAGCCCCCAGCTTCCCGGTCTCGAGGAGCTGCGCCAGCCCCAGGACATCGGCCGCCAGACTCTGTTGCACGATGATTTGCGCGAGGATTGGCGCATGTGGCTGCTGGCCGCCGGGGTCGAGGGCGTCGACCCCGAACGCGGCCCCAGCTTCGCCGATTCGGCGATGGTCGTGCAGGCCGCCGTCGAGGGTCTGGGGTTGGCACTGGCGCGTAGCGCCCTGGCCGCCGCCGACCTCGCCGCCGGCCGCCTGGTGCGGCCCTTCGACGTCAGCCTGCCCGCAGAGTTCGCCTACTACATCGTCTGCCCTCCCGCCCACCTCGAACGGCCGGCCATCAAGGCCTTTCGTGACTGGCTGGTGGAAACGGTGAGAACCGAGCAGGAACCGGCGGCTTCACATTAGATATTCCGGCGCCTCGTGTTCCGTCGTGCTTTTGTCGCCGATGGGCAGATCGAGCTGCCATTCGGCCCGCTTGACGGCGGCCACCAACAAGTGGGCGAAGGAATGCAGATGATCTGAATCGAGGCTTAGCGCCACTTCCTTGCCTTCCTGCGGGGTCAGCGTCAGGGTGTGCATGTTGCCCTTGGTCTTGATCTTGAGCGTGATCGGCAGGATGGGCTCGTCGCCGGCCGGGCGCACGGTCACTTTTTCGGTCTCCTGGTAGGGCTGCGAGAAATCGGCTGCCTTGACCGCCTTGTCGTGCTGGTAGGTGACGATGGCTTGGCGCGTGGCCTGGTCGCTCTGGCGCTGCACTTCGGGATGGCGTTCCAGAAGCTTGCCGATGAGCTGCCAGATAGTCCGTACGTAGCGCCGCGTCAGCCAGGCCCGAATCTCCTGGCCATCCGTGGTGCTGACCTTTAGCAGCAAGCGGTCTTCTTCGGCCACGTAATCGACGCTGAACTGGTGCAGCCGCGACACTATTCCCGCCCCCTCAAGACATTTCACCGTCGTCATCGAGCAGCGCCCAGTGCAGGCGTTCGGCGTGCTCGGCCAGAACTTCGTCATCGACCGGGGAGGGATCCGGCAGCTCTTCCCAGACGCTCAGCGGCCATTGCGCATCGTCCCGGCGGCGCGGGATGACGTGCCAGTGCAGCCATGGCACCTGGTTACCGAAGCAGGCCAGGTTCATCTTGTCGGCCTGGTAGAGGCGTGCCAGCACCCGGCTGAGGCGCCTGAGTTCGGCCATCAGGAGGAAATAGTCTTCGGCCTCGAGGTCGTGGATCTCGCGCACCTCGGCTAGCGGGATCAACAGCGCCCGGCCGGGGTGGGTAAAGTCGCGCCACAGCCGCACGACGGCAGTTTCGAGCTCGACCACAGGGTAGCTGACGTCGAGAAGGCGCCGGTCCATAACTTTATTCGGCCAATTCCGGCAAGTCGCGGTAAAGCTCCAACGCCTCGGGGTTGGCCAGGGCGTCGCGGTTCTTGACCTCGCGGCCGTGCACCACATCGCGCACCGCCAGTTCGACGATCTTGCCCGAGATGGTGCGCGGAATGTCGGCCACCTGGACGATGCGGGCGGGCACGTGGCGCGGCGTGGTGTTGTCGCGGATCTGGCGGCGGAGGCGCTCGGCCAGATCGCCGTCGAGCTGAAGCCCATCGACCAGGCAGACGAACAGCACCAGCCGCACGTCGTTGTCCCAGTCCTGGCCGATGATCAAGGCCTCCAGCACCTCGTCGAGCTGTTCCACCTGGCGGTAGATCTCGGCCGTGCCGATGCGCACGCCGCCCGGGTTGAGCACGGCGTCCGAGCGGCCGTAGATGATCATGCCCTCATGGTCGGTGATCTCGCACCAGTCGCCGTGGCGCCAAACCCCGGGGTAGGTCTCGAAATAGGCAGCGTTGTACTTGGCACCGTCGTCGTCGTCCCAGAAAGCCACCGGCATCGAGGGGAATGAATTGCGGCACACCAGCTCGCCCTTGTCGCCGCGCAGCGGCTGGCCGGCGGCGTCGAAGACCTCTACGTCCATGCCCAGCGCCAGGGTTTGCAGCTCACCCCGCCAGACCGGTGTGATGGGGTTGCCGCCGGCGAAGCAGCCGACGATGTCGGTGCCGCCCGAGATCGAGGCCAGGCAGAGGTCGGTTTTGATGTCGCGATAGACGTAGTCGTAGCTCTCGGCCACCAGCGGCGAGCCGGTCGACATGATGGTTCGCAAGGCCGAGAGGTCGTGGCTCTGGGCCGGTTTGATGCCGGCCTTGTTGGCGGCATCGATGAATTTGGCCGAAGTGCCGAGTTGGCTGAAGCGCTCCTCGGCGGCGAAATNGAANACNGTGTTGCCGTCGGGATGGAAGGGCGAGCCGTCNTANAGCATCANNGTCGCCCCCGAGGCCAGGCCCGAGGCCAGCCANTTCCACATCATCCAGCCNCAGGTNGTGAAATAGAANAGCCGGTCGCCGGGNTTNACGTCGCAATGNAGNTGGTGCTCCTTCAAATGCTGCAAAAGCGTGCCCCCGGCACCGTGGACGATGCACTTGGGCCGGCCCGTGGTGCCCGAGGAATAGAGGATGTAGAGGGGAGCGTTGAAGTCCATCTGGCGAAAGGCGATGTCGCCGGGGGAATGCGGCGCCACGAAGTCATCCAGCAGCACGCCCCCCGGCAGTCCGCCGGGGTCGGGGGTCTGGTCCACATAAGGCACCACCACCACGGTCTTCAGGCTGGGGAGTTGGTCGGCGATGGTGCCGGCACGTTCCAGCGAATCGTGCTGCTTGCCGGCGNAAAAATAGCCGTCGGCCGTGAACAGCACCTTGGGCGCGATCTGGCCGAAGCGGTCGATCACGCCCTTGCTGCCGAAATCAGGCGAACACGACGACCAGATGGCACCCAGGCTGGCGCTGGCCATCATGGCCATCATGGTCTCCGGCATGTTGGGCATGAAGGCGCCGACGCGGTCGCCCGGATTGATGCCCGCCGCCGCCAAGGCCTGAGCCAGGCGCGAGACTTGGTCGTAGAGCTCGTTGAAGGTGAGGGTTCGCCGCACCTGGTCCTCGCCGCGGAAGACCATGGCAATGCTGTCATCGCGCCGGCGCAATAGATTTTCGGCGAAATTGAGCCGGGCCTCGGGAAACCAGCGGGCGCCGGGCAACTTGGTTTTGTCGGCCACCACCAAGTCGCCGCGGCTCGAGGCAATGACGCCGCCGAATTCCCAAAGGGTCTGCCAGAACTTCTCGTTCTCGGTCACGCTCCAGCGCCGAAANGCCTGGTAGTCGGCGAATTCCGTATCCCATTGGGCTGCCGCCCTGGTCATGAAAGCGGTCATGTTGGCTTCGGCAACGGCCTCAGGTGAGGGTTGCCAGAGCGGCTGGTCGGCATAGGTCAAGACGCTTCTCCGATGGCCGGCAGGGGCGCCCAGTATTGCCGAGCGGCCGGAGGCTGCACAAGGCGCCACGCCTCAGCCCTGCAACCAGCGCAATGGTGCCAAGCCTGCGTAACCTCTAGTTTGGAGCGATGCCACCGCTGAAATCCCTCGCCGCCGCCGCCGCCGGGCGGGCGCCCGTCGCCATGCGGGCGGCTGCCCTGATGGTCGTCGCCATGATCTGCTTTACCGTCATGTCGGCCATCATCCGCCACTTGTCGGGCGGCCTGTCGCCTTTCGAGATCGCCTTCTTCCGCAACTTCTTCGGGCTGGTGGCCCTGGCGCCCTGGTTCTGGCAAAACGGGCTGGGCGGTTTGAGGACGCGGCGCCACGGCCTCTTTGCCCTGCGCGGCCTGTTGGGACCGCTCAACATGTGGGCTTGGTTCTATGCCCTGGCGCTGCTGCCGCTCGGCGATGTCATGGCGCTCAGCTTCACGGCGCCGCTGTTTGCCACCATCGCTGCCGTGCTGTTACTGCGCGAGGTGGTGCGCGGACGGCGCTGGACGGCCACGGCGATCGGCTTCGTGGGCACCCTGATCATCGTCCGCCCGGGCGCCGGCGTGCTCGAGCCCGGTGCGTTGCTGGTGCTTTTTTCGTCAGCCATGCTCGGCGTCAACGTCTGCATCGTGAAGGTGCTGGCACGAACGGAAAAGTCCGGCACCATCGTCGCCTACATGGGTCTTTACCTGGCGCCCATCACTCTGGTTCCGGCGCTTTTCGTCTGGCAGTGGCCGACGCCGGCGGAATGGGTTTGGTTGGCGCTGATCGGCGGCGTCGCCACCACCGGCCATCTCGCTATCACCCGAGCGCTGGCGCTGGCCGACGCCTCGGCCGTGGCGCCTTACGACTTTGTCCGTCTGCCCATCGCAGCGCTGATCGGCTACCTCGCCTTCGACGAGGCGCCCGATATCTGGACCTGGGTCGGCGCCGCCATCATCTTCAGCGCCACCCTCTACATCACCCACCGCGAGGCCCAGTTGCAGCGTCAGCTGGCCGCCCGCGAAGCCTCGGGCAGCGGCAGCGAGGCCCAGGTCACGCCGCCGGGGGGTTGAGCCGGCGGCTTCTCTACCGCCGCCTTACCGGTCTCGAACCGAGCCACCCTTGCTTCGTTCATAACTCCGTCTTGCCTTGGCGCGGTTCCCACAGGATTCCATGGAGCACCATTTGCGCCGTGCGTTTTTTGTTTCGTCAAGAAAGAGCCAGCCACAGTTGTCGGCGGGACAGAGCTTGATCCGCGCGGCTTCACGTGGGTCGGCCAAGGCCGAAAAGGCCGAAAGGGCAATCATCTGCCGCAAGGATAATGAATTGGAGGACGTGATGGCACCGTTTTCGGTCCGGGCAAGAACGTCGCCATCAATTCCTTGTAACGTCCTGTTCACTCGGTCCAGGCCCTCATCGCCATCAGCCCAATCCAGAAATAGTGTCCTCAGAGATTGCCGGAAGTCTCTTAGCTCGGCGGCCGAGGCGGGCAGGTCCAGCTCTGGCAGACCACGCGCATGCATCCAAACTTTCGCGTCCTCGAGCGTGTCGATCTTCTCGTGGGTGATCGTCCCGTCCCGCGACCAATCCGCTGTGTTGAGAAAGTCGAGAACCAGACGGCCTCCGATCAGTCGCACAGGATAGCCGTGAGAATAGTTCATGCAGCATTCTAACCACTATAACGGTTGACAGGCAAGCTGAATGCTGTTCTAACCTCTTCTATGGTTAGATCGAATTCATCCAATGTCGGAGCCGGGAGAGCGACGGCAATCGACATGACGGCGGCCGGTGTCAGACAAGGTGTCAGGCGCCTTTTGCCGGTCTCGGTCTTCGTGATTCCGTTTGGTCTCGCCTTTGGCGCGGCGGCCGTTGAGCAGGGCCTCACGCCGGCGCAATCCGTAATTATGAGCGCCTTGGTGTTCGCTGGGGCGGCGCAGTTCGCAGCCCTGGACCTGTGGCAAGCTCCAATTCCTTATTTGTCGCTCGCGCTTGTCATTTTGGCGGTGAACGCGAGGCACATCATTCTCGGAGCGGCGTTGTCAACCTGGGTCAATGCGTTGTCGAGAGCGAGGCGATCCCTCGCGCTGATGTTCCTGAGCGATGCGAACTTCGTCGACAGCCATTCCGCCTTCAAATCCGGCACCACCGATGTCGGCATTTTGCTGGGCGGGGGGCTGACGCTCTGGACGACATGGGTTGTCGGAACCGCCATCGGCGCCATGGCGGGATCGTCGATCGGGTCCCTGGAGCGGTTCGGTATCGACGTGGTGATGGCAGCATTCTTCGCGGCGGTCTTGGCGGGTGAAATGAAAACGCGGACGAGCATTGTCGTCGTCGCGGTCGCCGGTATGGTCGCGATTGCAACGCTAGGCCTTTTGCCATCCGGCTGGAACATCATTGCCGCTGCCGTCTGCGGAGGGACGGTCGGAGCGATGCGTCATGCCGAATGATCTTTCAGCCCACAGCGCAATTCTCATCATGTCTGGCGTCACTTTGGCGACCCGGCTTTTGGGAGCTGAAATCATGCACCGGGTGGCCATGTCCAAGCGCGTCGAACTGTTTCTCGATGCGCTCTCGTCTTCTGTGGTTGCGGCGATCGTCGCGACTGCAATCGCGCAAGGCGGATTCCGTGAAGCGACGGCCATCGCGCTTGCAGGAATGTTGATGCTCGCTACTGGAAAGGCCGTATTGGCGATGATTTCGGGAATGGCTGCCGCCGCGCTTTGGTACAACCTGATCGGCTGACCCGGTGAGAAATGCGGGTTTACGCGGATTAGGCGCGCTTGCGAGTGACGACGAAGGATTCGTCGTTGAACCAGAGCCCGTTGTATTTGTGCAAAACGTCGCTGGTGGCGTCGAGGTAGTCGCGGCTGGTGATCACTTCGTCCAGGCGCCGGTCCTCGATCTGGCCGACGTAGACGGCGGCGTTCCAGGCCGCCAGTAAAGTCGAAGTTCCGACCCGGCCACCTACTTCGGAGGGGAGGGTGTGCATGTGGTAGCGGAAGATCGAGCGCGAGTTCGCGGAGGCCTTGAAATTGATGTCACGATGGCTCTTGCCGAGCCAGACCTTGAGCGCCGACAGGAGTTCGTGGCGGTTGTGCCGAAAGGGATCCGCGCTGGGCCAGATGCGGCGGATGATTTCCAGGCCGGGATCGTTGCCATGGCTGTGGATCGCCAGCATGCGCCCGCCCGGCGCCAGCGCCCGGGCCAGCGGCGACAGCACGTTCTGGACTTTGAAGTCGAGCGGCATGCGGGCGCGGTAGGGCTGCGAGGCGACGATCAGGTCGTATTCGCCCAGCGAGTGGCCGGGGCGCGGGACCATCGAGTCCAACAGGAGCTTGTGATCTTCGCGATAGATGACGAGCACCGAGGGCCGTTCGTAGAGAGGGTTGCCGGTGGTCTCGCTGGCCCGCACCTGCCAGCCGTGGTCGAGCAGCGGCTGCAGCGCCTGGATCTGTTCGTCGAACTCGTGGGTCGTGGAGCCGGTCAGCGTCACTTCCTGCCAGTTCAGACTGGCGGCGGCGGCCAGCGAGTGCGGCATGAGCCAAGGCGCCTCGGTGTAGTAGAGATTGGTGATCACCAGCACGTCATCGCCGTTCGGGAATTACAAGGCGGATAAATCCCACCATGATAACCATCTGTTATTAAACATTAATTCTTGAAGCATCTGAAAAATGTAAAGATTGGGCAGAACCCCACAGACATCCCGTAAATGCATGGCGGAATAGTGGGAACAATCCCAAAGTCATTTTCATTTAGACGGTCGATCGCCGCCATCAGCAACGTCGCCAAGAACCCCGATCAGGCAACGATCGGTTGTGACAGCACCCAAAGGCTGATCATGGTGTAGCCCACCATCAANGCCATCATNGGCAATTGGCTGAANANNGCCTGGCGGTTNNTGGNNAATACCCGNANNGCCGTGGCNTGGGCGAGATAGACGGCGAANACNTGGCCNNCGACGATNGCGACNACNGCNACGTACCANACCATNTTNGCGTTCACGATGCCGATATCCANGCGGTAGGNNTTGGTGCCGAAGAGNTCCCAGCCGNTGCCCAGGGGATCGGAGGCCAGNGGAATGATNTTCTGGCCNGCNATCAGCAGGTAGGANAGATAGTGCGCCANATGGTAGGCGATGGCGATNGGNACCAACGACAGNANNAACCAGCCNGCGAGNTCGCGNAANGGNATCNCCTGCGGGACCCTCTGCCCGCCTGCCCGGCCGACAAGCCAGCAAGTGGCCACGAAGACCGCGCCGAAGAGGCCCGGCAGCACCACCAGCGCCAATGTTTTGATGAACAGCAACAAATCCACTCCGGCCTGCTGCAAGACCAGGAGCGTTCCCCGCGACGCCTGGCTTTCGGCGATCCAGTTCAAGATCGATTTCCATAGTGGTGTCTCCAGGATGCCGTCGAAGGTGACGCTGGTGAGCAACAGGATCACGAAGCAGATCTGGGACGTTGGCAGCGGCTGGCGTCCCAACAGCCCCGCCGCCGGCAATCTGAGCCAGAGCCGCCGCTCCTCGCCTGCCAAAGGGGCAAAGCGTGTCAAGAGCCCAAAAACGACCGAAAACACCTCGCCGTGCTTGAGCCAGTGGGCGCCACCGAATACCGCCATACCGGTCCAGGTAAAAACCGCATAGGCGGTGATCAGAAGGCCGAGGTTGAGAGGCGTTTCGGCACCTTGGGCAATCAGCTCCAACCAGACGAAGCCGAAGAACAGTGCCACCGCCGGCCAATACCCAAGGCGGGGTGGATAGGACTCGGGCACCGCGAACGGTCCCACCAAACGCTCGGCCCATGCGAACAGGATGCGCAAAGGATTGACCAGATCCCAGAGATTGCCGATCAAGGCCGAGAAGAAGGCGAGGCCGACCCACCAGATGACCCAGATGAAAGTCGGCGCAATGTTTTCGGAAACTTCTTGAGCGCCGGCAAAAGAGGCCCAGAGGATAAATACGAAAGTGCTGACGGCGGAGATCTCGACGGCAATGACAATCGCCCGGCAGCCAATCCAGCGGAGCCCCGGGAGGCCGAGGAGGTCGAGGCGCAGCGCTTCCCGACTTCCGTTCAGGCGACGAAAAAAAAGCGCCATGACGGTGAACGAAAGCGCCACCACTGCGCCCGCACCTGAAATGTAGAGCCACAACGGCAACGGCAGGTCATAACGTTGACCGAAGGCGTGGGCCAGCGCTGGCGAGGTATGGCACAGAGAAAAGGCGAGCACCGCCGGAGCAATGAGGACGGCGTGGATCCTTTTGACCTGTTCGCTAGCGGGGATGGACTTCGACATACATCAGCGCACCATGGCCGTGCCCCCCGTGTTCCCCGTGCACCGTGATGGGAAATCGACCGGCCACCGTGGCCGCGAACGATATCCGCGCCGACACGTCAGGGACGACCTCGGTTTCGATATCGATGCCATGGAGGTGAAGGCGCAACCGCCGGTCGGTCGTGAATTCGATATCCACCATGTCGCCTTCGTCTACTCGTATCGTGCGCCAAGCATTTGCGACTTTGCCATTCTTGACGGCGATCGCAAAACGCCTGGTTTCGCCAGCCCATCCCGGCCGGGCAAAACAAGATGAACATGCGCCGATCAAAAAAGCGCGGCGGGTCAACAGGCTGAGCATCATTCCACTATCGCCGAACTAGCCTCTGGACGCACGCCCCGTCACCGGGAATCGACGTCCTGGCGGTCATTTGGATTCCGGCTATGCCCGGAAGCCTATTCCTTGGCCGCCGCCTCGCCGGCCTTGAGACGAGCGTCTTTTTGCGGGTCGATCCACCAGGTACCAAACCCGACGGCGTAGTCGGGCTGCTTGGCTGGCCGTCCGAAGCGGTCCCAGTAGGCGATGCGGAAGGCGTCGAGGTAGAACTGCGGGATAGCGTAATAGCCCCACTGCAGCACGCGGTCGAGAGCCCGGCAGGCGGCCACCAGGGCGGCCCGGTCGGGGGCCGCGATGATGGCCGCGATCAGGGCGTCGACGGCCGGGTGCTTGATGCCGACAAGATTGCGGCTACCCTCGACATCGGCGAATTCGGAATGGAAGAAGTCGCGCTGCTCGTTGCCCGGTGACAGCGACTGCCCGATGCGCCAGCCAACCATATCGAAATCGAAACGATCCACCCGATTTTGGTATTGCGCTGTGTCGACAGTGCGGGTGCGAAGGGTGATGCCGAGACGTTTAAGGAACTGGGTCATGGGCAGCACGATGCGCTCGAAGGAGGGTTGCACCAGCAGGATCTCGAATTCCAGCGGTTGGCCGCTCTCTGGATCCAGCAATTTTCCGCCCTTGACCTTCCAGCCGGCGCCATCGAGCAGCTTCTTGGCCGCCCTCAGGCCGCGCCGATTGTTGCCCGAGCCATCCGATTTGGGCGGCTGGTATTCTCGTGAAAACACTTCTTCCGGGATCTGGCCGCGCCAGGGCTCGAGCAGTTTGAGCTCGGCCGGGCCGGGCAGGTCGCTGGCGGCCAGTTCCGAGTTCTCGAAGAAGCTGCGCAGGCGCTTGTACTGGCCGTAGAAAAGCGTGCGGTTGCTCCATTCGAAATCGAAGGCGTAGGAAATGGCCTGGCGCACGCGGCGGTCGCGGAATATGTCGCGGCGCAGATTGAAGACGAATCCCTGAAAACCGGTCGGGCTGGCATCAGGGAACAACTCCTGGCGCATCAGCCCCTTCTCACGGGCCGGCGAGGCATAGCCTGTGGCCCAGAGTTTGGAGCTGTTCTCGGATCGGAAATCGTAGGCATGGGCCTTGAAGGCCTCCAGCGCCACGGTCTGGTCGCGATAGTAGTCGTAGCGGATGCGCTCGTAGTTGTGCTGGCCGCGGTTAACGGGCAAATCCCGGCCCCAGTAATCGGCCACCCTGCGATAAGTGATCGAGCGCCCGGGGTCGACAGCTTCGATGCGGTAGGGCCCGCTGCCCAGGATGGGCTCTAGAGTGGTCTTGGCGAAATCCTTGTCTGCGAAATAGGCCTTCGGCAACACCGGCAACTGGCCGGTAATAGCCGGCAGTTCCCGGTTGAGCCCGCCGGAGAAGTGGAATCGGACTTTGCGTGGGCCCACTTTCTCGGCCGTGGCGACATCGGTGTAGTAGCCCCGATAGAGGGGATGGCCCTTGGTCTTGATCATCTCGAAGGTGAAGATGACGTCTTCGACGTTGATCGGCGAGCCGTCGTGAAATCGGGCCTCGGGCCTGAGCGTGAAGGCCACCCAGGAACGGTCCTGGGGGATCTCGATGCTCTCTGCGATCAGGCCGTAAAAGGAATCGCTCTCGTCGGCCGAACTGGTCATCAACGTCTCGAAGGTCAGCCCCAACCCGGCCGCCGGCCGGCCCTTGAGGACATAGGGGTGCAGGCTGTCGAAGGCGCCGATGGTGGCGAGACGCACGGTGCCGCCCTTGGGCGCCTGGGGATTGACATAGTCGAAGTGCGCGAAGCCGGCCGGGTACTTGAGGCCGCCCAGCAGCGAGGTGCCGTGGGCCACAGTGGTTTCCTGAGCCCGGACCGGGGCAGCCAGCAGCAACGTCGCAAAGACCGCAGCCAGGATTCGCATCAGATTTGTCCTTCGCCGGCCAGCAGCTTCAGCGCCGCTGCATGGACCCGGGCGTCGCCGGCCGCCAGTACCTGGGCGCCGTTGCCGATGGTCACCGGGTTGCCCTGCCAGTCGCTGAAGATGCCGCCGGCGCCTTCGACCACCGGAACCAAGGCGCAGAAATCGTAGTTCTCCATGCCGGCCTCCATGGCGATGTCGGCAAAGCCCGTGGAAAGCAGGGCAAAACCATAGCAGTCGCTGGACCACATGGTCATTTTGACCGCCGCCAGCATGCGCTCCAGGGCGTCGAGTTCATCGCCCTGGTACCATTCGCGGCCGGTGGTGAACATCGTCGCCAGGGCCGGCCCGGGACAGGCCCGAACCGATACCGGCTGGCCGTTGAGCGTGGTCGGGCGCCCGGCAGCGCCAAGCCAACGTTCGCCGTTGACGGGCTGATCGATAACGCCGAGCAAGGGCCGGCCATGGCGCGCCAGACCGACCAGGATGCCGAACACCGGCTTGCCGGAAATGAACGAACGCGTGCCGTCGATGGGATCCAGATGCCAGACGTATTCGGCGTCCGTGCGCACATCGCCATGTTCTTCGCCGGCAATGCCATGGTCGGGAAATTCAGCCTCGATGAGCTCGCGCATGGCCGCCTCGGCCTCGCGATCAGCGACGGTCACGGGGCTTTGGTCGGCCTTGGCCTCGACGTCGACGGGCTGGCGGAAATAGCGCCGCGCCACCACCCCGGCAGCATCGGCCAGACGCCCGGCCAAATCGATGAAGGCGGGCGGACAGGCGTCGGACACTTTGGCCTGGGTTCCTGGCCGATCAATCGCCGGGCAGGTCAGCCGGCTGGTCGCTGAGCGAGCGCAGGAAGGCGATTACGGCGGCCCGCTGGACGTCATCGGCCATACCGGGAAAAGTCATCTTGCCGCCGGGCAGGAAGAGCTTGGGTTTGGTCAGGTAGGCGTCCAGGTCGGCATAGCTCCACTCGCCGCCGGCATCGCGCAAGGCAGCCGAATAGCGGTAGCCCTCAACCCCGGCCTTGGCTTGGCCCACCGTGTTCCAAAGGTTGGGTCCGACCTTGTTCTTGGCGCCCTTGTCGAAGCTGTGACAGGCGGCGCATTTCTTGGCCAGCTTGCGTCCCACGGCGACGTCGGCAGCGGCCAGCAGCGCGCCCAGGCTGGGAGCTGCCGGTTCGGATTTCTCGGCCTCGGCCTGGTCATCGGCCTCTTCCGCTGCCTGAGGAAAGACGGTCATGTCCAGGGATTTCGGCGCCACCACCACATCGCCCAGCAGGGAGACCACGATAACGACCAAGATGGCCGCAAGGGTGCCACCCACGTATTTGTTGACTTCGAACAGATCCATGACCCTGAAACCCTCGGTTTACTTGGCTGCGGCGGCGTCAGATTAACGGTTTCCCGAGCCCCGGTGCAAGCCGTATAAGGGGCTCGGCACTGCCTTCGCCCAAGCCCTGCCGAGGCCCCACATGAGCCCGACGTTCGACCCCATCGTCATCATCCCGGCCCGCCTGGAGGCCAGGCGCCTGCCCGGCAAGCCGCTGGCCGAGATGGCCGGCGAGGCCATGATCGTGCACGTCTGGCGACGCGCCCAGGAGGCCGAAGTGGGGCCCGTGGTAGTGGCCTGTGGCGAGACCGAGATCGCCGAGGTCGTCGAGGCCGCCGGCGGCCGCGCGGTGCTGACCCGGCCCGACCATCCCTCGGGCTCGGACCGTGTCTGGGAAGCACTGCGGGCCGTCGACCCCGATGGCCGGCACCAGGCCGTGGTCAATCTGCAGGGCGACCTGCCACTGATCGAGCCGGCCGCCATCCGGGCCGTGCTTGAGCCGCTAACGGAGCCGGCTGTCGACATTGCCACCCTGGTGGCCGAGATCGTCGACGACGACGAGCGCAGCGATCCCAACGTGGTCAAGGCGGCACTGGCCCTCGAATCCGGCGCGCGCTCCGGCCGGGCGCTCTATTTCAGCCGCGCCACGGTACCGGCAGGTGAGGGGCCGCATTACCATCACATAGGCATCTACGCCTACCGCCGTGAGGCTCTGGAACGCTTCGTCGGCCTGCCCCCGGCGGCACTCGAAAAGCGCGAGCGGTTGGAGCAGTTGCGCGCCCTGGAAGCGGGCATGCGCATCGACGGCGCCCTCGTTGACACTGTGCCGTTCGGTGTCGATACTCCCGCCGATCTCGAACGGGCGCGCCAGTTGCTGGCCCGGCGAGGCGGTTGAAGGGACGTTCTGACGTGACGAAATTGACATGACCAGCGCAAAAAAAACCATCGCCTTCCAGGGCGAGGCCGGAGCCTATTCTCATCTCGCGGCCAAGCTCAAGCACCAGCACATCGAGCCTCTGGCCTGCCAAACCTTCGATGCCGCCTTCGCTGCCGTCGAGCAGGAGGGCGCCGATCTCGCCATCATTCCCATCGAGAACTCGGTCGCCAGCCGCGTCGCCGACATCTACTACCTGCTGCCGCATACCACGCTGCACATCATCGACGAGACTTTTCTGCGCGTGAACCATTGCCTGCTGGCACTGCCGGGCGCCACTTTGGCCGGCCTCAAGCGCGTGCGCAGCCATCCTCAGGGCCTGGCTCAGTGCAAGCGCATCATCAAAGAACTTGGGTTGCTGCCGGTGCCGACGCTGGACACCGCAGGCGCCGCCCGCGAGGTGGCAGAACTGGGCGATCCCGCTGAGGCCGCCATCGCCTCGTCGTTGGCCGGCAACCTCAACAAGCTCGAGACGCTACGCACCAACATCGAAGACGCCGAACACAACATCACCCGCTTCATCATCATGTCGCGCGATGCCGAGATACCCGAACCGGATACGAAACGCGTCGTGACCTCGTTCATGTTCCGCGTGCGCAGCGTGCCGGCGGCGCTCTACAAGGCGCTCGGCGGTTTCGCCACGCGCGGCGTCAACCTGACCAAGCTGGAAAGCTACACCGTCGGCCAGCGCTTTGCCGTCGCCCGCTTCTATGCCGAGATCGAGGGCCACCGCAACGACGCCAACGTTCGCGGCGCCTTCGAGGAACTGGGCCTGTTTTCCACCGAGGTCAAGATCCTCGGCGTCTTCCCGGCTCACGAGTACCGTCAGGAAGGCGGCCGGCCGATGAGCGACCTCAATAGCGACAATTCGTAGAACGGACCAAAAGGGCTCCGCCTGAATGGACGCAGGCCGTGACCCGGCGAGAAATGCGGGCTAGGCGGACAATGTTAAAAGATAACAAACCGACCAATGCATGAGTTGCCTCATGGGGATTAGAACTTGCGTGTGGCCAAGCTGCGCAGGAAGCCGGCGGTCTTGGTGCTGACGTCGCAGTATTTCACCCAGGCGACTTGCGTGACATCCTTGCGCAGCGCCGCGCCAGCCGCCCGATAAGCTTTGTTGTGTTCGTAGATTTCAGCCTTGGTATCGGCCGGGAAGGCATCGGCCCAGATGAGGAATTCGCGCTTGTCGAGCGCGATGAAGGCGAAGCGGGGCCACAGATCGACGCTGCCCAGCTTCGTGTCGCTCAGCGTCTTGCGTCCGGAGTGGCCGTATCTCCAGTGAAAGTCTTTGAAAGCGATAGTGCAATTCTTTTTATGCACGATGTCGATCTCTGCCGCATAGACCTTGGCCTGGCCGGGATCCGGTCCGCCGCAGGCAGTCAGCGTCAGCGCTGCCAGCAGCGCCAGGCCGGCCCCTACGCCGCGCCATCGGATGTTCCCACTCAAGTCCCCCCTGTATTTCATGAGCGGCATCCCTAGAATTCTATGACCGAGCCGTAGATCAGAGTCGCCAACAGAGCCAGCGCGTAGAGCGTCACCACGACCAAGACCAAAAAGGCGATGTTGCCCAATGTCGCCACCGGGTGGCGGCCGCGTTCGGCGCTGCGCCGGCCGCTGCCGCGGCGTTCGACATCGGCAATGACGGTGAGAAAGATACGGGTCACCAGCAGCGGAATGCTGAGCCGGAGATTGATGGAATGGCGGCCCGGCAGGGCCTCGCCCATGGCCGCCACCAGCGCTGAGCGCTGGGAATCTGAAAAGCTCTGCCGCACCTCGTCCGGCAGGCGCGCGAAAATACGATCGCTGACAGTATCCTGAGCGCTCATGGCGGTTTCTCCGTTCACACGGGCCGACTCTATTTTCCGGCTTACGCCCCCACTTGGCAATCGTCGGTGTTTGCCTCCGCCGCGATGACCGGTGTATCAACGCTGTATCCAGCCCGGATTTCTTACCGGATCATGGTCCGCGTCCAAGGAGTAATTCATGGCTTTCACGAAACCCGTTCTGGTTACCGGTGCCGGCGGTTGCATCGGATCCTGGGTGCTGGCGCGCCTGGTGGCCGACGACGTCGACGTCGTGGCCTTCGACCTCAGCGACAACAAGCGCCGCCCGGCCCTGGTCATGGACGAGGCCGCGCTGGGCCGCTTGCGCTGGCTGACCGGCGACATCGGCGATAGCGACACCGTCGACCGCATCGTCGCCGAGAACGACATCGGGGCCATTATCCATTTGGCGGCCTTGCAGGTGCCATTCTGCCGCGATGACCCGGGTGCCGGGGCCCGGGCCAACGTGGTGGGCAGCGTCAACATCTTCCAGGCGGCGCGCCAGCATGGCGTCGGGCAGCTCTCCTATGCCAGTTCCGTGGCGGTGCGCGGCATCGGCGACAATCCCTGGCTGGCGACGCTCTACGGCGCCTTCAAGAATTGCAACGAAGACTGCGCCGCCGTCTATTGGCAGGACTGGCAGGTGCCCAGCGTCGGCATCCGCCCCGGCACAGTATACGGCGTGGCCCGCGACCAGGGCATGACTTCGTTGCCTACGGTGGCCATGCTGCACGCCGCCGCGGGCCAACCCTATACGGTTCCGTTCACCGGTTCGGTGGCCTTTGTCTATGCCGCCGAAGCGGCTGACGCCTTCATCCAAGCGGCGCTGGCAGCACGCGACGGAGCCCCGGTGTTCGACCTCAACGGTGTCGGTGCCACGGTAGACGAGGCGCTGGACGTCGTGCGGCGGTTGTTGCCGGAAGCCGAGGTCGACAGCGAGGGCGACGCGCTGCCCTTCCCGGCCGACCTTTCGGACGAGCCGTTGCGGGAATACGTCGGCGGCTATGACGTTTACACCCTGGAGCAGGGTATCGAGGAAACCGTAGGGCGCTTTGGCGATTTGCTGGAGCGCGGCCTGGTCAGCGTAGGGTGAGAAATGCGGGCTGGCCCTATTCGCGCACCATCTGCTTGGATTGCAGTGCGCTCCAGACAAAGCCGAAACCGACGCTCATCGTCGTCTTGTCTCGATAGAGCGGGCTTTGCTCGTTGGCGCTGCCGTGGTGGAAGTCGGCACCCAGGCCGGCAAACAGGCGCCAGCGCCGGTTGAGCGGCTTGAACATCACCAGTTTCAGGGTGGAGCCGATATAGCCGCTTTCGGCCTGATAGGCGGCCCTCGTCGCGGTGGCGTAGCGGTCGGACACTTCGTAGAAATATTCGGCCAGCTTTTCCGTGCCGTAGCTGGCGCCCAACGAAAGCTTGAACTCGGCGAAATCGAACAAGCGCTCGTGCTGGTACGCGAGTTCCGGCGCGAACACCGCACCACGCGTGTCGAAGCTGGAAAAATCTGTCGAGAACACGGCCCTAAGCGGCAGTTCCAACTCAACTTTGGCATCACGCGCTGCCTTGGCCAGGGTGATCTGTAACCTGGGGCCGATCTCGCCCAACCAGTCCAGGTCGGGCATGCCCCGGCGCGCCGCGTTGTCGCCCGAATCGGCTGGAAACGAGCCTTTCAGGCTTACGTCGAGCTCAACCCGGTCGCTCTTGAAAAAGCGCCCGCGCAACAGGCCCTTCTTGTCCGATCGCAGGAACTTGCCGCGGTAGGCCAGGTAGGGCAGCGCCAACCACTGGAAATGGTTCTGGGCTGCCGCCGGATAGTCGGGCAACAAGCCACCGCCGACCATCAGGCCGAGCTCCCAAAGCGGTTTTTCACCGCTCTCGGCGGCCGCCGGTTTGGGCAACGCTGGCAGCAGGGTCAGCAGCAGCACCCAGACCAAAAGGCGGGCTGGGCATTTCGCCAGACCGATCGAAGGTGAGTTCATGATGGGGGCTCGGTTGGAATCAAAGCGGGGGACAATATGGCAACAGCACTTCGGGGCGACAGTCTCTGCGCACCGCCCGGGGTCGTCAATACCTCCGGTCAGAATTCGGGCGGGCCCTAAAACCAGACTTGCCAATGACTGAAAAATCGCCCAAAGTCAACGGCTTGCAAGAGTTTTTTGGACTTTTCTGGAAGTAGCGGCGTGGAGCACGTGATGGCCAAGCCAAGCCTGGATCACAAATCCGAACGTATCGACAAAGTGGTCGAGCACATGAAGGAGCGTCTGAGCGGCGACGAAGCCGACCTGCTTGAGCGCTTCATCCAACTCTATTACCAGCGCGTAACTGCCGAGGACGTGGCCGAGACCTCGCTTGAGAATCTCTATGGCGCTGCGCTGAGCCTGTGGAAGTTCGGCGAAAACCGCACCCCGGGCCAACCCAAAGTGCGGGTCTTCAACCCACATATCGAGGAGCAGGGCTGGAAGTGCTCGCATACTGTTGTCGAAGTGGTCGGCGACGATATGCCGTTTATGGTCGATTCCCTGAGTTCCTGCCTCAACCGCCGCGGCCACAAGGTTTTTCTCAACGTGCATCCCGTGGTGCGCCTGCGGCGCACTGCCAAGGGCCGGCTGAGCGAGCTGTTGACGCCCGCCTCCCGGGCCAAGGATGGCATCGACGAATCGCTGATGCACATTGAGATCGATACCCAGACCTCGGCCAAGGTGCTGAGGGGCATCGAGCAGGCTCTCTACGACGTGTTGGCCGACGTGCGGGCCGCCGTCGAGGACTGGCCCACCATGCTGGCCAAGCTCGACGGCACGATCAAGGAAATCAAAAAAAACCCGCCGCCGCTGGACAAGGACGAAGTGGCTGAGAGCATTGCGCTGCTGGAATGGCTGGCCGACGACCACTTCACCCTGCTGGGCTTTCGCCAGTACGAACACAAGAGCGCCGGCGGCAAGACTATTCACCGCGCCGTCGAGGGGTCGGGGCTGGGCGTGCTGCGCAATCCCGACACCCATGTGTTGGCCGACGCAAAGGGGTTGGGCGAGATGTCGGCCGAGGTGCGCCATTTTCTCGGTCTGCCGCAGCTCATGATGGTCAGCAAAGCCAACGTGCGCTCGACCGTGCACCGCCCGGTCCACATGGACTTCGTCGGCGTCAAACGTCTCGACAAGAAGGGCCGTCTGATCGGCGAATGGCGTTTCGTCGGCCTCTTCACTTCAGCCACCTACAACCAGAGCCCGCTGTCGATCCCCTTCCTCAGGCGCAAGATCAAGCGCACCGTGCAACTCGCCGGCATGCGCACCAGCGGTCATGACGGCAAGGCCCTGATCAACGTGCTCGAGACCTTTCCCCGCGATGAACTGTTCCAGGTCGACGAGGACTATCTGGCCGACACAGCCCAGGGCATCGTCGAGCTGCAGGACCGGCCACGCATCCGCTGCTTCTACCGCCTCGATCCCTTCGGTCGCTTCGCCTCATGCTTGATCTACGTGCCGCGCGAGCTGCACAACACGGAGCTGCGCGAACGTTTCGGCGAAACCTTGGCCAAGGCCTTCGCTGGCGAAGTTTCGACCTTCTATACGCACATCGCAGATTCGCCGGTGGCGCGCTTGCACTTCATCATCCGCACCCGCCCCACGCGGCGGCGCGAACCCGACCGGGAGGATCTCGAGCGCGCCCTGGTCGAGGCGGCGCGAAGTTGGGACGACGATCTCCAGGAGGAAATCATCGAGCGCTGGGGCGAAGAGCGCGGCAACCGGCTGTCGCAGCGCTACGAGCGCGCCTTCCCGGCAGGCTACCGCGAAGCCATCAGTGCCCAGGAGGCGGTTTTCGACATCGAGAAGATGGAGGCGCTGAGCTCGCAGCGCGACATGCAGATCAACATCTACCGGCCGCTTGAAGCACACAAGGGCGAGGTGCGCTTCAAGATCTTTCACCTCGCTGAGCCGGTACCGCTTTCCGACTGCATGCCGATGCTCGAGCACATGGGTTTCCGGGTCATCGAGGAACGTCCGTACTGCATCCGCGCGGCCGGCCGCAAGGCGGTTTGGCAGCACGACTTCGGACTTTTGATCCGGGGCGAGCACGACTTCGACCTGCATGCCACCAAGGAGAATTTCCAGGAGGCCTTCATCAGGATCTGGAGCGGCGAAGTCGAGGACGACGGCTTCAACCGCCTGGTCGTACTGGCCGGATTGGACTGGCGCGAGGTTGCCGTGCTGCGCGCCTACTGCAAGTACCTGCGCCAGGCCGCCATTGCCTTCAGCCAGGCCTACATGGAAGAAACCCTGGCCGCCAATCCGGGCATCGCGCTGTTGCTGATCAAGCTCTTTCGCCAGCGCTTCGATCCCAAGCTGGCGGACGAGCGCGACGGTCGCGCCGCCGCCCTGGTGGTGGAGATCCAGGCGGCCCTGGATCAGGTCGCCAATCTCGACGAAGATCGCATCCTCAGGCGCTTTCTCAACCTGGTGCGCTCGACGCTGCGCACCAACTTTTTCCAGGGCGCCGATGATGGGGGCCCCAAGCCATACATCGCCTTCAAGCTCGATAGCCAGCGCCTGGCCGAATTGCCGCTGCCGCGGCCGCTGGTCGAGACCTGGGTCTATGCGCCCCGGGCCGAGGCCATCCACCTGCGTGGCGGCAAGGTGGCGCGCGGCGGCATCCGCTGGTCGGACCGGCGCGAGGATTTCCGCACCGAAGTGCTGGGACTGATGAAGGCGCAGATGGTCAAGAACGCGGTCATCGTGCCGGTCGGTGCCAAGGGCGGCTTCGTCACCAAGCGGTTGCCCGCGGAGGGCGGCCGCGAAGCCGTCCAAACCGAAGTCATTGCCTGCTACAAGACCTTGATGTTCGGTCTGCTGGATCTGGCCGACAACCTGGTTGGCGGCGAGGTCGTGCCACCCTCTGACGTGGTGCGTTACGACGATGACGATCCCTATTTGGTGGTGGCCGCAGACAAGGGCACGGCGACCTTTTCCGATATCGCCAACGGCGTTGCCATCGATTACGGCTTTTGGCTCGGCGATGCGTTCGCTTCCGGCGGCTCGGCCGGCTACGACCACAAGGGCATGGGAATTACCGCCCGTGGCGCGTGGGAGTCGGTCAAACGCCATTTCCGCGAGATGGGCATCGACTGCCAGAGCCAGGACTTCACGGCTGTCGGTGTCGGTGACATGTCGGGCGACGTTTTTGGCAATGGCATGTTGCTATCCGAACACATCCGCCTGGTCGGCGCTTTCAACCATCTGCACATCTTCGTCGACCCCGGTGCCGATGCGGCCAAGGGCTATGCCGAGCGCCAGCGCCTCTTCGCGCTGCCCCGCTCAAGCTGGAACGATTACAACAAGAAGCTCATTTCCAAGGGCGGCGGTGTCTTCGAACGCCGGGCCAAGTCGGTGACGCTGTCGCCGGAAATCAAGGCGCTGGTCAAAAGCGATGCCGACGAGGTGACACCCAACGAGCTGATCCGGCTTCTGCTCACGGCGCCTGTCGATCTTTTGTGGAGCGCCGGCATCGGCACCTACGTCAAGGCATCGGACGAGCGCCATGCCGACACCGGCGACCGCGGCAACGATGCCGTGCGCGTCGACGCCGAGGCATTACGCTGCCGGGTCGTCGGTGAGGGCGGCAACCTGGGCCTGACCCAGCGCGCCCGCATCGAGTTCGCGCGCCAGGGTGGCCGCGTCAACAGCGACGCCATCGACAATTCGGGTGGCGTCGATTGTTCCGATCACGAGGTCAATATCAAGGTGCTGGTCGACGCCGTAGTGGCCGACGGCGAGTTGACTGAAAAGCAACGCAACCGTTTGCTCAGTGACATGACGGACGAGGTCGCCGAACTGGTGCTCAAGGGTAACTACCTGCAGACCCAGGCGATCTCCGGCATGCTCGCCGTGGGCCCCGCCGCCTTCGATTCCCAGATTCGTTTCATGCGCGGCCTGGAACGTGCCGGCCGGCTGGACCGGGCCATCGAATTCCTGCCCGACGAAGAAACCGTCGATGCCCTGACCCAGGCTGGCGAAGTTCTCACTCGGCCCGAGCTCTCGGTGTTGCTGTCATACGGCAAGATGACGCTTTACGAGGACATTCTCAGCTCCGACCTGCCCGACGACGAATACCTGATGGCCGATCTTGAGCGCTATTTCCCGGCCACCCTGAAGGAGCGCCTGGCCGATGCCATCCGCAGCCACAGCCTGCGCCGCGAGATCATCGCCACCCTGGTAGCAAACAGCCTGGTCAACCGGGCCGGTGTTACTTTGGTAGCCGATCTCGTCGAGGACACCGGCCTGGGCCCGGCCGATATCGCAAAGTCCTATGTGGCAGCCCGCGATGCCTTCGGCTTCCGCTCGTTGTGGAGCGCCATCGAGGGCCTCGACAACCAAGTGCCGATCGAGGTGCAGATGGGCATGATCCTGGCCGTCAGCGACCTGATGGGCCACGCCACCCAGTGGTTCCTGCAACAGTTGCCGCAGCCCCTCGATATCGCCACCACGGTGGCGGCCTACGAGCCCGGCATCGCCGCCTTCGCCAGCGATGTCGGTGCCATGTTGGCCGGCCTCGAAGGCCGCAAGCTACGCGACCAGACCAAGGCGCTGACGCGGCGCGGCGTGCCACGCGATATCGCCGGCCGGGTAGCGGCGCTGGACAGCATGCGTTCGGCATGCCACGTGGTACATGCGGCGCTGGCCAACGAGCGGCCGGTCGATGAGGTCGGGCGCATCTACTTCTCGGTCGGCGCCGAGCTGGGGCTCGATTGGCTGCGCTCGGCGGCCGAGGGCGTGGCGCCCGAAGGCCATTGGGACCGCCTGGCTATCGGCGCCATCGTCGACGATCTTTATGGCCAGCAGCGCGCGCTCGCTACGCGGGTCATCCAGGACAGCAACGGCAAGCGCGACAAGGCCGCCGTCAAGGCCTGGGTCCAGGCCAACAAGTCGGCCGTGGATCGCTCGGCCACCCTGATCGAGGAATTCCGCTCCTCGGGTAGTGTCGACGTCGCCCGCCTGGCGCTAGCCAACCGCCAAGTACGCAGTATGCTGGCAACTTGATTGGGGGAATCAGCCATGGCTCAGGCGAGCGACGACGCCTCAACTCGCACGCCGACCCGCGGGTTGGTCGGCTGGGCGCTCTACGATTGGGCCAATTCGCCCTTCACGACGCTGATCATCACTTTCGTCTTCTCTGCTTATTTCTCCAGGGGCATCGTCGGCGACGAGGTGCGCGGCGCCGAGCTGTGGGGCTACACCGCCAGCATCGCCGGCCTGGTCATCGCGTTAGGCAGCCCGGTGCTGGGCGCCATCGCCGATGCCGGCGGGCCGCGCAAGCCCTGGCTATTGGTCTTCACCGCCATATGCGTCGTCGGCTCAGGTGCGCTGTGGTACGCCGGACCGGCTCCTGAATTCATCACCTGGGCCATGGTCTGGGTGGTCATCGCCACCATCGGCTTCGAATTCGGCATCGTTTTCAACAACGCCATGTTGCCGGACCTGGTGGCGCCCGCACGCCTCGGGCGCTGGTCGGGCTGGGCCTGGGGGCTGGGCTATTTCGGCGGCCTGGCGGCCATGGTGGCAACGCTATTTCTTTTCGTGCAGGCCGAGACGCCGCTTTTGGGACTGGACAAGGAGAGCGCCGAACACGTGCGCGTCGTCGGCCCTCTGGCGGCGGTCTGGTTTGCCGTTTTCGTCTGGCCGATGTTCGTCTTCACGCCCGATCGCGACCGCTCCGGCCTGGCTCTCGGCGAAAAAGTCCGGCGCGGCCTATCCAACCTTTGGGGCACGCTCATGCGGCTCCGCGATCACGGCAACATAGTCAGATTCCTGATCGCCCGCATGATCTACGCCGATGGCCTGGTCACGGTGTTTGCCTTTGGCGGCATCTACGCTGCCGACACTTTCGGCATGGCCCTGGAGCAGGTCATTATTTTTGGCATCGTGCTCAACGTCACCGCCGGCATCGGCGCCTTCGGCTTTGCCTGGCTGGATGACTGGTTCGGCTCCAAGCGCGTCATATACATTTCGCTATCGGGTTTGTTGGCTACCGCGCTCGGTGCCGTCGTGGTGCAGGACGTGGCCTGGTTCTGGGTCTGGGGCTCGCTGCTCGGCATCTTCGTCGGCCCGGCGCAGGCGGCCAGCCGTTCGCTGATGGCCCGCCTGGCGCCGGCCGAGCTGCGCACCGAGTTCTTCGGTCTCTACGCCCTCACCGGCAAGGCCACGGCTTTCGCCGGTCCGGCCCTGGTGGCCATCGTCATCGCCGCCACGGAAAGCCAGCGTTGGGGCCTGTCCACCGTGCTGGCCTTCTTCGCGGTCGGGTTCTTGCTGTTGCTCACGGTCAAGGAACCGGAGCGCGTCTGACACTGCCAGTTCTTTAGAGCATCGCCCGGTTAGTTTTACCCATTCTGTTGCCCTGCAGGGCGGCAGCCCGCTAGGCGCTCCCGACCGCCCGATGTGGGACATCGGGCGGTCGGGCGCAACGCCGCGGATGCCCGCTGCAGGGCAACCCGAAGGGGCGGGCCCTTTTGATCCGAGGCGGCGTCGGCAGCCTTGCGTGTAGTCCCACTACACGCTGCGGCCCCCTCCTACCCTCGGATCAAAATGGCTCCGCCAGAATGGGTAAAACTAACCGGGCGCTGCTCTAGTGCCGAAAATGCCGCATACCGGTTAGCACCATGGCCAGGCCGGCTTCATCGGCGGCCTGGATGACCTCGTCGTCGCGCATCGAGCCGCCGGGCTGGATGACCGCCGTGACACCGGCCTCGGCCGCCGCCAGCAAGCCGTCGGCGAAGGGGAAGAAGGCGTCCGAGGCGACCACGGAGCCCTTGGTCAGAGGCTCGGGCTCGCCCGCTTCGGCGGCCGCGTCGGCCGACTTGCGGGCGGCGATGCGGGCCGAATCGACGCGGCTCATCTGGCCCGCGCCGACGCCAACCGTGGCGCCGTCTTTGACGTAGACGATGGCGTTCGACTTGACGTGCTTGGCGATCCTGAAGGCGAACAAGAGGTCGGTCAGTTCGGCCTCGCTGGGGGCGCGTTTGGTGACGACCTTGAGGTCGTCCGCCGAGATCTGCCCCGAGTCACGATTTTGCAAAAGAAAGCCGCCGGCGAGCTGGCGCACGGTGAGGCCGGCAGCGCCGACTTCGGGCAGGCCGCCGGCCAGCAATAGGCGTAGATTTTTCTTCGCGGCCAGAATGCGCTGGGCGTCTTCGTTGGCGTCCGGGGCGATGATGACCTCGGTGAAGATCTCCGAGATCGCCGTAGCGGTCTCGCCGTCAAGGGTGCCGTTGATGGCGATGACGCCGCCGAAGGCGCTGACCGGGTCGCATTTCAGGGCCTTCTGATAGGCCTCGACGTAGCTTGATCCCAAGGCCACGCCGCAGGGGTTGGCGTGCTTGATGATGGCCACTGCCGGGGCTGTGGCCGGGTCGAACTCGGCCACCAGTTCGAACGCCGCGTCGGTGTCGTTGAGGTTGTTGTACGAGAGCGCCTTGCCTTGCACCTGGTGCGCCGTGGCGACGCCCGGACGGGCGCTGCCACTGCCGTAGAAAGCGGCCTCCTGGTGCGGGTTTTCGCCATAACGCAAGATTTCGCGGCGCTCGCCGGCAAAAACCAGGCGCTCGGGAAAGTTATCGCCCGTTTGGGCCGCAAACCAGCTCGAGATGGCAGCGTCGTAGGCGCCTGTGCGGGCATAGGCCTTGGCTGCCAGGCGACGGCGTAGCTGACCCGAGACGGCGCCTTGGTTGGATTCCAGATCGGCCAGCAGCTCAGCGTAATCCTCAGGTTCGACCACCACCGTGACAAAGGCATGGTTCTTGGCGGCCGAGCGGATCATGGCTGGGCCGCCGATGTCGATGTTTTCGATGCAGGTTGTGAAGTCGGCGCCGCCGGCCACGGTGGCCTCGAAGGGATAGAGATTGACGACCACCAGATCGATAGCGTCGATGGCGTGCTCGGCCATGGCCTCTCTGTGGCCCTCGTCTTCGCGCAGCGCCAAAATGCCGCCATGGACCTTTGGATGCAGGGTCTTGACGCGGCCGTCCATCATCTCGGGAAAGCCGGTGTGGTCGGAGACCTCGGTGACCGGCACGCCGGCTTCGGCGAGCGCCCGGGCCGAGCCGCCGGTCGACAGGATCTCGACGTCGCGTCCGGCCAGGGCCTGGCCCAAGTCAACCAGGCCGGATTTGTCGGAAACCGAGATCAGGGCGCGGCGGACGGTAACGGGGCGTTCGTTGGGGGACATTCGAAACTCTCCAGAAAAAGGGATTAAACTATTACGGCCGGCGGTAATCGGGCACCAATGCCGCCAGGCGGGTCAGGGTGTCGTCGGTATTGCGCGCCCGGGCAGCCGCCGCCAGGGCCTCCAGCGCAGTCTCCAGCGCCGCCCGCTCCGGCGCCGGAGGGGTGGTCAGCAGGATACCTTCGTAGCGCGTTTCGACCAGCTCCTCCTGGTCTCCAAAGAGCCGCTCATGCAACTTTTCGCCGGGGCGCAGGCCGGTATAGGTGATGGCCACGTCCTTGTCGGGGCGGTAACCGGCCAGGCGGATCATTTGCCGCGCCAGGTCTTGAATGCGCACGGGCTCGCCCATGTCGAGAACGAAGATGCCGCCGGTTTGGTTGCCCTGATCGGCCGGGATGGCGCTGGCCTGCAAGACCAGTTCGACGGCCTCGCGCGTGGTCATGAAATAACGCGTGATCTCGGGATCCGTCACTGTGAGTGGCCCACCGCGAGCCAACTGGCGCTCGAAAAGCGGCACCACCGATCCGGTCGAGCCCAAAACATTACCGAAGCGCACGATGACGAAGCGCGTCGGGCCGGACCCGTCGGCCAGGGCCTGACAGGTCAACTCGGCCAGGCGCTTGCTGGCTCCCATCACCGACGAGGGCTCGACCGCCTTGTCGGTGGAGATCAGCACCATCACGGCGGCGCCGTGTTCGAGACAGGCGTCGGCCACGGCCTTGGTGCCCAGCGCGTTGGTCAGCACCGCCTCGTTTGGGTTCTGTTCGTTCAGCGGCACGTGCTTGAAGGCGGCGGCATGGAACACCAGTTCGGGCCGTTCGCGATCAAAGACGACGGTCAGGCGGCCGGAGTCGCGTACGTCGCCCAGGACGGCGCTGCGCGCGAGCTCGGGAAAGCGCTCGCCAAGCTCCAGGTCGATGGCATAGAGCGCGTGTTCTCCGTTGTCCAGGAGCGCGAGGCGTGCCGGACCGAGCGCCGCCCCCTGGCGCGCCAGTTCCGATCCGATGGTGCCGCCGGCACCTGTCACCAGAACCCGGCGCCCGGCCACCAAAGCCTGCATGGCCTCCCGGTCGAGCACCTTCTGCGGCCGGCCCAGCAGGTCCTCGACGGCAACGGGCCGCAGATCGAGAGGCTGTTCACCGAGCCTTCCCGACCTCAGGTCGGTGATGCGCGGGGCCCGGGCCAGGGTCATGCCGCGGCGCTCGGCGAGATCGAGAAGCTCGGCCATGGCCGTACCGGCGAAGCGCTCCGAGGTTACGATCAGGCGCTGTGGCCGCCGGCCACGCCGCGCCAGGTCGTCGATCACTGCCCCGGCATCGGCAATCGAGCCCATCACCCGAATGCCGCGGATGTCGCGGCCTTGACGGCCGGGCCGGTCGTCAACGATGCCGACGACGCGGTATCCAGCATGGCGCGAGCGCCCGATCTCACGGATGAAAGCCTCGGCCTCGTCGCCGGCACCGACCAACAACACCGGCACCAGGTTGGGGTCGCTACGCTCGAAAGCTGCCCCCAGATTGCCGTCCTTGAGGGCACGATAGAGAAACCGCGGGCCACTGAGCATCAGGACCAGTAGCGGCCAATTGATAAAGAGCGCCGTGCGGGGAAAATTCTCGAGGCGGGTGATGACGAACATGACGGGCAGGAATATCAGGATGCCCAGCGTCACCGCCTTGACGATGGCAATCAAATCGTTGAGCGAGGCGTAATACCAGATGCCGCGATAAAGTCCGATGCGCCAAAATGTCAGGGCGCAGACCGCGGTGAAGATCAGGGTACCTTCCCACAGGAATCCGAAACCCTGCGGCGCGCCGTAGGTGATGTAGCGGATCATCACCGCCAGTTCGAAGCTGAGCGCTGCCATGACTACGTCATGCAACGCCACGGTGGCGATGCGCCGATTGAATGTCAGGCGCCAGGGTGACACGTCAGCCGCCTTGCTGTTCTTTGATCCCGCCTTGCTGGCGGGCGAAATACCACAACAAGAGCGCCGTGGCGATAGCTGCCGCGATCAGGGCCGCGAGCGGCTGATCGAGCGCTGCCACGGCAAGACCGCAAAGTACCAGATCAAGCAGTACGATACGCCGCACAACGGGCGCGTGGGCCCCGCCGGCAACCGCGGCGAGCTGATAAAAATGGCTGCGATGCGCCTGCCACAGGCGTTCGCCGCGGCTTGTGCGGCGACCCAGCGTGATGGTGGCGTCGGCCAGGTAATAGAGCGGCAGGATCAGGGCTGGCGCCCAATACCCCCGTGCCGCCAAAGTGAGCAGAAGCCAGGCGATGAGGAAACCCAGTGGCACGCTGCCGACATCGCCCAGGAAGATGCGCGCCGGCGACCAGTTCCACCACAGGAAGCCGAGCGCCGCGGCGGCCACCACGGCCGCCGGCAGAGCCAGGTCGAGCACCGGCGCGAAGGCGGCCAGCAGTACGATGCCGCCACCGATGGCGGCGCTCTCGACACCGCTGATACCGTCGACGCCGTCCATGAAGTTGTAGAGATTGAGAAACCAGAGCCAGGCCAGAGCGCTGAGCGCCAGATCAGCCCACAACGGCACCAGGCCCTGAAAAACCAACAGGTGCTGCGGCAAGGCCATCAGACCGAGCGCCACCGCCAGGGCCTGGACCAACAGCCTTAGCCTCACGGCCACCCCCTGCAGGTCGTCGAGCCAGGAAAGCCCGGCCAGCGCCGCCATGGCGATCAGCACCACCAGCACCGTGCTGAGTGGGATGGCCGGCGCGATCAGGGCCGCAGCCAGCCACACCGCGATGATGCTGACGATGACCGCGATACCGCCGCCTCGTGGCGTCGGCGCGTCGTGGCTGGAGCGTTCGTTGGGGTGGTCGAGGATGGCGCGGCGGCGCAAAGCGCGCAGCACCAGGGCGGTGCCGAAAAGTACAGCGACGAAGGCGATCCCGGCCGCCACGAACGTTGCCAGCCACATGGCGTGCTTATATCAAAGGCGGCTTGGCCTGGCTCGGCTTTTCGCCCTCGCCCAACAGCGCCGTGGTGATCGCCGCCGCCAGGGCCAAGGTGGCCAGCCACCAGTTTTGCCAGATACCGAAGGATAGCGAAGCCACGCCCAGCGCCGCCGCCAGCGCCGCCGCCGCGGCGGCGCGCTGCCAGGTTTCCAGGCGGCCGGCGGCGATCAGCCCGATCAGGGCCAGGGCGGCGAAGGCGGCGGCGCCCGGCAGGCCCAACTCCAGCCACATCTGCAGCGCCGCGTTGTGGGGGTGCAGCGACATGTAGGGGCCATGCTCGATGGCCTCGACCTGGCCGCCGGGGATGGCCCGCGAGCTGTCGAGGCCCCAACCCACCAGCGGTCGCTGGGCGATGGTGCGGGCGCTGAAATCCCAGATATGGACGCGGTGCAGCGCCGAATCGCGCAGCTCAGGAAAGCTGGCGGCAAAGCGCTCCGGGGTCAGCACGGTGCGCGGCACCACCGGCGCCAGAGCGATGCCCGCCACCACCAGCACGGCGAAGATCCTGAGCGCCCGCCGACCGCCGAAGAAGACCGCCAGTCCGACCAGAGCCGCCAGCCCCAGCGCCAGCTTGGCCGAGGCGCTGACGCCCCATAGCACCAACACCGCCGCCAGCAGTAGCAACAGCGCTCCCGCGCCGGCCCGGCGCCGGCCCAGCTCCAGGGCCAGCGGCCACATCACGATCAGCAGCGCCACCAACCCGGCATTGAGCATTGAGAGCTCGAGCTGGGGTAGTCCCGGCCGGGGGCCGCGAAGCAGATTGGCCAAGGGCAGCCCGGCGGCCAGCTCGATGACCAGTAGCACCAGCCCCAGACCCAGCCCGGCCAGCGCCAGGCCGGCCACGGTGCGCCGTTCATGGGTCTCCAGCTCGCCGGCCGCCGCAACGGTGGTCAGCGCCGCCAGGAAGATGACGATGAGAGACTTAAGCAGACTCAAGGTCTCGTCCGGCACGATCGACCAAAGCACGCTGGTTAGCGCCCAGCCCAGCAACAGGCCGAGCACGATGCCCAGCGGCCGGCGGAAGTGCGGTACCAGGCGGCGGCGTATGGCCAGACGGGCGAGCAGCGGCAGCGCCACAAAAAGCAGCAACGCCGTCTCGCCCTTGGGCGCCAGCACCGCCAGAGGCAGGTAGAGAAAAGCTGCCAGGCCGAGCCAGTGGCCGGCATGCAGGCGGCCGAGGGGTGCCAGCAATCTCATGGGCCGAGTGTGCCCGAGGGCAGTACGGCGCGATAGGTGGCAAGCGACGCCGCAATGAATTTCTCGACGGAAAACTCGGCCACGGCGCGCTGGCGGCTTTGCCCACCCATGCGCTGGCGCAGCTCCGAGTCGCCCAACAGGCGCTCGAGCGCAGCTGCAATGGCGGCGCCGTCGCGGGCCGGCAGCAGAAAGCCGTTATCGCCTTCGGTCACCACCTCGCGGCAGCCCGGCACGTCGGTGGTGACGATGGCCTTGCCCGAGGCTGCGGCCTCGATCAGCACCCGGGGCAGTCCCTCACGGTAGGAAGGCAGGCAGACGATCTCGGCCCGGCCCAGCAGCGCCGGCATGTCGTCCTCGAAGCCCCACCATTCGACATCGCCCTTTTGTTGCCAGTCCTTGATTTCGTCTTCGCTGATATAGGTGGGATTATCGGGATCTGTGCGGCCGACCAGCACGCAACGCGCCGCCACACTCTTTTGTTTGAGCAGCCGCGCCGCTTCTACGAACTCCCGCGCGCCTTTATCACCGATGATCCGGGCGGGGAAAACCACCAGGCCGGCCTCCCCGAATTGCGGCTTGAAAATTTGCATGTCAACGCCGCAGCCGCGGATCATCACCACTTTGGCCGGATCGACCAGGTCATGTTGGCGAAAGAGTTCGAGATCGTCGGGGTTTTGAAAGATCGCCCGGCTATTGCCATGACCCAAGGCAAAGCGGTAGAGCGCCAGCACGAAGCGCCGCTGCAGCCGCGCCGCGGCGCCTTCGATGAGAAATAGATATCCCAGCCCTGTGACGGCGTGGACCACCGCCGGCAACTTCATCAGCCGGGCCAGCAGACCGCCGTAGAGCACCGGTTTCATGGTCACGCAATGCAAAAGATCAGGCCTGATTTCACGCATCAGCCGAGCCATGGCGATAATCAGGCGCAGCTCGCCCAAGGGACCGCGGGTGCCGCGCCGCAGCGGATAGTCGTGATGCTGGATACCGGCCGCCTGGATGGCTGCCACCGGGCCCTCCTCGTAAGGCACGGCCACGTGCACCTCCATCCCGGCCCGGCGCGCCGCCACGGCCAGCGCCAAACGATGGCTGACGAAAAAGGGCGCATCGTTGAGCAGGAAAAGCAGGCGTTTCGCTGCGCTCATGAGGTCTTGCGCCCGAGGTAATTGAAATGCGTCAGCAGCGGCGCCAGCCAGTTCCGTTCCAGCCCGGCTTCCAGCGCCGCCAGGATTTCGAAGGCGGGACGGTTGGGAAAGATCCGGAAACGGCGCAGCGCCAGGCAGGTGATTCCCTGGCCGGCGAAGGATCGGCGGATAGCCCCGGCCGTGGTCACCCGCTCGACGCCATAGAGCATATCCTGGCCGTCTGGGCCGGGCCGCCTTGCCACCCGCGGCAATCCTCGGCGCCAGAGCAACTCCGCCTGCAACAGTGGATTGAGGGCGTTGGCCTCGGAGATCGCCAAGTATCCTCCAGGCGCCACCAAGCGGGCGAGATGAGGCACCACGGCGTCACGCGGCTCGAGGTGGTGAAAGGTTTGTTCGAGCCAGACCAGATCAAAGGGTTCGGGCTCGAATTCCAGCAGCGGTGTGGCGGCAAAGTCGAGATCGAGGTGCCGGCCCAGGGCCGCTTCGAGAACGGCTTGGCGGGTGCGGGCCGCAGCCAGGCGGTCGGGGCGCACGTCGAGCGCCGTCACCCGGGCGCCTTGCAGAGCCAACCAGAGCGATTCGCTGCCCAGGCCGCAACCGACCTCCAGCACCCTGAGGCCTGGGGCGGCCCGCACCAAATTCTCAGCCTCGCGTACTTGGGTGCCGTAGAGACGCCGCATGCGCGGGCCGAACGGGCGGCGAAAGCTGGCATAGTATTCCTCCAACACCGCTTGCTCGGTGGCCGGCAACCGCGGCTCGGCAAACCACCAGGCGAGAAATTCGGCGATGCCGCCGTCTAGTGGCGGCAACTCGGCGACGAAATTGCCAACGGCCAGATGCGCCATGGCTAGTCCGATGCTAGGCCGATGAGGCCCAAATCGAGATCGGAATAATGACGCCCCAGGTTTCTCAGTCTGGCCCTCTGGTCGGCATTCAGCAGATCGGCCCCGCGGCCGCTGCCGCCGACGTTGCGGCGCGTGCCAGCGGCGCCGTCCGCTCCGCCCACCGCGGCGGTCAGGGTCTCGGATGTTGTTTCGATGTTGTAATAATCAAGAATGGCGGCCAGCGCCGACGCCTTGTCGGCCATCAATTTCTCGTAGGTCAACCAAAGCGGCGCCGAGCCATCCGTGACCGCTTGCCAGCCGGCGTAGAAATCCAGGTACCACGGCGCGGCCACGTCGATCAGGTGGTCGAATTGCGCCACCTGGGGACGGGAGAAGAAATCCTCGGCCACTGAGATCACCGGCGTTTGCCGCGATTCCCGCTCCAAGTGATCCCGCAGCGAGACGATGGCGTCGCCGAGATCGCGTACCAGCACCACTGGCCGGATGCCGAACTCTCGCATCAGCGCGAGGTTGGGCTCGGTGGCCCGGGTGTGCTGCTGGCAGGTCACGTTCATGCTCCAGCTGTCCACCAGCTTGGGCAAATAGAGGTCCTGGGCGTTGAGGGGGTCGTCGCCGAGAAAATAATTGAGCGTGCCGCTCGCCCGGGCCAGGGCCGAAACCAGGTAAGTCGAGCCCGATTTGGGAAAGCTGGTGACGAAGAGGCACAGGCCACGCCGGCCGAAGAGCTTCTTGAGGGCCAGCGTCAAGCGCAGGCCGCGCGAGCCGGTATTCAAGACCGAGCGTTCGATACGTTGACTGAATGTCGCCACAATGTCCCCTGCGCCGGCCGCAGTTTAGGGCGCGGGAGGCTGGTTTGTCATCAACCGCGACTGGTGCCGGGCTGGGAGCGCGGTTATGCTCGCCCCGCCATGAACGAAGCTGATGAAAGCCCGCCCATTCCCCGCCGCGTTGGCTTGGCCGAAGTGCGGGCCTCGTTCAATGCGCCGCGGCCGGAATGGTTTTTTACCACCTGGTTCGGTCGGCCGCTGGGCATGCTGCTGACGCCACTTTTTTACAACACCGGTTGGTCGGCCAACGGAGTCAGCACGTTGCAAGCCATGCTGGGTCTGGTGGCTTGTGGGCTGTTGGCTTGGGGCCAGGCGCCGGCTCTGCTGGCAGTGGCACCGATTTTCTATTTTTCCTTCGTTCTCGACATGGTGGACGGCAACATCGCCCGCCTTTCCGGCCGGGTCACGTACTGGGGCAAGTATCTCGACGGGTTGAGCGACCGGCTCTATTACTTCCTGTCGCCGTTGGCTGCCGGTATCGGGCTGTGGCGCGCCGAGGCCGATGCCAGCTACCTGGAGCTCGGCGCCACGGTGACGGCGTTGGCGCTGTTGCTCGAAGTACTACGCACACGCAGCGCCCACTACCGCGAGTGGATGGAAAGCCAAAGCGGCCCGCCCGAGGAAAGCGCCCAGGTTGCCGCCCGGCGCTATGAGACTCTGGGTGTTTGGGCCGCCCGGCTGGTCACCCACGGATCTTTCCTGGCGCCGCTGGTGCTCTATCTACCTCAGGGCGTGGTGGCCTTCGTGCTAGTCTTGGTGTTCACTCAAGGGATGGGTTCGGCGCTTTGGATCGTGGCCACACTGGGCGAGGCCCGGGTGCTGCTGGATCGCCGGCGCCGTAGCGTCCATGATCCCCGCCAGCCAGATCACGGCCAGGAAGCATCGCGGGACTAATAAAGAAAGCTCAAAAAGGACGAAAATTTATGCCGATCAAGGTTCCGGACAACTTACCAGCACAGGCAGCGTTGGCAGATGAGGGAGTTCTGCTGATCACCGAAGGGGCGGCGATACATCAGGATGTGCGGCCGCTCGAGATCGCCCTGCTCAACCTGATGCCGGAAAAAATCAAAACGGAGACGCAGTTTTCCCGCCTGCTGGGTGCCACGCCGTTGCAGATCGAACTAACCCTGGTGACTATGTCGAGTTATTCACCGAAAAATACTTCCGCCGAGCATATGCTGGCCTTTTACCAACCCTGGGAAGAGGTGCGCGGGCGCAAGTTCGACGGCCTTATCATCACCGGGGCGCCGATCGAGACGTTGCCGTTCCAGGATGTCCTCTATTGGCGAGAACTGACGCAGATCTTTGACTGGTCGCAGAGCCACGTTCAGGAAACCTATGACATCTGCTGGGCCGGGCAGGCGGCGTTGCAGCATTTTTATGGCGTGCCGAAACACGAGCTACCGCAGAAGATGTTCGGCGTCTTTCCCCATCACGTGCGGGGCGGGCGCGACGGCTTGTTGCGTGGCTTCAACGATGAAATTTCCGTGCCGGTCAGCCGCCATACCGAAGTGCGGCGCGAGGATTTCCCGGAGCAGGCGGGGCTCGCCGTGCTGCTGGAATCGGATGAGGCTGGTGTGTGTCTGGTGCGGGACGAGGCCAAGCGGCATACCTATATGTTCAATCATCTGGAATATGATACGGGTACCTTGGCGAACGAATATCATCGCGACGTGGCCGCCGGGGCGGCGATCGAACTGCCGGCCTACTATTTCCCCGACGACGACCCGGCCCAGGCGCCGGTCAACCGCTGGCGGGCGCACGGCAGCCTGCTGATCGGCAATTGGATCAACGATCTCTATCAGTCGACCTCTTTCGAACTTGCCGACATTCCCCATCAGCGGCGGCGGGTGCGCTAGGCGCCAAGGCGGAAGCAATGGCGTAAGGGCAGGGCCTCGGCTTTTACCTCAACAAAACGTCCTGAGAGCTGGCGAAATTGCTGCAGCCCGGCGGCCACTTCTGCCAGCTCGATGCCGGGGAATTTCTGTGCCGCATAGGCGTTGGCCTTGGCGCCTTGGCGCAGTCGCCGGGCCCAAGGTTTGACGGCGGTCACGGTTTGGCTGGCAGCCAGGCCGAGCCGTGCCGCAGGCCCCAGCGCCAGAGGTACACCAGGGACGGCAATCTCGTCGAGTGCCGCCACCACCTGCTCGGCCGCCAGCGGACCATCGAGGGCGGCGACGTAGCGTGCAGCCTGGGCGCCGTCGACGGCTTCAGCCGCCCCACCCTCCAGCACCTCGCCGATCACCGCCACCAACTCGTCCAACTCGAAAGCCTGGCGACTGACGGCGTTGGGCAGCTCGGAATCCAGGATCTCATTGCTGGCCGGGCGGTAGGCCACTACCGGGCGGCCTAGCAAATAGGCTTCGAGGCCGGTGGTGCAACTATTGTGCAAAACCACCTCGGCGGCCAGCAGCCAGGGAATGACGCTACCCTCGTAGATTACTTCGACATTGGCCAAGCCCTGGGCTTGGCGGCGCCACTCATCGTGGTCTTCGGAAGGGTGCGGGCGCACGATCAGGCGGTGATCGGGGAAGGCTTGCGCGAGTACTGGCAGCGCCGCGGTGAAGCCCCGAAAAACCTCACCCAAGAAGTCTCGCCAGTGCATGAAAAAATCAAGCTGCGACTGGTTGGTAATCGTGCCACGCTGCTTCAGGGCCTCGATCCAGAAGTCGTAACCCATGAAGTGGTTGAAACGGCTGAAGTTGCTGTTGAGCAGCAGGTAGGGCCCGAAGCGCCGGCTCAGCGCCTCGGCCTCGGGTGCAAACAGGCCGCGCCACTCGGGCCGCAAGAGATCGAAGCGAGGGTTGCCGCTGATGCGGATCTTGTCCGCCGCCTCGGGAGCTTTGCGGCGTACGTCGGCTGCCTGCACCTCGCCCCAGGCGAAGAATAGCGAAGCTTCCGCCAGTGATTCGTTACTGACGCGCTCATGCAGATAGGTATCGCGGTCGCGATAAACCAAGCCTTCCTCGCACCAAGCGGCGACAGGGCTGCCGGCGGCCTTGAGGCGGCGGAAGTTGCCGGTCTTGGTGCGGCCAACGCTCTTGTCGATGTAGATGCCGCGGGGCAGGTGACGGCGTTGCGCTAGCATGGCGTTCTGCTCGCCCAGCAACACCTGGAAGCCGCTCTCGGCCGCCACTGCCGCCAGCAGAAGCTTGGCGTGAAACTCGCGCACCTTGGTCTCGATAGGCAGCAGCAGCCAGGAACGCTGGTTGCTCATGCCGGCTCTCTCGGTTCTGTGGTCTCCGCCAGCACCGCCGCCGCCACTCGCTGGCTGGCCCGGCCGTCGGCGTTGCCGGTCCATTTCTGCAAAAGCGCGGCATGAGCCGCCGGTAACTCGGCCGCCGGCGGCGCTGGCGCCAGGGCATGGGCTCGCAGACGCGCCACCAGATCGGCTTCCGAGCTGGCGTACTCGGCGGCCTCCTCGAGATCGACGACATAGGGCTCGAGATCGGCCTCGGCCGCCTCGGCGAAGCGCGGCACGACCAGCGGCTTGCCGGCCGCGATAGCCTCGAAAAGCGCCGTCGAGTTGAAGCCGAAGACGGCGTCGCTAGCCAGGATCAGGGCCAGCGGATCGCCGCCCGAGACGGTGCTGAGGTTTGGCGGCCGGGGACCGGCGGCAGACAGCGCGTTCTCCATGGCCTCGACCTCGAGCGGCGTCGGTTTCGATTTCACCACCACCTGGATCTCGGGGTTATCGCGGGCCAGGGTGACGGCCGCTCGGTGGCAGGCCGCCAGCAGCTCGTCCCAGTTCCAGTCGTCGCGTTCGTCGGCGAAGGGCTCGAGGCCGCCGGGCACCCCAAAGCCAAGCTTGCGGGCAATACGTGGCAGGCCGGTCTTGGCGCTGAAGGAAAAAAACAATACTTGGCTCGGGCCGGCCCTTTTTGCGCCGGCCGCCTGGCGCCGCCAGCGGTGGATGCGATCCAGCCTGGGCATGCCGGTGACCGTCAGGCGCTCGGGGGCAACGATGCCGGCCGCCAGTTGCACTGCCTTCTCGATCTCGTTGTAGACCAGAATTCGCCGCCCGGCGAAGGGGCCGCGGCGGCGGCGGTAGATATCGCTGAAGAAATCGACCCGGCCCGGGCTTTTGAGGTTTTCCTTGTGCAGCACGATGAACGGCAGGCCCATTTCCTCTAGCGCCGCCGCCACCTCGCGTTCTGCATAGTAAGCGAAATTGGCAGTAATTACGGCAGCGAAACGAGAACGCGCCAACAGCCCCGCCATGACCTCTTTGGCGAACGCCCGGTAAGCGGCCTTGGCGGCATTGATGGCAGGGTCATCGGAGACATAATTGTAGTCGTCGACCTCGGGCGGCAGAAAAACCGAAACCATGGCTTTGAAAGCCTTGATCTCGACCATGTCGAGGTGCCAAAGCGCAAAGCGTGGATCGTCTCCAAAGGCGCTGCCGGCGTCCTCGAAAAGGCCCTGCTTGGCCAGGATCAAAAGCCGGACACCCTTGCCGGCGTTCGCCGGCTTTTCGATGGCCAGGCCCAAAAGCGCGGCGGCCGGCGCCGCCAGGCCGAACCTTGCCGCCCAACGGAATGCGTACCACCAGAGGTGCCGGCGCAAGCTCATGGGCCGGTCGCCACCTCGTGCACCAGTGCCGCGACGCGGGCGCCGGCGGCACCATCAGCGTTGCCCAGCCAGTGCTCCAGGGCCGCGGCCTGATCCTCGGCCAGCTCCGTGGCGTGGCCGGCGGCGTGGTTGGCCCTGGCACCTTCGGCCAGGCGCTCAACCAGTTCGTCAACACTGGCGGCCCGGCCGGCGGCGCGGCCCAGGTCGACCACGTAGCCTTGGGTGGCCGGCGCCGCAGCCTCGGCGAACAGCGGCAGCACAACGGGCACATTGGCGGCCAAGGCTTCGAAGAGCGAGGTCGAATTGAAGCCGCAAAGCACGTCGGCGGCGGTGATCTGAGCGAAGGGATCGCCGCCCACCACGAAATCGAGGTTGGCCGGCGGCTTGAAGCCCTGGCCGAAGCTTTCCTCCAGTACCGCCAGCGCTCGGGCGTGATCCTTTGTTTTGATCACCACGTCGATGTCGGGCGCCCGCTCGGCCAGCCGCACCATGGCGGCATGGCTGTCGCGCACCAGCCCGTCCCAGCCCAGCGCCTCCAAGCCCTCGTCGAGGATCTCGCGTCGGCCCGGCAGCTTGCGCGAGATCAGGGGCGCTCCGGTGCGCGGGTTGAACGACATGAACAACGCCTTTGGCCGCGCGCCGGTGCGCCGCCGGGCGCCGGCGAAGTCTTGGCGCCAGGCGTGAATACGGTCGAGGCGTGCCATGCCGGTAACGCTGATACGCTCCGGCGGTACCATGCCGGCCCGCACCTGAATATCGCGCTCGATGGCGTTGTAGGTGGCCACTCGGCGGCCCTGGAAGGGGATCTTGCGCTGGCGATAGACGTCTTCGTAAAAAGTCTCGAGTGCCGGGCTTTTCAGGCACTCCTTGTGCAGCGCCACCAGCGGCGTTCCTTGGGCTTCTAGCGCTGCCGTCATCTCTTGTTCCGCGTGGTAGCTGAAGTTTCCGGTCAGCACCACGTCGATGTCGCGTCCAAGGGTGGGCCAGGCCTTGCTCCAGAATTCCCTCAACTCGGCCTTGGCGTCATCGTGCTCTGGCGCCGCAGAACGGTAGTTGTTGTCGTCCACGGTTTTGGGCAGGAACGCCCGGTAGACAAATTTCGAATAGGCCCGGTCCAACGCCAGCACGCGAAAACGGCCGTCGCGGCAGAGGCTGGCCATGATGTCCTCGCTGAAGCCGGGCTTGGGCAGCATCAATGCCGTCACGGCACCGGTGGAGAAGCTGGGCTCGGCCAGCGTCACCAACTGGCTCTGCATCAGGCGGGCCGCCGGGCCGGCGCGGCCGGCCGCGGCCAGTCGGCTGAGCGGCCGGCCCAAAAGTTTGGTCGCCAGCTTGCGGCGCAAGCGGTAAGGGAAGCTTTCCAAGATCACCTTGCGGCTCCCGTGGTGGACAGGAACGCCGCCCATTGGCTACCCTCGCGGCGCCCCGGCAAAGGGACCCCCATGTTTCGGCTCTCGAAAAAGCCCGCCAAACAGCTTTTGTACTTCTTTCTCTGGCGCGACCTGCGGCTCAGCCAAGGGCTCGAGGTGGGCATCGATGCGGGCTGTGGCGACATGCAGAACAAGCCCTTGTTCGCCAGCCGGCGGTACCTCGGCATCGATGTCGACGCCGAGCGCCTGGCCGCCGCCCAAGCCCACCATCCCGACGCCGAGACCCATTGTTCGGCCCTGGAAGAGGTCACAGGAATAGAGGGCGACTTCGTGCTTTGCGTCCAGGTCATGAACAATCGCTTTTTTGCCGTCGAGAAAACCGTCGCGGCCACCCGTGCCCTGGTCGCCATGGTGCGGCCGGGTGGGGCGCTGGTCTTCAACATCTCGAAACGCGCCTTCGCATTCGAGACCGAGATCGACGAGCTGCTGGCCAACAGCTTCGGCGACGTGCACAAGGCCAAATACGGCGCCCTCTCGGCCTTTGAGACCATTCTCTCGCCGCTGCTGGCCGGCCTCATGTACCTGATTCCCGTTCTGCGCCGCGGCGCCGGCTACCAGAAGATTTATTACCGCTGCCGCGACCGAATTTAGGCATCGCAGACCTCGGCGACTTCGTTGGTGTTGATGCGCTTGAGGGCGAAGGGCTCCAGGACCCCCTGATTCCAGCCCACGGCCAATGTCAGGCCGACATCGAATCCGAAGCGATCACAGAATCCGGAGGCGTTGTCGGGGATGGCCCAGTCGCGGCCATAGGGGTAGGAAACCCAGCGCGGACGTTCGCCGCCGATGTCGGTCAGGCAGGCGATATTGCTTTCGATGTCGGCGGCAAGCGCATCCCCCAGCCGAGTGAAGGGGGCATGGCTGTGGCCATGGGCGCCGATGCGGTGGCCGGCCTGGCACAAAGCCTTGATGGCGCCTTCGGTCATGTAGAGATCGTCACAGAACTGTGCTTCGCTGACGTCGCGTTGGGCCAGCAGGCCGCTCGATATCTCATCCATCAAGGCATACGGCAGGACGAAGTTGATGAGGTATTTGAGACGGCCATCCTCGGGGCTGTCGTAGACGTAGATGCGGGCCGCCTTCGCGGCCATCTCGGGATCTTCGTCAGGTCTCCATTCCGCTGGCAACAAAGCCATGAAAGCACGGTGAAACTCGGCCGGCTCGCTGGTCGCTCGCAGCCAGTGAATTTTATGCACCATCACGGCCTGGTGCTCGACCAGCGGCTTGGAGCTGACGAAAAAGACCGACCGGATGCCGCGCGGGCCCAGCACCTCGCGGGCCGCCCTCTGGTGGTCGAGCATGCCGTCGTCGAAGGTAAGGACGACACTGGGACCGGGCAGGCTGGCCCGCCCGCCAACGAAGCCTTCGGCTTCCTCGGGCGTCGCCATGTGATAGCGCTCTGCCAGCCAATCCACTTGGGCCGCAAAGTCGGTCATGGCCAGGGGATGAATGCCGGGATGGACGTATTGCGCCGGGTCGCGGATGTAGTGGTAGTTGATGAAGAGGAGGCGCTCTGACATGGCGTCATTCGCCCGGCGTCTGGCTGACGATGCGGTCGTAAAGATCACCGAGGCCGTGCTCGACGGCGGCGGCACGCAGCCCGGCCAGCTCATCGTCGGGGATCAGGCCCTGCCAAATGCCGACACGGCGCTCCGTGAGCGGCTCACGCAGGCGCTCAAGTGTCGTGCTGGCCTTGCCGGTGGCGGCCAGCACGCGATCGAAGTCCTCGGCCTGACCGGAAAAACAGGCGACCTCGGGCTGCCAGGGCTCTTCCAGATGCTCCAGTACCCGCCTCATGGTGGCTTCCGGGTTGGTTACCAGGTCCTCGTATCGGAGCTCCAGTAAGTCGGTCCCCCTGACGGCTGCGGCGGCGCCGAGAAAGGCGCACCAGCGGGCTCCGAATTCTGCCGCGGTATCCCATTTGCGGGCTTGTCGCAACGAAGCGAAGACATCGCGCGGGTCGCGCACGATATGCAGGATCCGGGCGCCGGGCCAGGCCTCGCGGATGCGCGCCACATGCAGGATGTTGCCGGGCGTCTTTTCGGCCCAGCGGCGCTTGCCCAGTCGGTTCGCATAACCGCCAAGCAGACCGTCGACAAAGGCCACGACGTCAGTGGATTTCCCGGCCAGGACTTCGGCAGCGCTGGGATCAAAGCCGAAGAAGCTGCCGGTGCGGCCGACATAGTCGGCCAGTGGCTCGCCGCCCCGCCCCCGGCCGGCCGGCCAGTCGACCTCGAACCAGTTGGTCTCGAGCCCGGCCGCTATGTTGGGGTGCTGGCCCAGCATGGCGCGCAATAGGCTGGTGCCGGACTTGAAAAGGCCGCCAATGAAGATGGGTGTGGTGGGGCTCTCAGGCATCTGCCTCACGTGCCATCAGCCATTCGGCCAGATCGAGATCGAAGGGGTCGTCGATGTTGACCAACGGCCTTTCGATGACCACGCCGAAGCAGCGCTCCTCGAGCAGGTTTCGGTGGCGCTCATCCAGCAGCGCCGATCGCGCCGCGGCATAACAGACGCCGTTGCGGTGGTAATAATCCGGGATCTTCTGGCGAATCGAAAAGAGCGCGCCGTCCTCGACATAAAAGCCAAGCCGGCCGTCTTGGCCTCGGGTCAAGGTCTTGTGGGGTGTGTAGGAGCCAGGTGTGGGGCTCACGGTCGCGGCGGCGGGAAAGCCGTCATCGATGACCTTTCCGAGAGTGGCAGTGACGTCGCCGGGGCGCCGCAAAGGACTGGTCGGCTCCAGGAGGATCGTAAAGGCGAACTCGGTTCCATAGTGATCCTCAGCCGCATGCAAGGCATGGCGCCAGGCCTCGATCGACGTGGCGCTGTCGTGGGAAAGTTCGGGTGGGCGCAGGAAAAAGGCGTCGAGACCGGCGGCCCGGGCCTCAACCGCCATCTCCTCGTCATCCGTCGAAATGAGAGCATGGTCGAGCCAAGGAAGTGCCGCGCAAACCCCACCAACATGGCCGATCAGCGAATGCCCCCCGACTTGGCGCAGGTTCTTGCGCTTGATCGACTTGGAGCCGCCGCGGGCCGGCACAACAGCGAGAACACTGTGTCCGTTCCAGCTCATCAGCCGTCCCCCAGTGTCACCAGACGGCCCTCGGCATGGCTTTGCCGGGCGGCTTCGATGACCTCCATGACGGCCAGGCCGTCGGCAATCGTGCAGCTTGGCGATTGCCCGTTGAGCACAGCCAGGAACTCCTGGGCCACAGCCACGAACATGTCGTTGCGCTGGCAATCGAAAGGTGTTTCCTGCCAGGTATCGGCAATCTCCCGGCCCATAGCTAAGCGGTTGGGATCGGCGGTCCACAAAAGCGTGCCCTTTTCGCCGACGAACTTGATGGTCTTCTCGTGCGGCCGGGCGTGCAGATCGAGGTGGATGGAGACCCGCGGACCAGACGCATAATTCAGCAACAGATCGACGTTGTCGTCGGCATCGATTTCCAGCTCGCTGAGCTTGTCGATGCGCGCGAAGACGCTCTCGGGCAGGCCGAACAACCACAGCGCCTGGTCGATCCAATGGCTTTCGTCCAGGAGCGCTCCGCCGCCCAACTCGCGGCTCGACATGAACCAGTCCTGATAGGGCTCCCAGGGATGCCAATCCGCCAGGTGCGCCGCCATCACGAAGCGCACGTGGTTGAGCCGGCCGAGCGCACCTTCGGCCAACAGGCGTTTCGCTTCCACCAGCGGCGGCCACCAACGCCAAGTGTAGCCCAGCAGCAGCGGGACGTTTGATTCTGCAACCGCCGCGGCCAGGGCCTGGGCCTCGGCAGCGCCCGGAGACACGGGTTTTTCCAAAAGCACCGGCAAGCCCGCGGCCAATGCTGCTTGGGCCTGGCGGACGTGGAACTTGGTCGGCGAGCCAATCACCACGCCGTCCAGACTGGGGTCGCCCAGCGCCGTTGGCAGGTCGCCGTAAGCGCCCACCACCGGCGTTGCCGCGGCCAGTTCAGCGCGCCGGTCGTGGCGCGGATCGAGACAGGAAATAAGGCAGCCCAACGCCGCCAGGTTGGCGGCGTGGCGCTGACCGACGCTGCCACTACCAATGACCAGAATGTGTCGTTCCGCCACAGCCTTACCTCAGACCGGCGACCATGGCCTGGTAGGCCTCGGGGTCGCAGGGAAATTCGATGTAGGCCGGACCCGAGGCGGGATCCCAGGCGTCCAGCGCATCACCCAACGCCGCTTCGCCCTCGACCCGTGTGCCAGGCAAACCCAGACCTTCCAACGCAGCCAGCCAGGATGGTTCGGAGATCAGCAGAGGCGTCTCTGTGAGGCCGTCGGCCAGGGCGCGGGTGCGCACCGAGCCAAAACCGCCGTCACTGATCAGCAACACCAGTAGAGGTAGCTTCTCGGCCGCCGCCAGCTTGAGTTCCGCTACGTGCATACCGATACCGCCGTCACCGACCACGGTGACGGTAGGCAGGCGATCGTGAAGTGCCGCCGCGATGGCCATGGGAATTGACGTGCCCATGGTGCGCCCCTGCCCCGCCATCAGGCAGTGCGCAGGCTTTCGCGGCCGCCAGGCGTGCTCGCCGATGGTGCAGAAGTAGCCCGTGTCGAAGACCGCCCGCACCTCGTCGAAGCGGCGCTCGACGGCGGCCAGGGCCCGGGCCGGCTGGCTGGTGCCGAGATGGGCGTCGAGGTTAGCCAGCGCCTCGGACAGCAGATCCTGGCCCCAGGATTTTTCCGCCAGTGCGGCAAACACTTCCTCGGCGACGTGGCAACCGTCGCTGGCCGCGAAATCGAAGACCAGGCTGGAGGCCGCATCGTCGAGGTTGACGGCGTCGCAGGCGAAGGGTTTGGCGGCCAGCACCTCCTGCGGTCTGAGGCCGAGACCGACCACCAAGTCGGCGGCCGGCAGGAGGCAGCTTTCGGGCGTCTTCTCCAGCCCCACCCCGGTATAGACCCCGGCCGCGGGAAAGGCAGTTTCGTCGATCACACCCTTGGCCGCGGCGGTGCAAAACACCGGCACCTCGAGGCCCGCCAGCGCCATCGTCCAGCCGGCCCGCAGCGCCAGGCTGCCGGCAATGACCAGGGGGCGTTCGGCCTTTTCCACGGCGGCGATGACTGATTCATAAGCCAGGGCCCCGAAGCCGCCGGGCTCGGCCGCCACTTCGCCGGCTACCAGTTCCAGCACCACCGGGCCCGGCACCTCGGCCGCTGCCAGAGCTGCAGCGTTCGAAAAAGAGTCTTCGCCCCCATCTTCCCCCAGGCCATAACGCCCCTTGCTCACGGCGGCTACCAGGGTGGCGTGATCGATGCCCTTGTGGCGTTGGCTCCAGTCGACGCCGGCCGGCAAGGCCTCGCACAACGCCACAAGGGGGAAGGATTCGAACCAGCAGGCGGCCAGGCCCGGCACCAGGTTGGCCAACCCCGGTCCCTTGATAGTCAGCGCCAGCCCGGCTCGGCCCGAAAGCCGGCCCATGGTGCCGGCCATGATGGCTGCCGCCGCTTCGTGGTGGCTGAGATGAAAGGCCGTGCCCTGGCGCTCCAGGGCATCCAACAGTTCGAGACTGGTGCCGCCGCCGGGAATGCCGAAAACGGGCCCGTGGCCCGCCATTTCCTGGGCCAGGGTATCGAACGCCGCCATCAGGTATCGAGTCCCAGGGCGGCGAGGATCTTCTCGGCGGCGCGCTGGCAGACCCGGCGCACGGCATCGGGACTGAAGCCGCCGCAGTGCGGTGTGATCAGCAGATTGTCGTGGCTGCGGGCGTAGGCGATCAGCGGATGGTCTGCAATCTCGGGCTCGCCCTCCAGTACGTCCAGGCCGGCAGCGCCCAGGCGCCCGCTTTCCAGGGCCTCGAGCAGCGCCGCCTCGTCGGCGATGGCGCCTCGCGAAGTGTTGATGAAAATAGCGCCGGGCTTGATGCCGGCCAGCAGCTCGGCCGAAACCAGGCCGCTGGTTTCGTCGCTCAAGTGGACGTGGACGGATATCACGTCGCAGCTCTCGAAAAGTTCCTTGAGGCCGGTTGGTTGGATCCCCTCAGGCCAAGTGTCGATGAAGGGGTCATACCCCACCACAGTCATACCGAAGGCCTGGCCGTAGCGCGCCATCCAACCGCCGATGCGGCCGCAACCGATGAGACCGAGGCGCTTGCCGTGCAGCATCAGGCCAGGGAAGTTCTCACGAGTCCAACCGCCCTCGCGGGTGTGGGCGAGGGCGGCCGGCAGGCGGCGTGCGGCAGCCAGCACGAGTGCCCAGGATAGCTCGGCCGCCGGCGTGATGTTTTGCAGAAGTTCGCGATCCTCGCGCAACGTATGGATCGGAATGCCGCGACGTTCAGCCTCGCCGCGGTCGATGTGGTCCGATCCCGTGGTGGCACAACTGATGACTTTGAGGTCCGGTGCCGCGGCGATCATACCGTCGTCGATATACACCTTCATCGAGGCATCGAGCAGCGCGCTGGCGTCGAACAGTGCCTCGGCCACGGCCGTCGGTTCAGCCTCCACGTGCTCAAGTTTGGCCCGGCCGGCGATCACCTCTGCGAGTGCCGTGAAGCCTTCGGGGGCACCGAGATAGACTATTCGTGACGTCATGTATCCGACCTCCGCAACACGGCATAAAGCCGGTCGGCCCGGCCCGACTGCTCGAGGTGGTCCTGCCAGACCCTGTCGAGCGCCGGATTGTCGAGCTCGGCCAGCACCTGATCGCCAGACGGCCGCCCCTCGCGCATCCAGGTGACGGCGTTCGATATCCCGTAGCGCTGAACGTAATCGACGCGCTCCACCATCAGACCGGCCTGCCCGGCCACGGCGGTCAGGGCCTGGGCGTCGAAATACCAGCGGTGATGGACGCGATAGAAGAAGCGGCGGTAGGCTTCGCCGGCCAGATTCAGCAGCCCGTCATCTCGATTCGGCGTACTCAGCAGCAACCGGCCCACGGGTTTCAGCAGCTCGGCGATATCGGTCAGGAATCGTTTCGGGTCGGATACATGTTCGATGACGTCGAAGCTGAAGGCCCAGTCTACGCTGCCGGCGTGATCCCTAGCTTCAGTGGCGAACGGGTAAACCGCGAAACCGCGTTGTCGCAGCGAATCGTGGTAGGCGCTGCCGGGCTCGATGGCCAAGACTTCGGCGGCCAGGTCCGCCACCTGGTCGAGGAAGGAGCCGCCGGCGCAGCCCACGTCAGCGATCTTGCAGCTGCGAAGCGAGACCGGGCCCAGCACCTTGAGGCGTTCCGCCTGCTGGGTGTCGTGGCCGGCCAGGAAGGCGGCGGTATCGCTGCCCTGGCCCAGCGATTTGCGGTAGTCCTCGCTGCTGTAGAAATCCTCGTCTCGGCAATTTTCTTCGTCCAGCCGGTCGACGCCGCAACCACCGCACCGCGCCACCACCGAGGGGGCGGTCAGCGAACCGAAACGGCCGTCGCGGACCGGCCCCTGATACACGGGGTTCCAGTCCTCGCTGCCACAGATGGCACAGGCCTCGAAGACCGGGTTGGTGCGTTCTGCCGCCAGGCCGGGCATCTTAGTAGGCTAGCCGCTTCTGGATGCTGATCTCGGCCGAGGCCAGGATCTCGGCGATGCGCGGACCGGCCTGGCCGTCGCCGAAGAGCTCTGCAGCGTCATAGGGTCCGTGTTCGATCTGATCTGCGATGGCGGCGGCGATGGCGGCAGCGTCGTGACCCACATGAGTCACGTTGTCGCCATGCTCGCGGCCCTGCTGGCGATTGCCGATGTTGACCGCCGGCACGCCGAGAAAAGCGCCCTCGCGCAATGCCGATGAGGAATTGCCCACCAGGCAGACGGCGTTCTTGATCAGGCGAGCGTAATCCTCGGTGGCGAAATTGCGGTAAAAGTGGAGCCAATCGGGATCGTGATGTTCGCGGTACATGCGCAGGCCCTTGGAGACGTCGTCGGACCCGGCATCGACGTTGGGCCAAAGCCAGGCCGTCTGCAGGCCGATCTGTTCCACCGCCGCCAGAGTCCGGTTGATCTGCTCGAATCCCTGGCCGTATTCGGTGGTCACCGGGTGCTGCAACACCACCAGGTAGGGCTTGGCAGGATCGAGGCTGGCGCCGACGCCGCGGTAGCGCTCGAAGATGTCGGCCGGCAGGCTGAGATCGATGTCGGCCACCACATCCATGGCTGGACAGCCGGTCAGATGCACGGTCTCCGGTGCTTCTCCCAATCGGATGAGGTTGTCGCGGGCCAGCTCGGTGGCGGGAAAATGAAGGTGCGAGAGCTTGCTCACGGCGTGGCGCACGCTTTCGTCGATCGAGCCCGTGACCTCGCCGCCTTGGGTGTGGGCGAGCGGAATGTTCATGTAGCTGGCAGCCACCGCCGTGGCCATGGTCTCGAAACGATCGGCCACGGTGAGCACCACGTCGGGCGCGATGTTCTCGAACTGGGTGGCCAGTTCCATGATGGCCATGCCGGTCGATTTGGCCATCGTGGTGGGCGTCTCGCCCTCGACGATGGAATAGACCGTGGCTATCGGCTCGAAGCCGTCGCCGCGGATGATGTCGTGGACGTTGCCGAAGCGATACAAAAGCGCCGAAGCGCCGACGATGAGCTGGAGCTCGAGCCCGGGATGATCGGCCACCGCCCGCATCACCGATTTGATGCGGCCGTAGTTGGCCCGGCTGTTGACAACAATGCAGACCTTACGGCTGGTCATCAAGATCCTCCCGGCGCAATAGCCGTTCGGGACCGACGTCGGCGACTAGCCTCCGGCCCACCACATCATCGAGCTCGGCCGTGGGAATGCCCGTGCCGGGCTTCTTGGCCGTAAGCATGTCCGCGGTAAGTTGGGTGCCGGCGGACAACGTCCGCGTCGGCGCCAGACTTTTGCTGAAAAGCCCGCGCATCTCACGCAGATCGGCTGCCATGGCGTCCTTGTCGACGGGGTTTTGTGCCATGGTCACCAGGGCATCGCGAGCCTCGCAAAGCAGCGTCAACTCGGGCGGCGTCAGGGACACCGGAACATCGGGACCGAAGAGCCGGCGGTCCAAAGTCAGATGCACCTCGATCATGTCGGCGCCGCGGGCCAGGGCGGCCAAGCTTGGATGCACGCTGCCGGAATGATCCGAGAGCCCCACCGGGCAGCCGAAGCGGCGCAAATCGTCGATGATGTTGAGGCCGACGTGCTCCAGCGCCGTGGGATAGCGGCTGGTACACTGGAACAGCGCCAGCGGCGCGCCCAGCTCTCGGACCCTTTCCACCGCCGCCTCGATCTCGCGCCATTCGCTCATGCCGGTGGAGAGCAATATGGGGGCGCCGCCCGCAGCCATGGCTTGCCAGAGATCGTCTGAACGGTATTCGCCCGAGCCCACCTTCCAAGCCGCCAGGCCGAGTTCGCGCAAAAGCTCGACGGCGGCCACGGAAAAGGCCGAGCTGAGGAACACGATGCCTTTCTCGGCTGCATGTGCGGCCAGCCCGGCCCATTGTTCTGGCGAAAATTCCATGCGCCGCCAGTAGTCGAACCGGGTTTCGTCCTGGCGGCTGAACTTGACGCGAAATTCCTCGTCGAGGGTCGATTCGGCGGCCGCGATATGGGTCTGGAATTTGATGGCATCGGCACCGCAAGCGGCGGCCGTATCGATGAAGGCGTGCGCCATGCCCAGCGAGCCATCGTGCGATTGCGCAACTTCGGCGATGACGAAAGCGGGCTGGCCGGGACCGACCGTGCGGCCGGCGATTTCGATACGGGAGCTCATGCGCCGGCGGACCTCGCAGGGGCCGATTGTGGGGCCGGATGCTGGGCCACCTCGTCCAGCGCCACCCGGCGAGCCCGGCCCTGGTCGAGCTCGTAGATCAGATCGGCGCCTTCGATGGTCGAGAGCCTGTGGGCGATGACGATCACTGTGGCGCCTGCTGTCCCTGTGGCCTGGTTGGACAGCGCCGCTATGGCATCGCGGATCAGGCCTTCCGAATGGCCGTCAAGGGCGCTGGTCGCCTCGTCGAAGATGTAAAGGTCGGGCCGGCGCAGGATGACCCGGGCGATGGCCAGACGCTGGCGCTGGCCGCCGGATAGCGCCACGCCACGGTCGCCGACCACGGTGTCGTAGCCGGCCGGCAGACCGGACACGAATTCATCGGCGTGAGCGATGCGGGCGGCCTCGATGATTTCGGCCTCGCTGGCGTCGAGGCGGCCGATGCGAATGTTGTCGAGCACCGAAGCGTTGAAGATGGCGGGATCCTGGCTGACGTAGCCGATGCGTTGGCGCAGGCTCTCGAGGCTGAGTTCCCGGTGCGCCCGGCCGCCGATGGTGATGTGGCCTTGCTGCGGCAGATGCAGGCCCAGCAACAGATCGGCCAGTGTCGACTTGCCGACGCCCGAGGCGCCGACGATGGCGGTGGTTTTGCCGGCCGGGATGGCCAGCGCGAGCTCGGTAAATACCCGGCGGCCGTCCTGGTGCGCGAAGTGGACGTCCGTGAACTCGATATCGCCCACCAGGCTCTCGACCGCCTCGCCCTCGTCCAGGGTCTCGCGCTCAGGCGCGGCTTGCAGAAGATCGTCCATCAGCAGCAGCGAAGGGAGGTACGATGCCATCTTCATACGCCGCGCGATGATGAAGTTGAGGTTGGTCAGCAAGCGCTGACTGACGATGACGAAAAAGCCCAGCAGTGCCACGAACTCCTGAGGTTCGACGCCAAAAAATCGGCGCAGGCCGATCATACCGGCGGCGAGAAAGAGAATGACGAGAAATTCGGTCGACTGGGGCGGGATCTCGCTTAGCGTGCGGAAAGCCGTCTCGATGCGGGTGTGGCGACTCAGGCGCTGGCCCAACTCCGCGGCGCTGCGGCCGTAGAGGGCAAAGAGCTTGACCTGCAGTACGGCGCCGACGGTTTCCGCCACCAGAGCCGAGATCTCCTGGTAGAGCTGCTGGCGTAGGCGGCCGAAGTGATAGGAATAGCGGTATGTGGCGCGGCGCACGGCGTAGAAGAGCAGCGCCCCCACCAGCGCCACCACCAGTGTTGCCTGCCAGTTGGCCGCCAGCAGCACGCCGCCCAACACCAAGGTCAGGATCACCCGGTTGACGAAATCGAGGCCAATGGTGACGGCCCGGGCGGCGCGGTAAGGCTCGACCGCGACGTTGTGTACCAGCGTGCCCTGGCGTTGCTTGGCCAGGTAGGCATAACGTGCCGTCAGGTAGTGGTTGAAGATACGGCCGGCCCAGTCCTCGCGCAGCTTGAGCGCCACAAAGGCCGAATAGCCCCGGGTCAGTACCAGCAACGCGCCTTTTGCCAGGAAGGCCCCGGCCAGCAGCATGAGCAGGCCTTCGATTTGGGCGCCGGCGGGAAAGAGCGCCAGCAACTGGGCGCTGTAACGGGACACGCCACCGCTCTCTGCGCTGGCCCCCAACAGACTGGAGATTAGCGGCAGCACCAACGAGAGGCCGAAGCTTTCGGCCAGGGCGGCTAGCAGCATGACCACGAACAGCAGCGCCACCAGGCCGCCGTGGCCGGCTAGAAGGCGACGCAGTTGGGCTATCGTCCGCCGCCTTTCAAATTCGTCTTTGGTCTTGCTTGCCATCGCCTAGTGCCTGCAAGGTTTGCCGTCGACCACCCTGGTATCCGGCACCGCAACAGCCCAAATTCGGCGGTCTGAGAGACCTCAGGTGGCGCCGCTCAGGACGTCGCTCGCTAGCTTGACGCGAACCTTCCGTCCCATCAGGTCGAGCAGAATGAAGACGCGCCTGTCGTCGGCTATGCTGTCGAAGATGCCGACCTTTTCGCAAAAGGCGCCGTCGCGAACGCGGACCTTTTCGCCCCGTCGGAAACCTTCTTCACTACCCAGGCGCACCAAGCCGTCAGGACCTTCGCGTCCTTGGATCTCCTCGATGATGGAGTCCGCCAGCGACGGTGCCCGGTCGCCGAAACTGACCAGGTAAGAGACGCCTGGCGCGGTGACGATGCGCGGCCTCTGTCCAGCAGCGAGATCGGCGCGCACGAAGAGATAGCGCGGGAACAGCGGTGCCGGGTGGAAATCCAGGCGCCGCGCGTGGAAGCGGCGCTTTCGATAGCGCGGCAGGTAGGCCTCGATGCCACGCTCCTCGAGGTTGTTGCGCGCCCAGACCTCCTCTTGGGCCTTGGAATAGACGGCATACCAGGCCTTCATGTCGTGGCCTTCTCGTCGTCGCCGGGTGGCTGGCGCGAAATGCCCAAAAGTGCCGGTACCAGCACGCGGTCAGTGGGGAATTCAGCGCTAAGCACAGCGAAGGCCCGTTGTGGCCGGCGTACGTCGGTGAGGATGACGGCCTCGGGCCCCTCGAGTTCCGCCACCGCACCCACTAGGGGCAAGTGAAGAAACTCACCCGCCGGGGCGTCGGGATCGGCGATGCCGATAATCTCGATCTTGTGCTGCAGGCTACACAAAAGGGCGATTTCAGCCAGCTCGCCGCTGCCGTAGAGCGCCACGCGCCGGAAGCGGCGTTGGCCGCATTCGGCGAGCAAGGCATCGCACTGGCTGCGGGCCTGGCGGTAGAAGTCGAAGGATCGGCGCAGGTAGCCACCGGTCAGCCGGCTCTTTTCGGCGAAACCTTTGGGCGTCAGGTAATAAGCGTAGCGGTTGGCCGGAACTTGCGAAATCTTGATCCAACCTTTGCGCACGCAGCGTTTGAGGTAGGCATTGGTCAGGCCCAGCGCGATGCCCAGCTCGCTCGCCAAGGAGCGCTGCGAGGCTGTGGCGTCCTCATGGACCGCGTTCAGGAGACCGAGAGTAATGCGACTCTCGGCGTCTGCTCCCGACGCTTTCACTGGCGATGCGGTGGTTTGTTCGGCCAAGCCCTGCCTCCGCTTCGGCTTCCTTGGTGGTTCCATCTGCGGCGCAAATCGGTGATGCACCGGGGTGACACGGCAAAGAGATTGCGTTCGTGGTGTGAACGGTACTTCGTTCACAACGTGAACGTCAAGTTTTTTTGTTATATAGTAATGTGTTGGGTGTAGACCCTGATCTTACAGGATGAAAGATACGATGCAGGTTTTGGCTTGTTCACCCAACGAACATGTGGGGGAGGCACAGGAGGCGGAATCTAGCGAAGCGGTGCGTTGCGTCAAGCCGTTTCGCGCCGTCGGGGCAATTCGCTTGGCGGCGCTGTCAGGCCATGACCAGTTGAGAAATCCGGGTTAAGCTGCCGCCATGCCCGTTGCTTTCAAGCCCCACTTCGAGATCGCCGGCCGGCCGGTGGGCGAAGGCGCCCCGGTGCTGATGATCGCCGAGGCCGGGGTGGCGCATTTCGGCGACATGGAGCTGGCCCGCGCCCTGGTCGATCTGGCGGCCGAGGCCGGGGCTGATGTCTTCAAGACCCAGGTTTTCGATGTCGAGGCGCTGTTTGCTGCCAGCGCCGGCGACTGGCGCGAGCGCCTGCGGCCACGCAACCTGAGCCTCGATCAATTCCAAGAGCTGAAAGAACGTTGTGACGATGCCGGAATTTTGTTCATGGCCACGGCGCACGACGAATCCCGGCTGCCCTGGCTGGAGGCACTGGAGGTGCCGGCGGTGAAGATCGGTTCGGGCGAGCGCAACAACCCCGGATTTCTGCGAAAACTGGCCGAGCTGGGCAAGCCGGTGGTGCTCTCGACCGGTATGTACGGCAGCGATGACGTGCGCGAGGCCTTGGCCGCTCTGGCCGCCGGTGGTGCCGACCGGGTGGCGCTGCTGCACTGTGTGACCAGCTATCCTTGTCCCGATGCCGACGTCAATCTGGCAGCCATGGACCACCTGCGCACGCTGTTTTCAGGACCGGTGGGCTATTCCGACCACACGCCGGACCATATGGCTCTGCTGGCCGCCGTGGCCCGCGGCGCTCAAGTCGTGGAAAAACACATCACCATCCTGCGCGACGTTCCCGACGCCCAGGACTGGAAGGTCTCGGCCGGACCTGAGGATTTCCCGGACTTGGTGGCCGACATCCGGCGTGTCGAGACCTTGCTCGGGCATGGCCGCAAGGAAGCCGCACCCTCGGAAGTGGCGGGTATGGCCTGGGCGCTCAAGTCCGTGGTAGCGGCAAGCGACCTCGAGGCCGGCCGTTCGCTGGGGCCCGGCGACCTGGCGGCCAAGCGCCCTGGCAACGGCGTACCGGCCAGCCGGCTGGAGGAATTCGTCGGCCGGCGCTTGCGTCATGGCGTGGCTGCCGACACAGCCCTTTCCTTCGAGGACCTGGAGTGAGTAGCTCCTTGGGCAAATCCAGCAACAGGCGNTTGGGATCGTGATGCCCAGGCTGCTTTATTACGACGTACTCGGCTACTTGCCGGACAATCGAGCCCTGCTCGAAAAGGCCTTCGAAGTCGTAAGTCTGCCCCATCCCGGCCACGACGCGGCCACCCTTCTGGCCGGCCTCGACGCCTGCTGCGCGCCGCTCGGGTTTGATTTCGATGCCGCCAAGATGGATCTCGCACCACGGCTTCGGGCCATTATCAGCAACACCACCGGGGTGCCCCACATCGACATGGCGGCGGCAGCCGAGCGCGGCATTGCAGTCTTTTCGCTGCGTGACGAGCAGGAATTCCTGGCTACCATCACGCCCACAGCGGAACACGCTTTCGGCCTTATGCTGGCGCTGCTGAGAAATACGCCGTGGAGCTTTGCGGCGGCGCTGGAGGGGGAGTGGAAACGTTTCGATTTCGGCGCCCCGGCAATGCTCTCGCGGCTTTCGCTCGGGTTGGTGGGGATGGGCCGCCTGGGCCGCCTGATGAGCCGCTATGGCAGCGCTTTCGGCATGAAGGTGCGGTTCTTCGATCCCTACGTCGAAACCGGAGCGGACGGAGCGGAAAAGCTGGCAAACCTATCCGAGCTGGCGGCGCTGTCGGACGTCATCTCGATTCACGCCCCGGCCAACCATGAGACCCGGCACCTGATCGATAGTGGCGTCCTGGCCGAATGCCGGCCCGGGGCGGTGCTGATAAACACGGCACGAGGCGAGTTGGTCGACGAGGTAGCTCTGCTGGCGGCGCTTGACGAGGGCCGGCTGGCCGGTGCCGCCCTCGACGTTCTTGACGGCGAATACGAACCCGGCTTCAAAGCTGCCGAACATGCCCTGGTGGCTTACGCCCGCGGCCACCGGAACTTGCTGCTGACACCCCACATCGGCGGCTCGACCGAAGACGCCTGGTTTGAGACCCAACGCCATGTGATCGAACGCGCGATTGCCCACTTCGCGGCGGCTGGCTGATGCAGCTGCGCGACGGCATATGCTGGGGTCTGGTGCCGGCGCGCAGTGGCTCGAAAAGCGTAGCGCTGAAAAACCTGGCGCTGTTGGGTGGCAGGCCGTTGCTTGACTATGGTGTTCTGGCGGCCCGGCAGGCGGGCCTGGAGCGTATCGTCTGCAGTACCGATGGGCCCGAGATCGCCGCGCGCAGCCGTGAGCTCGGCATCGTCGTAGACGACCGCCCCACCGAGCTGGCCGGCGACGAGGCGCCGGTTTTCGATGTTATCGCCCGCTGGCTGACCGAGGTTTTTCGGCGTGAAGGGGCGGTACCCGAGATGGTGGCGCTGATACAGCCCACCTCGCCCTTTATCACGCCGGCCCAAATCCAGTCCTGTGTGGCACTTTTGCAGGGCGACCCGGAGGCCGCTTCGGCCCAAACCGTCATCCCCTGCCCGCACAACCACCACGCCTACAACCAGCGCCTGGTAGCCGACGGCCGGGTCACTTGGCGTTTCCCCGACGAGCGCCGAGCGGCTTACAACAAGCAGCGCAAGCCCGAACACTTCCTCTTTGGCAATTTAGTGGTCTTTCGCAGCCAGATGGCCCTCGATCAGGGCTCGGTATTCGCCGAGCCTTCCTTGGCCAGCCCGGTGCCTGAGATCTATGGCTTCGACTGCGACGGCCCCGACGACTTCCGTCGGGGAACGCTGATGCTCGAGAGTGGACTTGTCGAACTGCCCCATCTTGATGCCCAGTTCGACGCCCAGATGGACGATTGACGCCGACTCCCCCAATCCGTAAGAGATGGGCGGCCGGTGCCGCCGCCGGCGACGGCGATCGGAAAGGTTCACCATGCGGGTCATAATACTTTGCGGTAACCACAGGCCATGAGCGCATTGCCGCGCATTGCTGTCGTTGGGTTGGGTTATGTCGGCCTGCCGCTGGCCGTGGCCCTGGCGCGGCGCTACGCCGTGAGCGGTTATGACGTCAGCGCCGAGCGCATCGCTGAGTTGAAACGAGGGCACGACCGCACCGGCGAGATCGAGGCCGCCGGATTGGCTGCCGCCGGGCTCGAGCTCGGCGCCGAAGCCGAAGTCATGACGGGCGCCGAAGTCTTCATCATCACCGTGCCGACACCTGTGGACGAACACAACGAACCCGACCTGGGCGCCATTTTGGCGGCCTGCCGCACGGTTGGCGAACACCTCACGGAGGGCGGGGTGGTGGTGCTCGAAAGCACCGTTTATCCCGGTGTTACCGAAGATGTTTGCGGCCCGGTGCTGGAGGAGGTCTCGGGGCTGCGGGCCGGGCGCAACTTTTTTCTCGGCTATTCGCCCGAGCGCATCAATCCCGGCGACCGCGTCCATACCGTTGAGCGCATCACCAAGGTGGTGGCGGGTCAGACGCCGGAGGTCAGTGCGCGACTGCGAGAGATCTATGGCGCCGTCACGGCCGAGGTTTTCGTGGCCCGCGACATTCGCACGGCCGAGGCCGCCAAAGTCATCGAAAACGCCCAACGCGATGTCAACATCGCCTTTGTCAACGAGGTTACGGCAATCTTCCACCGCCTCGGCCTGTCGGTTTACGACGTGCTCGAGGCGGCCGGCACCAAATGGAACTTTCTCGACTTCAAGCCGGGCCTAGTGGGCGGTCACTGCATCGGCGTCGATCCTTTCTACTTGGCTTTTGCCGCCCGTCAGGTCGGCCATGAGCCTGAGGTAATCCTGGCCGGCCGGCGCATCAATGACAACATGGCCGGGTTCGTCGCCGACAGCGTCGCAGGGCGGTTGAAGGAACCTGGGCGGATTCTGGTTTTGGGCCTGACCTTTAAGGAAGACGTGTCTGATCTGCGCAATACAAAAGTGGTCGATATGGTGCGTGCGCTCGAGACTCACGGCCATCAGGTCGAGGTCCACGATCCGCTGGCTGACGCTGCCGAGGCCGAGGCGCATTGCGGCGTTCGGCTGCTAACAGAGCTCGAAGACGGGAATTACGATTGCCTGATCGGCGCTGTGGCTCACGCCCCCTATTGTGCTTTCGAGGCGGATGACTTCGAGCGCCTTTTGGCGCCGGAAGGGCTGCTTGCGGACCTCAAAGGCATTTGGCGGGGGCGCACCCTGCCGGTAGGTATGCAATACTGGGAACTCTGATCAACAGCCCTCTCGAAGTCCATTTCGAACGATCGATCGGGCAAATAAAAGAGGAAGATTATTATTTGATTCACAAAGTGTTACATTAATACGTTCGTTCTTTAGATGAGATGCCGGAGCGGCCGTTCGTAGGCACTTGTCGAGACCTCCGCGGGGCGGTTTGCAAGAGAATATTTGCCGTCGGATTAGGTTGGACCGAGTTGACGAAGGCCGGAGGTGTCGGGCGGTCCCCCGGAAATACCCTGAGGAAGGGCTTCGGGGCGGACATGGCGACTAGTTACCGCCCATCGTGAAACCCAGTGATCCTGCGACTCTCGGGGCTCTGCACCAGCTTCATTCCAGGACCTGACCGGATTTTCGTTTCGCAACGCAAACGAACGCTTGGCCAATTTTCGAAGCCTCTCCGGAGATCGCGCAGGCGGTTGGAAAAAGCCCGGCCAATCGCCTTTCGAGCGATCGATCGTTCAAAAAACAAAAGTGTTTCCTCGATAAATTACAATTCGTTAGGACATCCTGTAAAGGTCATGTCTTAAGTAGGGGCGGAATCAACCGGTGCCTTGCCCGCTTTGTTCAGGGCCCATTTTACCGTTGTCTCGCCGTTGCCGGTGGTGCCCCTGACGACCAGTTGCAGGCTGCGGCGGATTTCCAGGCCTCCCAGGTAGACGCTGTCCTCCAGTTCGAGGCGGCCGCCGCTCTGGCGTAGCGTCCAGCCACGTCCTCGCGGCGGCTTGAGCAGGGCTGAGGCCCCGCCCTGGGCCAGCGAGGCCTGAACCTCGGGATGCAGGTGGAAACGTATGGCGAAGTCGCGGGGTTGCGGGGGCTGAGTGCCATCATGCAGCGGCTCCAGCACGTCCTCGCCCCGCACCTCATCGCCGCCCGGCGCCAGGTAGATGCTGCGCCGGTGTTTGAAGCCGAAGCGCTCACGGTAGCCGTCGTGGGCCGCCTCGACCAGCTTGGCGCCGCTGTCCTCGCGGCGCCGCGCGCCCACCGTAGGGCGTTCGGGCACCAAACCGTCGTCGGCTAGCGCGATGGCGTTGGTGTCCTCCAGCGTCAGCGTCGAATGGGCGGCGGTGGTGCGCGCCATGTCGCTCCATTTCTGACCTGGGTGGGCGCCGCAATTGACGATCAGGCGTTGTTTGCCGCTGCTCAGCTCGAAACTCAGGAGGCCAGCGTGGGCGCCCGCGGCAAAAGGCGGCGGCGGCGGCGCCCCGGTGTCGATGAAAACCAGCGTCGAGCCCGTGGCTAGGCGGTGATAGCCCGAATGGGGCGCCGTATCGCCAGCCCGGCCGGGCACATCGGCGGCCTCCAGCAGGCCCTCGATCTCGTTCCCGTCGCGCCAACGGCCACCGTTGAAGAAGACCGGTCCGCCATCGCCGTGGCGCAACAGCCGCACCATCGGTGCCAGGCGTTCTATGGCACTTTCCAACACCGCCGGCACTTCGCATTGGGCCAGGCTCAGTGCTGCCCTCAGCGTCAGCAAATGACCCAGCACCTCGAGCATGGCGCTGGGATTGCGTGATACATGGCCGCCGTCAGCCAGCACCTGGCGCTCGATTTCATGGCCGAGAGCCGCCAAGTGGCGACCGCCGCCTGTGCCGCCGGTAAGCGCCAGCCGGCTCAGCAGCAGCCCGCCGAGCGCTGCCAATCTGGGCTCGCCGTGGCCGGCCCGACGGTTGCAACGCCCGAGATGGCGGGCCTGGCGGCTAAGACTGGTCATGAAACTGCGGCGAAAGCTGGGATCGGCGCCGTCCAGCAGGAAGCCGGCCTGGGCCGACCAAGCGGCCAGCCGCCGGCCGGTCACTTCGGGCTGCCAGACCTCGGCCTGCCAGGTGCCAAAGCGCACGATCCACGAGCGCACCAGGTCGCGTGCCCTGAGCCGTGCCGCCTCTCCGCCAGCGGCGCGAAAGTCGCAGAGCCAGCCGAAGCCATGCAATTCGCGTTGCCAGGCCGGATCGGCGGCGGCCAGATTCCAGGGCGGCTCGTTGAGCAGACGTTGCTCTGTACCGGCGAACTGATAGCGGCCCTGGAAGATGTCATTGGCGCGTTGGGCATTGCCGGGCCGGAGATCGCCGACCAGCACGGCCAATGCCTCGGGCACGGCGCCGCCGAGGGTCGATTGATACAGCGGGTTGCCGTAGAGCGCGCGTTCCCAAAGGCCACGCAGCAAGGCTCCCTGCCGTCGCCGCACTAGCCCTGGCCGCGCAGGAGACGAATATTCTCGGCGTAGCGCGCGGGCCCGTCCTTGAAGGTCGCCGATCCTGCCACCAGTACATCGGCGCCGGCGGCGATGGCCTCGGGTGCCAGCTCCGCGTTCATGCCGCCGTCCAACTCGAGGTCGATGTCGCGGCCACTCTGGTCTATGCGGCTGCGGATCCGGCGCACCTTGTCGAGTTGGCTGGCAATGAAGCTCTGGCCGCCGAACCCGGGATTTACGCTCATCACCAGAATCAAATCGACCATGTGGATAAGGTTGTCGACAGCTTCGGCCGGGGTGCCGGGATTGAGCGACACACCGGCCTTGACACCGCACGATTTGATAAGTTGAAGCGTGCGATGGACATGGACCCCGGCCTCGACGTGGGCCGTGATGATATCGGCGCCAGCATCTGCAAAGGCTTCCACGTACGCATCCACCGGAGCGATCATCAGATGGACGTCGAAAGGCAGCTCGCTGCACGGCCGGATGGCCTTCACCACGTCGGGCCCGATGGTGATGTTGGGGACGAAATGCCCGTCCATTACATCAATGTGGATGTAGTCGGCGCCTGCCTCGCTGACTGCCCGGACCTCGTCGCCGAGGCGGGCAAAGTCACTCGAAAGGATCGAGGGTGCGATGCGCACAGGCTGTTGCATGGGCAGCTAACTAGCAGCTTGGCGAAGCCGCCGCAAGGACGCCATGGGACTCACATGCTCAACCCTGGTGGCGCAAGCGGGCGGCATAGAATCCGTCCATGCCGCCCAGCTCCGCCAGATGGCAGGGAAGCGTACGCAGATCGCCTTGCGGGGTGACGAGTTCGCTCAAACCGCCCACTTCGGTGGCCTCGATGGACTGGCGGGAAAGATCGGGATGGTTCTCCAGCAGCGCCGCTATGCGCTCCGGTCCCTCGGCAGGTTGCAGCGAGCAGACGCAATAGACCAGCACGCCACCGGGCGCCAGCATGGCCACGGCGGCTTCCAACAGCCCAGCCTGCAAATCCGCCAGCCGTTGCACGTCTACCGGTCGCTTGAGGTGGGCCACGTCGGGGTGGCGCCGCATAGTGCCGGTGGCGCTGCAAGGCGCGTCAAGCAGCACCCCGGCCGGTGCCACCGCCGGGCGCCAACGGGTGGCGTCGGCGCAGACGGTCTCGGCCCCGAGACCCAGGCGCTCGAGGTTGGCAGCCAGGGTTCGCAGGCGATCCGCCGCCAGGTCGAGAGCTGTGACCGGATGATTGAGCGCCAGTTGTGCCGTCTTGCCGCCCGGTGCGGCACACAGATCTACGACCGCCTGGCCAGGCTGCAGCGCCGCGGACAGCAGGTTCGCAGGCAGTGCCGCCGCGGTATCCTGGACCCACCAGGCACCCTCGTCGAAGCCCGTCAGTTCTTCGATGCGGCCGCCCAGCGGCCGGCGCAGACTACCGGTAGGCAGGACCTCGGCCTCAAGGCGCTGGGCCCAAGCGGAGATATCCCGTTTGACTGAGATATCGATTGTCGGAGCTGCTATATGGGCGGCGGCAATGGCTCGCGTGGTAGCCTCGCCGTAGGCCGCGCACCAGTCCTGCCAAAGCCAGTCCGGTGTGTTCAGGCGGGCCGCGTCGTGGCTCGTCAGCCAGCCTTCGCCCTCGCGCACCAGGCGCCTGAGCACGGCGTTGACCAGACCACGAAAGGGGCTCTTGGCGCCGAGCAGCCCTACCGTGCCGTCAACTGCGGCGTGGGCAGGGGTTTGCAGAAAAAGTACCTGTGCCGCCCCCAGCCGTAGCGTGTTGCGCAAGCGGCTCAGGCGTTTGCCCAGAGGCTTCTCGAGGCAGCGGCCGATGACCTCGTCGAGCTGGCCCAAACGGCGCAGCACGGTGCTCGCCAAGAGGCGTGCAAAAGCCCGATCGCGGGCATCCAAGGGAGCCATTCGTCCGTCATCGAGGGCGGTGGCAATGGCTTCGTCGAGCGCCTGGTGGCGCTGCAGTACCGCTTCCAGCAGCGCCAGCGCTGCCGTCCGGGAATTTCCTCGCCTGGCTGCCGGTTTTGCCATGGCGCCCGGTTTAACGCAGCCCAACCCGGCTGTCGATGCGGAGCTTACGAGATTGGCGAACTTGGTCCCAGGCGGCGAATGCGCTCGCGGGTCGGGGGGTGACTCGATATCAGCTCGCGCCAGCGCCGTGCCAGACTACCAGCCTCGGCCTCGGTATTGCCTTCCAGCCGGCGCAAGGCCCGGGCCAGGGACCCCGCCGCACCGTGGCGGCTGGCCGCCCAATGGTCGGCGGCAAATTCCAGGGCCCGTTGATTGGCCATCTGCAAAAGCGCCGCCAGCCCGGCCACCGGTAACGCAGCGATTATCCAGGCCACGGTTCCAAGCGGCACCAGGTGTCCTGCCAACAGCAACAATACCAGTGCCGCCAAGCCGGTCAGGGCCCCGGTTGCTACGGCCGCCACCATGACAAAGAAGCTATCGTGATGCCGCACATGTGCCAGCTCATGGGCCACTACGCCGGCCAGCTCCGCTGACGACAGGTGCCGGCAAAGCCCCGTAGTCACCGCCACGGCGGCATTCTCGGGACCGTGCCCGGCGGTCAAGGCATTGGGCTCGGCATCGTGCGAGAGGTAGACCCGCGGCAGCGGCAGACGCGCCCGCTTTGCTTCGGCCCGCACGATGCCCATCAGCCGCGGTGCCGTGCGATCGTCGACCGGACTGGGGCGGCACGACGCCAGGATCATGTGGGGCGCGTTCCAGAAGGCCAGGCCGGCCAGCAGTGTCGCTGCCAGCACCCCAAGCAACGCCCCCCACCATCCCGCCAGCGCGGCGCCCATCAGCAACGCTGCGGCACTCAGGGCCGCCAGCAGCGTCGTCAGACGCGGGTAGTTGAGGGCGCGCACGAAGGCCTGGGTCACGGACTAGCTTTCATTGCGGATGGTTGATCAGCAGGGTATGGGCGATTCGATTTCAATTCAATGAATCGGCTTTTCCCAGGCCGTGAAAATTCGCTGCCGAGGGAACGCGAAAACAAGGCGATTTGACAGGCGGTCGCGCCAAGACCAGGGTATGCCAATGAAACAGGCCAACGAGACGCCGACCCCTCCGGCCGAAGACCGGCCCGCGCCGACCAAGCGCCCTCGCAAGAAGCCATGTGTGGACGGCTCCCTGTTGGCAAGGGAATTATTGGACGTTGATGCAGTGCTGGTCGGTGCTGCCATGTGTTCGGCCTGTTGATGCGGCAC
>NZDS01000039.1 GCA_002690215.1 Rhodospirillaceae bacterium | reverse complement strand
CCAAGAAGGAACTCCTCGAATCCGTGTTGGCGGCACACGGACCGGGGCCGCTGTTGCGCATCGGACTGGCGCTCGACGCTTTCGTCGAGACGCCGCTGGCCGGCGTGCTGGGCTCGGCCCGGGATCCCTTCGATCTGCTGGCACGCTGGCGGCGGATCGAGCGCTATTATCATTCGCGCCACCGCACCCGGATCGTCGAGACGACGGCGAATTCGGCGATCATCGAACACTATCAACGCTCCGGCCCACCACCGGGAAGCGCCGAGGATCTGGTGGTCGCCGCCGTATTGGCGGCCTTGACCGGTTGGCTGGGCGCCCATGGCGTGAATTTGGACTTCATCTCCGAGGAGGCGAATTGGCCGGCGTTACGGAGCGGAGACGTGGTCGAGCCCTGCCCCGCGGTGCCACCTGTGGCTTGCCGGCGTTGGCGCCTCTCGTGGTCGGAATTCGCGGCGCGCCGTGAAATCGTACCGCCGCCGGAGGCCCCCCCAGGGCGCTGGGTTTCGACCGGGTTCAAGCTGGACGATCAAACGGTGCGCAAGGTTTTTCTGACCGTTTTTGGCGATCCCACGAGGCAACTCAGTCTGGCCCAGTGTGCCAGCGGCCTGGGTCTTTCGGGTCGTACCTTGCAAAGACGTTTGGCGGCCTCCGGCGCGGGCTTCAAGGACGTCGTCGCTTTGGCTCGGCTGGAGGTCGCGGCGCGCACCTTGGTCGAAACGGCAACGCCTCTGGTCGAGGTCGGCTTTCTGGCCGGCTACAGCGATCAGGCCCATTTCTCGCGGGAATTCCGCCGCGGCACGGGCATGAGCCCGTCATCGTTCCGGGACTTGACAGGCTCTACTCAGCCAGAGCCAGCCTAAGACGGCGCAAGTGACGGCTGTAGCGGCGGTGACGTCCCGGGCTCTCGGCCTGGGCGGCCGGTTCCAGGCAGGCGTCCTGCCAATCGAGATGGCGAAAGTCCAGCAGCGTCCCCAGAGTCTCCCGACTGCGCCGCAGCAGGCGTTCGTAGGCGATCTCCAGGAACTCCACCTCAAGCACCTCCAGCCAGTGGTCGAGCAGCCGCCGTTCGGCGGTAAAGCGGGTCGTCAGCAACGCAATATCGGCAGCAAAGGCGCCGGTCGGGCCGAGATCGCGGCTGAAGCAGTGCAGGCCGGCGTCCAGCAGGTCTCGGTTGGCGTGAACCACCCGGGCCTGCGGCCAGCACAGCGTCGCCAGACCGAGGTCGAGGACGTCGACCGGCAGTACCGCCAGGCGCTCGTCGTCGTCAGCAAGGTCGGGCGCCAACGCTGCTGCCGCCGCCGCCAGGTCGGCCGGTGTCAATTTGCCAGGCTGGAGGTCGTCGCGTTGGCGAAGTTGAGCTGCCGGCAGCAGCCTGACGCGGGTGTGGCGGGCCAGAGTGGCGGCCACCAGGTCGACGCCGCCACCGGGCAGGCCGACCAGCAGCAACGGCGCCGGTTGGGTTTCCTCAGCGGCTTGAGGCCAGGTGCTACCGGCGACGAAGGCCTGGATGCGGGCGGTCACGCGGCGTTCGAAGGCAGCGCCATCGAAATCCCCTTGGGCCAGGGCGTTGGCGCTCTGGTAGGCGGCGAAGGCGCGATCGGGAATATTGGCCCGGTCGCAAAGATCGCCAAGTGCAAAAAGCAACCCGCGGCGCTCNGCGCCCGGNGGCGGNCCNGGCTTGAGGGCCCGGTTGAGNAGNGNGATGGCGNNNCGCGTGCNNTCNNCCNCAACCACCTNGGCATANGCCAGCGCCAAATCGACGGCGATCGAGCCGGTGGCGATGACGGGCTCGAGAAGTGCCACCCCAGCCGCCCTCTCGCCGCGCGCCGCCAAGGCCAGGGCTTTGCCGGCGGTCGCCCCGACATGATCGGGATCGGCGGCAAGCGCCCGGTCGTAGAGCGCTTCCGCTTGGGGCCAGTGGCCGGCCGTCCGGTGGCCGGCGGCTACCTGGCAGAGGATGCCGGGATTTTCCGGATCCAGGGCTTGGGCGCGATCGAGCTGGGCGTCGCCCTCCTCGTCCTGACCCTGGCCTTGCAGCAGGCCGCCTAGCAGGGCACGAGGCTCGGCCTGTGTCGGCGCCAACTCGATGGCCCGGCGCCAGCTCACCTCGGCCGCGGCCAGATGGCCCAAAGCCTTTTGCGTCACCCCGAGCGCATGCCAGGCTTCGACGTCGTCGGGGGCGCCCTCTACGAGGGCCCGATATCGCTCGACGGCTTGCTCCTCGCGGCCGGTAATCTGCAACGCTCGGGCGAGTGCGAGAAGAGCATCGCGATGCCCGGGCTCCAGCACCACCGTCCAACCCAACTGGGAAATCGCCGTGCCGTAGGCACCGGCCTCCAGCTTCACCATGCCCAGGTGATAGGCCGCCTCGACCAGATACGGCTCGCGCTTGAGTACCTGCTGGTAGATGCGGGCCGAAGCCACCAAGTCACCAGACTGATAGCAGGTGGCGGCGCGTTGCAGCAGGCTGTGGGCGCTTTGCGTGTTGAGCCCGTCGTAGTTCATGGCGCTCCTGGTTTACGGTAGGTAGCCGAAGCGTTCCATCTGCTCGCCGTGGTCCTTGACCACGCGCTCGATTTGTGCCGGCGTCAGGACCTTGCGCCAGGTCCCCATCTTGCCTTGGCGGAAAAATCGCTCGGCGTGAACGCTGCGCTCGACGAAGCCGTGCTTGTTCTCCTGCCCGCGCAGCACCTTGAAGGAGGAGTGCCGGATGGCCCGCTTGAGGCGGTCACGCGGCGGTTGCAGGCCGAGGAAGTGGGCGATGGCGCGAAAGCTTTTGGCGGGCTGCAGGTGCAGGTCTTCGTAACGCACCACATGCAGCGTCTCGTGCTCCGCCTGGGTCCAGCTCTTGACGTGATTGGACCACGAGTTGATGGCGTGGGGCACCAGTCCGGCCTCGGCATCGCGGGCCGCGACGAAATCGGGGTCGGCCATCCAGGAAATCGCCGTATCGATGTCGATACCGAATTGGTGGCTCATAGAGATCGCCACGTCGAAGGGGCTGCGCAGGATGTAGATGGCGCCGCCGGTGCGGTCCATGGTGATTTGCGGCACACCCTTGAATTCGCCGAGCACGCAATGGGTCTTGACGAATACCGAATCGGGGAAAGATTGGGTCATGCGCTCATGCACCTGGGGCCTGAGCGCAGCAATTTCGGCGTCACTCAAATCGGTCCAGGGCCGGCCCGCGGCCATCTCGTACCAGGCCCCCTGGGCATCTCCCAGGGTAAAACGGTCGAGCGTGTTGATGTTGGCAGGGCTGTCCGGATTGCGCAACAGGTTGTGCAGGAAGGCGCGCATCCAGGTGTTGCCGGATTTGGGATAAGAGGCGAGCCAGATGATGGCGCCCATAACGATCTCCCCGGTGCTGGCGGCTGCTACGAACCAGTTTGATACGAAAAAGGGAGCGGACCGAAGTCCGCTCCCCAATTCCGAAACGACCGGAGCGTGGCTAGAAACCGATGGCGGTCGCCAGAATGAACACGGTGGCGTCGTTGGCCTGGTTGTTACCGGTGGTACCGGGACGCGAATCGTCCAGGCTGACGAACTGTACCGCCGCACCCATGGTGATGCCNGGNCCNAAGGCGTACNTGGCGCCCAACTCGAAACCACTCAAGTCATCGGTACCGGAACCAGTGGCGGCGTCCTCGGCCTCGACGTTCGAGTACTCGAGGCCCATTTTCCACGGGCCCATGCCGTACGACAGGCCCAGACCCCAGTGGGTGTACTCGCCGTTGTTTCGCGCGTCACCCATGTCGTCTTGCATGTAGGCGGCCGAAAGGCCCATGTTGCCGATACCGAGCGTACCGCCGATACCCCAGGCATCACGGTCTTCGGTATTGACCACGGAACCACCGCCAGCCGCTTTTTCGACATTACTACCAGACCAGGCAGCGGAGAGGCCAATGTCCACAGNGCCCAGCTTACCTCGGTAGTTGGCTCCGACCTCGACGTTCTCGGACTGCTGGCCCGAGCTGTGATCATTTTGGAAACCGGCATANNTGCCGCCGCAAGCCGCGACGCCGCCGCCGTTCTCTTCGCAGTTATCGGGAGTGTACGAAATACCGAGCTGGAAGCCCGACATACGCGGTGTGAAGTAGGTCAGTTTCTCGGAGTCCGACGTGATGTTGATGCGGAACGTCGGCACGCCAGCGGAGTTGCCGCCAGTGGCATAATGCCGGAAGTTGGCCGACATCAGGCCGGTGTGAGGCGCCGTACCGCCCGGACCGTACATCATGGTATAGGCCGCGGAGTTCTCGGACCCGATTTGGANCNNGCCGAAGCTGCCGGAGAACCAGATGAAACTTTCGTCGATCTGGTCGCCGCAGGTCTCGGCTTCGAGCTGTACCTGGGCACCGACTTCGATGCCGTTGTCCAGCACGGTCTTTCCGTTAAAGATGATTTCGCCTTCGCGCGTCAGCTTGTGCGAGCGAAGATTGGCGCCGGGTTCGTCGTCTGCCGTACCGGAAATCAAGTCGACGCCCGAGCCGTCATCCTGGCTGGCCATGGCAAAATGGGCCGCGAAGTAACCGCCAACCCCCATTTTGACCTTGTCAGCCGCCGCAGCAGTGCCGGCCATGGCGCCGGCAGCCACAAGGGCAGTTGTGCCCAACAGAATCTTATTCATTCTCCACCTCTTTCCTTATTTCAACGCATGCGCTTGTGCGCTTAACATTTGCTTCCGAAAGCGTGGTAACAACGCATCCGAAACTCGTTCCAAACTTCGTTCCAAACATTCGTCTCAAACTCGCTTCAGACGCGTGCTAACAACGCGAACCTTGCATGCAACACCAAGAAAACCTTCCTCAGCCATACCGCAAGTGGCGCCAGTTAAACTCGCTGCCGGCCTCCAGGTCAAGGGTCGTGGAGGCCGCAGTGTGTCGAAAACCTCGCAGTGTTGCGACATTGCAACAGTGCCCAGACGGCAATGGAATCAGTATGTTAGGGTAATTCGTTTGAGAAACCCTGCAGCTTCTCCCAACCAGGTGGTACCTCTCGTGGCTGCTCTCACGTTGCCCGCTTCGGGCTCTCCCGTAACGTCTTTGGACTATCCCTTGTGACAAACCCTGAACACGAACGCGCCCGCGCCCTGGAACAGCACAAGGCCGGGGATCTCGAAGCTGCCGAGGCGGTTTACCGAGGCTTGCTGGCGGCAAATCCCGAGGATGGCAGGACCTGCGGCCTGCTCGGCCTTATGCGCCTGCAACAGGGTCGGGCGCCGGAGGCCAGGGAATTGCTCGAACGGGCCTGCCGCCTGGTGCCCGAGGAGGCCAAGCACCACAACAACCTGGGCAATGCCGAGCTGGCGCTGGGCCGGCCCGAGGCGGCGGACAAGGCCTTTTCCCGGGCCGTCGAGGGCCAACCGGGAGAGGCCGATTTCCACGTCAACGCGGCCACCGCCAAGCTGGCTTGCGGCGCTCACGAAGCGGCAATCGCGGGCTTTCAGCGCGCCCTCGAGATCGAAGCCGATAATTTTCGCGCCCAGCATAACCTGGGCAGCCTGTTGAGCCGCCACAACCGCGTCGCCGAGGCTTTGCCCCACCTCGAGGCGGCTGCCGCCCATTCCGCCTGCCAGGCGGAAACCCTGGTCAATCTGGCGTCGGCCTACGACCGGGACAACCGGCTCGACGAGGCCGAGGCGGTACTGGCCCGCATTCCCGACGATGCACCGCTGCCGCCGCCCATTCAGGTATTCTTGATTATCCTGCGCGCCCGCCATCGGCGGCGGCGTCACGACGCCGACGGGGCACTGGGCCTGCTGATGCCGCTTGAGGCCCACTTCGCCAGCGGCGCCAATCCCGAACTGGCGGCCGATTTCCATCACGAATTGGGCCGGGCCGCGGACCTGGCCGGCGACAGCGCCCGCGCCTTCGCCGCTTTCCTGGCCACCAAGCACTGCCTGGCAGCGGCCGATCCCGAGGCCGCCAGCAGTAGCTACCTGACCCAGGTCAGAGAGCGCCGGCGGACACGGCCCCGCGTTGCCACCGCTGCCGCCCGCGCGGCGGACCCTACCTTGGCCTTCTTCGTCGGCTTTCCGCGCTCCGGCACGACGCTGCTCGAGGCCATGCTGGATGCCCACCCCGGCACCCTGACGACCGCCGAGGCCGGTCTCATCGGCGCCGTCGAGCAATGCCTCGAGGGTGCTGGTGACGACCTGACGGAGCATGCCGGGCAAGCTCGCAAGGCCTATTTCAGCGCTCTTGCCGAGCACTTCGGCGAAGTGCCGGCCGGGACCACCGTTGTCGACAAACTGCCCCTCAACCTCAGTCACTGCCGCTTGCTGGACGCCCTCTTTCCCGAGGCCCGCCTGCTGGTGGCGCTACGCGATCCGCGCGACGTGGTGCTGAGTTGCCTGATGCAGCGCTTCCTGCCCAACCAGGCGATGCGCGAGCTCGACACCCTCGACGATGCTGTCACCCTGTACGAGGAAGTCATGGGGTTGTGGCTCGAGGCCCGTGACGCGCTGGCCATGCCCTGGCTGGAATACCGCTACGAGGACCTGGTGGCCGATCCCCAGGCGACGTTGAGCAGCATTCTGGATTTCCTCGGCCTGGATGCCGAAGCGGACCTCGCCGATTACCGCGAAAAGGCGGCTGATCGCGGCATAACGACACCCAGTTACCTGGCTGTTCAGGCCCCCATCAACCCTCGCGCCATAGGGCGCTGGCGGGCCTACCAGGGCGAACTCGCCCCGGCCCTCGAACGCCTGGCGCCGTTCGCCCAGGCCTTCGGCTACGACTGACGGCGGCACGTGGCTGTTCCCCGCCAGCAAATGCAGAATGTCCTCAACCTCCTCGCCAGGGGGCAAACCGGGCAGGCGCGACGGCTCTGCCAGGGCTTTCTGTTCAACCGGCCCGGCGACATCGACGCCCGCCATCTGCTGGCCCTGGTCGATCTTCAGGAAGGCAAGTCTCAAGCGGCGGCNGCGACGCTCGAGGAACTTACCAAGCAGGCTCCGAAAAATGCCGATNTGTGGCGCAATCTGGGTGTNGCCGAGCTNAGTTGCGGCAACCCNGGCAAGGCCCGGGAAAGCCTCGAGCAGGGGNTGGCGCTGGCGCCGAGAAATGCCGAGTTGGCCTTCAACGCCGGTGTTGCGGCGGCCGCCGAGGGAGATCNCNTAGCNGCCCGGCGCTATTACGAGCGAGCCGTCGAGTTGCAGCCGCGGCTTCCGGAAGCGCGCAACAACCTGGGCGCCTTGCTGGTCAAAGAGGGTGAATACGGCGCGGCGCTCCCGCATCTCGAGGCGGCCACGGCGGCCCCTGGTGCGCCCGATATCGCGCACTGCAACCATGCCAACGCCTTGGAACGCGTGAACCGCCTGGACGAGGCGGTGGCGGCACTGGCCCGGGTGCGCAACGGCGGCCGCCCCGAACCCACACTGGTCGGCGCCCGGCTGGCGCGACGCCGGGGGCAGCCGGAGCAGGCGCTGGCCCGGCTGCGGGCCTTGCTGGCCCAGCCTAGCGGCAGCATAGAGCCCGGCACGCTGGGCGATCTTTGGCAACAGCTGGCGCTGTCGGCGGATCTGGTCGGCGATCATGCAGCTGTATTGCCGGCGGCCGCCAAGGCCAAGGAGATATGGCGTAAACTGGCGCCCGAGGTCGACGGCGCGGAATATCTCGAACATTTGGCGGCGCTGGGCCGCGCTTCGGCCTTGCCCAACCTGGCCCCGGGGGAGGGCGAAACAGAGCTACCGGCGGGGCTCGTGTTCTTCGTCGGATTTCCACGCTCCGGCACCACTTTGATGGAAAATCTGCTGGCCGCCGATCCGGACATCCACACCACGGCCGAGGCGGACTACCTCTTTCGCGCCATTGGCGATCTGGCCCAGGCCGAGGCCGCCACGCGGAATGATTTGGTGGCGGTGCGGCGGCAATATCTCGATGACCTGCGGGCCGATTGCGCGGGAGTGTGGTCGGAGCTGATGGTCGTCGACAAGCTGCCTCTCAACATCGTCTACAGCCGTTGGATCGAGGCGCTATTTCCCGAGGCCAAGCTGCTGGTGGCGCTGCGTGACCCGCGTGACGCCATCCTGAGCTGCCTGTTACAGCGCTTTCGCCCCAACCCCGCCATGCGCAATCTCGACAGCCTGGCGGATGCCGCCAACCTCTATTGCCGGGTCATGGGACTGTGGCTCGAGGCTCGTGACGAGTTGAGCTTGCCCTGGCTGGAGTACCGCTACGAGGACCTGGCTGGCCAAAGCGGCGAGACCCTGGACCGGGTGCTCGGGTTTCTCGGCGTCGAATCCGATGCCGAGGCCCTGGATACACGCCGCCAGAGCCTAGGCGTGGTGGTGCAGACGCCGAGTTATGAGCGCGTCGCCGAGGCCATCGATACCTCGGCCATCGCGCGCTGGCGCAACTACGCTGCCGACTTCGCCACAGTTCAGGACGACATCGCTCCTTTTATCGAGGCTTTCGCCTATGACTAAGCCAGCACAGCCCGCCGGCTGGGCAACGAGGTTGCCCTTTTTTTACGGTTGGATCGTGGTTGCCGTGGCCTTCGTCACCATGGCCTTCGGGGTAAACGCACGCACCGCCTTTTCGCTGCTTTTTCCACCCATCCTCGATGAGTTCGGTTGGCAGCGCGGCACCATCGCCGCCACCTTTTCTGTCGGCTTTATGGTCTCGACCGGGCTGACGCCGCTGATNGGTATNCTGATGGACCGCTACGGGCCGCGNCTGACCATCCCGTTGGGTGCGCTGCTGGTGAGCAGCGGTTTGATGACGGCCACCCTGGCCAGCCAGCCCTGGCATTTCTACGTCACGCTGGGCGCTCTGGTGGTGGGGGGATCTGTTTTCATAAGCTATATCGGCCACACGTTGTTTCTGCCGAACTGGTTCGAGCGCCGCCGCGGCCTGGCGCTGGGCCTGGCCTTTGCCGGCGTCGGCGTCGGCTCGATGACGCTGCTGCCCTGGATGCAGCAGACCATCCAGAGCGCCGGCTGGCGCCAGAGCTGCTGGATCGTCGCCATCGTGCTGCTGCTGGTGGTGGTGCCTCTCAACCTGGCCTTTCAGCGCCGCCGGCCGCAGGATCTGCGACTGCAGCCCGATGGCGCTGTTGCCGGATCGGAGGAGGGCGGGAGCGGCGCACCGACCCAAGCCGACGGCATCGTCGACCGGGCCTGGGTGGAGACCGANTGGACGCTGCCCCGCGCCATGCGTACGGCGCGCTTNTGGTGGCTGATGCTGTCGTTTTCGGCCGGCCTTTACGCCTGGTACGCGGTGCAGGTGCACCAGACGCGNTACCTGATCGACNTCGGNNTTACGGCCAAGGCGGCGGCTTACGCGCTCGGTCTGGTGGGGCTCTGCGGCATCGCCGGCCAGATCGCTATCGGCCATCTTTCCGACCGCGTGGGCCGCGAATGGGCCTGGACCTTCGGCAGCCTGGGCTTCGTTGCCACCTACGCCTGCCTGCTGTTGCTGCGCGAGTGGCCGCAGCATTGGCTGATGTACATTATGGTGGGNNCCCAGGGCTTCCTGGGCTACGGACTGGCCTCGGTCTTCGGCGCCGTACCGGCCGAGCTCTTTGCCGGCAAGCGCTACGGCCTGATCTTCGGCGTCATCGCCTCGGCGGCCGGCATAGGNGCGGCGCTGGGTCCCTGGGCCATGGGCCTGATGTTCGATCACTGGGGCCGTTACGACCAGTCCTTCGTCGTCGCCATCGCGGTCTGCGGAATTTCGATCCTGGGCATGTGGCTGGCCGGTCCGCGCCAGGTCCGCCTGGTGGCCGGCCGCAGGGAGAAGGTTTGAGGCGCTAGCCCGCATTTCTCACCGGGTCACGACCCTTCGGGCGACGCTGTCGCACCGACAGGGTGCGTCACGCTGCTTGCCCGATGTCCCACATCGCGCTGCGTAGCGCTCCTACCCTGTCGGCGCGACAGAGTCGCGCAGGCCATGACCCGGTGAGAAATGCGGGCTAGGTTGCGCCGAGGTCGCCGCGGGCGCGGGCGATCGATTCCTGTAGCACGTCGGCGCGCAGCGTCAGCGTGGACTCCCGGAACATCACCGACTTGAGCCAATCGAAGCCGAGCCGCAATAGCGCCTCGTCATCGTTGCGTAGCAATTCGATGGCTTCGTCGTCGATGTCGTAGCTCTCGAGAAACTTGGTTTCGAAAACAAATCGGCGGAAGCCGTCGACGTCGGTCGAGACCAAAAAGAACATTTGTTTGGTCTGCTTGCTGACGTCCTCGCCACCGGGGCCGCCCATGGTCTTCCAAGACGCCATCTTCATCAGGATATCGATCCAGCCGCGGTTGAGGCGGTCGTAATCGGCCAAACCCTGTTCGTGATGGAACTCGGCGACACTCAGGCTGCGGGCCTCGGCGTGGCCGCGGCAGTGAGATTCCCTGACGAGAAAGAAAAAATCGTCGACCGCCTCGGCGTCCTTGGTCTTGAAGCTGCCGAAACCCAGTGGGTAGTAGCGGCAGGTGGCCGGCCGGTCGGCGTAGACGGTGCAGCCGGCCTCGATCATGAAGGAGCAGGGGCCTTTGCCTTCGGCGCCCTCCATGCGCAGCTTGGCAACCGGCAGCCCGGCCGGCCCCCAAATAGCGGGGGCGGTAAAGCGGGCCAGGAAGTCGGCTGCTTTGATCTCCAACCGGCGGCACAGGCTGAGGATGTCGTAAGGCGTCAGTGTGACGTCGGCACCGTGGCAGCAGACATTCCAACAGGCCACATCGGGGTGGCAGTGGAAGCAAAATCCGTCGCTCTCCTTGAGCCGCACCGGCTCCACCGGACCGGCGCTAGCATCACGTACGGCGTCGAAGATGGTGTGTTCGGAATCGTTTGCCATGGTCGCCGCATGATATAGGGGATTGACGCCGTGCAGACAAAAAGGGGCGCCGCCAGGCGCCCCTTTGCGTTGGTCTCGACGGCCCGTTCAGCCGTAGTGCTTTTCCACCAGGTCCTTGTGCGGCACCTTTTTCATGGCCCATTCGCCGCTTTCCGGATCCATGCGCGAGTTGACGAAGCACTTCCAGTTGTCCTCGTCCAGTCCGGGGAAGTCGGCGCGGTAGTAGAAACCCGGGTAGCGCGATTCCTCGCGGAAGAGGATGTGGCGCAAATGGGCCTCGGCGGTGCGCAGGCGGTGGTAGTTTTCCCAGGCCCTGAGCAGCTCGTGCAAGTCATTGGCCCTGAGGTGCTGGCTGTCTTCCTTGAGCAGCTCCAGGTGATGCAGGCCGATCTCCAGCAGCTTGCCGTTGGTCTGGTAGTAGGGTCCGACGCCGGCGACGTATTCGTCCATATATTTTTGCAGCCGCATCTGGAACATCTTGGGCGAGATGTAGTGCGGGTTGATGTCTTCCGACGTGGTCTTGTCCTTGTGCTCGAGGTAGGTGCGGACCGGTTTGTAGATTTCCTCGGTGATGGTCGCGATGTCATCCTTCAGCGCCGGGCTGAAGGCGCTTTGCTGGCCGGCGAAGCGGACCATGGCCTTGCCGGCGATGCGGCCTTCGGTGAACGAGCCCGAGGAGAATTTGTGACCCGAGGCGCCGACGCCGTCACCGGCGGTGAAGAGGCCGGTGACCGTGGTCATGCGGTTGTGGCCCCAGCTCCATTCAGCCGGTGCCTCGATGTCTTCGGGTCCCGAGACCCAGATGCCGCAGCAGCCCGAGTGCGAGCCCAGCAGGTAAGGCTCGGTCGGCATCAGCTCGGAGGGCGATTCCTCGGGCCGGATGTTCATGCCGGCCCAGACCCCGGCCTGGCCGATGCACATGTCGAGGAAATCCTCCCAGGCCTCTGCCTCCAGGTGCTTGACCTCCTTCGGCGTCATGGATTCCGAGAGGTTGGCCATGGCCGTCGGCGTATCCATGAGAATGGGTCCGCGGCCCTCCTTCATCTCGTGCAGCATGGCGTGGTTGCGCAAGCACGTCGGCACCACGGCGGCTTTGTCGTAAGGCGCGAAGTCCGCCAGCATGTGGGCGTTCTTCTGCATGTAGTTCTCGCCGTAGCCGTTGGTGGC
>NZDS01000038.1:3545-21991 GCA_002690215.1 Rhodospirillaceae bacterium | reverse complement strand
ATCCGCGTCGCGCTGGACACCGAAATCATCAAGAAAAAACGCCGGAGACCGCGCAAGCTCGAGATGGGCCTGGAGGGCATGGCCGAGATCAAAACCGGGGAAAAAAGGCTGATTTCCATCGTCTTCTCGCCCTTCGCCCGCTTTTTCCAGGAACCGGGCGGCGAGGGTGAGGGCGGTGACGGAGAAGGCGGCGGCAGCGGCAGCGGCGACGGTGAGGCCTGAACATGGTCGACATCAACCGGCGTGCGATCCACGAGATCCTCAACACCCATGTCATGTTCGCCATGCTCGGCGACGTCGACAAGGCGGTGGTGGCGTCGATCTTCGAGGCCCGCGCCTTCGTTCGCGACCAGGTCGTCGCCGAACAAGGCACGGCCATCGACGGCCTCTACATCGTCCATTCCGGCCGGGTGCGGCTGAAGGAAGACGCCGATGGCAAGATCGAAAGCCTCGGCCTTTCCGATTCAGGCTCGTCGTTCGGCGAGATGTCGCTGCTCGAGGACGCCGACTGGGATTACCAGATCGTCGCCGCCGACGACCGCGTGGTGATGTTCTATGCGCCGGCCGACAGCATTCGTGAATTGGTCGAGGACGAGCCCTCGATCAAGGAACACTTCCGGGCAACGGTGGGGCTGGTCGAGCTTGCCGGCCTGGTACGGGGCCTCTTGGGCGATGCCGAATACGAACAGAAGGACTTCCTCGACATCCTCAAGAAGGTCGGCGTCAAAGTGGTGCGCCAAGGCGAGACGGTTTTCGATCAAGGAGTCGCCGACCCGCGGCTCTATTTCATCGAGCGCGGACAGGTCGACATTTCCTGGCAGCCGGTCGAGGGCGATCCCATCATTCTCGACCGCGAGGGCCGGGGAAGTCTGATCGGCGTACCCGGTGCGCTGGCCGATATCGAACCAGACGGCATGCAGGCCAATTCAGCGGTGGCCTTGCGCGACGTCACGGTGTTGGTGTTCCAGCAAACCGAGGTCAGCCGTATCCTCGAGATCAACGTGGCGCTGCACGAGCGCTTACGCGTGCGGGCGGCCGAGCTCAGGGAGGCGGAGAGCCAGGAGCAGCGCACCCGCGAACGCGCCGAAGGCGTCGATCTTAGAATCAAGCTGGCCGAGGGACTGACCGAGGAGGAGTTCAGCCAATTCGAGGAGGAGAAGGAGATCTCCGCCTTCCAGGTGGTGCGCCAGAACGAGGAAGCGGATTGCGCTGCGGCCTGCCTGACCATGGTTCTCAAGCATGCCGAAAAGAATTTCCAGCTCGGTTCCATCCGCGAGCTGACCAGCCTGCACAACGAATATCCCTCGCCCATGGAGATCATCAGCGGAGCCGAGTTGCTGGGCATGCGGGCCAAGGCCACGGCTCTTAACTGGACAGATCTCAAACGCGCCAAGCTGCCCGGCATCGCCGCCTGGGAGGGCTTTCACTACGTCGTGGTCTACAAGGTTACCGATACCTCGGTGCACATCGCCGATCCCGCCGAAGGCATCCGCAAGCTGCGCAAGGCAGAATTCCTCAAGTCATGGTCCAAGGCCGAGCTTCTCGACCCCGATGTCGCCGATGCCGAAAGCGGCGTCTTCATCCTGCTCGAGCCGACGGTGCAGATGGAGCACCTGGAGCCGCCCAAGAAACCTTATCTGCACTTCATCCGCTACATCACGCCGCACAAGAAATATCTCGGCGAGGCCTTGCTAGCGGCTCTCTTGATCAACATCCTCAGCCTGGCCTCGCCGCTTTTCATCCAGACCATCATCGATACCGTGGTGGTGCACCAGGACGTGGCGCTGCTGAACATGATGCTGGCCGGCATGGTGCTGGCCACCGGCTTCATGACGCTGACCACCTTCGCCCAGAGTTTGCTGCTCAATTTCACCACGGCACGCATCGACATGCGGCTGGTGTCGGAGTTCTATCGGCATGTGTTGAGCCTGCCGATGAGCTTTTTCCATACTCACAATAAAGGTGAGATCCTGACGCGGTTTGGCGAGAACCAGAAGATCCGCGCCATCATCGCCGGCCAGACCATCACCACCATCCTCAACATGATGATGGTGTTCATCTACTTCTTCATGATGTTCGCCTACAACGGCAAGCTGGCGATCATCGTGGCCGCTTTCCTGCCCGTCTATATCGGCATCGTCACCTACTTCACACCGCGCATCAAAGCCCTCAACCAAGAGATTTTCGTCGCCAATTCCCAGGCCCAGAGCTTTCTCATCGAATCGCTCAACGGTATCGAGCCCCTGAAGGCCACGGCCAACGAGTACATGGCTCGGTCGCGCTGGGAAGACGCCTTCTCGGGCAACGTCACGCGTACCTACCGTTTGTCCAAGCTGGCGCTGCAGTCGTCCAGCCTGTTCCGCATGTCGACGCTGTTCGCCACGGTGGCGGTGCTTTGGGTGGGTGCCCAGGACGTCATCCTCGGGGTCATGACGGTGGGCGAATTGATGGGCTTCAACGTTCTTATGGGCCTGGTCACGGCGCCGGTGTTGCAGCTTGTCGGACTGTGGAGCGCGTTGCAAGAGGTGCGCATTGCCGTCGACCGGGTGGCCGACGTTTTGGACGTCAATCCGGAACAGCCGCTGATCACCGATGCCGAAAACATGCCGGCGACGCTGGACCAGTGCGAGGGCCGCATCACTTTCCAGAACGTCAACTTCAGCTACGTCGGCGGCGACGAAACCCACAACATCATGCGCGACTTCAACCTGGAAATCGAAGCCGGCATGAACGTCGCCTTCGTCGGCCCCTCGGGCTGCGGCAAGAGCACCATCGCCAAGATGATCCTGGGCTTCAACATTCCCAAATCGGGCGAATGCCGCATCGACGGCAAGGACATCACCAATATCGAGTTCTCCTCGCTGCGCCGCTCCATCGGCGTGGTGCTGCAGCAAAGCTTCGCTTTCGCCGGTTCGGTGGCCGAGAACATCGCGCTGGGCGATCCTTCGCCCAACATGCAGGCGGTGAAGGAGGCGTCCCAGATGGCCGGTGCCCACGAATTCATCATCAACTACCCGCTGGGCTACCAAACCCTGATCGGCGAAAAGGGCATGGGGCTGTCGGGCGGCCAGGCACAGCGCATCTGCATCGCCCGGGCACTCTACCGCAAGCCCAAGATCATGATCTTCGACGAAGCTACCTCGGCGCTGGACAACGAATCCGAACGCCGAATTACCGATCAAATCAAAAAAGTCGTGCGTGGCCGCACCACCATCAGTATTGCCCATCGCCTGTCGACCATCATGCACTGCGACATGATCTGCTTCATCGATGACGGTCAGGTGCAGGAGCGCGGCACCCATCCCCAACTCATCGATCCCGAATTCCTGCGCGCCAACGGGTACAAAGGCCTTTACTACAGGTTGGCCATGACACAGTTTGATTTGCCGCCGTTGGATGACGACATCACCGGTGAGAAACCGCCTGCGGAGACCGCGGAGACTGCCGATGAGGCTGGCGACGAGACGGATGAAAAGGCTGGCGACGAAGATCAGAAGGACGACGAGAAAGACAACGAGAAAGACGACGAGAAGGCTGAGGATACGGAGGCGTAGATCGGCATGACCATCATCGATACCGGTTCCGGACACCAGCTCGATGTGGCCGGCCTGACCGACGTCGGGCGCAAGCGCAGCCTCAACGAGGACACCTTCAAAATCCATGAACCCAGCGGCCTTTTGATCGTCGCCGACGGCATGGGCGGACACCAGAAGGGCGAGGTCGCCAGCGCCGCCGCCGTGCGCATCATCTCGCATCATGTTTCGCGCAACGTGGCCGAAGTCAGGGCCGGGGCCAGCAACGATGGTGCGGCAGCCGACGTTACCGAGATCGAACCTGCCGGCGCCGACGTCAAACTCATGGACGACGCGCTGGCCAAGGCCAACGACGCCATCAACGCGCTCAACCAAGATCGTGGCTTTCCCACCGGCACCGGAATGGGAACCACGGTGGTGGGGTTGCTGCCCACGATCGAGCCCGGTCGCATGGTGGTATTCAACGTCGGCGACAGCCGCGCCTACCGCTTTCGCGACGCCAAGCTGAGCCAGATGACCCGGGACCATACGCTTTACCAGGAATGGCTCGACCAGGGCGGTCAGGGAGACAATCCGCCGCGCAACGTCATCACCCGGGCAATCGGACCGAAAGCCAAGGTCGAAACCGATGTCGGGCTGCAGATGCTGGTGCCTGGCGACCTCGTAGTGGTATGCAGCGATGGCCTCACCGGCATGGTGGCGGATCCCGAGATCGGCGAGACCCTGGACCGCCTGGGCCAGGCCCCGCCCGACGACATCTGCCGCGCTCTTGTCGACTTCGCCAACGAGCGCGGCGGCAAGGACAATGTTACGGTCATCGTGGGCCGCTATTCGTGAGGTCGGAGAACGGCACTAATGTCTGACGAAGACCATACACAGTTCCTGGATCTGGCCACCGGCTCGTCGTTGCGCCGCGCGCCGCAACCGGCACCGGCAGCGCGCCTGGTCGTGATGGAGGGCTCGGAACTNGAAAGCGATGCCGAGTTGCAGGAGATCGTCCTCGAGCCTGGGCAGGACTATGTGGTGGGGCGCGGTGAAACCTGCACGGTGCCGATCAACAGCCGCAAGCTGTCGCGCCAGCACCTGCGGCTTTATCCCGGCGATGGCCAGTGGGGCGTCGAGGATCTCAACAGCACGAACGGCATCTACGTCAACGGCCAGCGCGTAAGCGACAGTTGGTTGTCACCGGGCGACGAGGTCTACCTGGGCGGCATTCAGTTGCGTTACGTGCTCGAGGGCGGAGCCGGCGGCGAAGCCACCGGTGGNTGGCGCGAGGCGGCNCCCGNNGATGACGACGATACNGAGCNCACNATGTACTTCGGGGCCAGCATCGGCGAGGCCCAGGTGGCCTCCAGCGCCATCCGCGAGGCCCGCGAAACGGTCGAGGAAGACGTCGAACAGGATTTTACCGAACAAGTGGTGCCGACGGTCCAGCGTGAGGCCTTGCCGCCGCCGGAGCGCTGGTCGAAACGCTTCAGCCGGGCCCTCAGGATCATGGCCTTTCTGGCCATCTTGCTCGGCCTGGCCGTCAGCGCCATCGCCTATTACCCGGTCTATGCCAGAAACAGCGCTATCGANGCCACCGTCAAGCGCCTCGAGGGACCGCTTCACAGTCTGGCAGACAACGCCTACCGTAGCGCCGGCAGCCTGAGCGCCGAGGCCAGCGAGAGGCAATTGGCGCAACTGGCCAAGCTGGGCCGGCTGGCTTCGCCTATGCTGTCGCGTTTTCCCGACGACGTTCGTCTCATCGACCTCGATGCACGGCTGCGTTTCCTGATCTTCGAGCGCGGCTTCAGCCCCNTCCTTGCGAGTGGAGATCTTGATGCCGCCGCCGGCCGCCTCGAGCAGGCGCGGCAAGTCCAGGCGGCGCGGCGCGCCACGGCGACGACCAAAGCCGCAAAAGAGGCTCAGGGCCTGCGCCAGGTGGACGATCTGCTGACACTGGCCGGACTGGTGCTCGAGTTGCGCCGGTTTTCGCTCAGCTATCCCAAGCCCGACGCGGCGGCGCCACCGCCGGCGGCGGTGATGGCCGAAATGTCGAAGCGGACGGAGACCTTCGCCCGTTTGCGCCGCGCCAACGACAGCCCCTTGCAGGTCTGGTATCGGCTGTTTCTCAAAAGCGTCGAAAAGGCCGAAAGCGTGGACGTCGAGAAGCTGAACCGCTGGAAGGGAGTCTTGCGAGACTCGTGACGGCAAGAGAGGCGGGTTGACGGCCGTGGCGCATCGAAGTTCCCCACTCCTTGCCAGGGGCCTGCGAACTCTCCTNGCCGCCCTGGCGGTCTGGGGCTGGGTTGGCTGCGGACCACTGGCAGCGGGCGAGATTGTGGGACCGGAAGTGCTGGCGCTAACCCTCTCCCCGGCATCGCCAAGCGTGCCAGCGGCCGCTTCCGTGGTGCCGGCCGCAACTTCGCTTGAGGATGCCATCGCAGTCGCCCTCGAGGGCTCGGCCAACGGCGCCCGGGCGGCCTTGAAGGACCAGCGGCTGCGCAAGCTGACACTGCTCGAGGCCGATGAGAGCAGTGCCGCCCGCAGCCTCGCGGTGGCCCTGGCAGTGGCCGGCAGCGGCGAACGCAGGGCCGCCCTGGAAGGCAGCAGGTCGGCCTTCGATACGACCTCGTCACTTTCTTTCGGCTACACCGAGAGCAACGGCCACTCGCGCAATCAATTCATCATCCGCGAACGCATCGTCGAGACCGAGGACCAGGAGACCGAGGGCTCGGTGGTGGGCTGTGTCATCGTCGACGGTGAAATCGCCAACACCGGCTCCGATACCTGCGTCGACGACCTTGAACTGGTGGGTGAGGAAGAGACCGCCAGTAGCGACAGCCGCCTGCGCAGTTGGTTCGGCTCCGTCTCGTTGGCCAAAGGCTTCGACTGGGGCGGCAGTGTCAGCGCCACCTTCGGCTCGACCTACAAGATCAAGACGAGCTACGACGTCGAAGGCCTGCAAAGCATCCTTTCGGTCCAGGATCCCTTCGGCTTCAGCAGCCGGACACCCTGGACCAGCAGCCTGTCGCTCAGCTTCTCCTCGCCGCTGCCTCTGACCAAAGGGTTCGGGGCCGAGGGCAGCAGCGCCGGAGTCAGCGTGGCTGTGTCCGAGGCGACGCTCAGGCGCAGCCGCTGGGAACGCCACCTGGCCCGCCTGACGGCACAGCAGGCGGTGCGGCTCAGGTACTGGGATCTGGTGGGCGCCGTCGAGCGGCTGAAATTGACGCGCGACCTGGCGGCGGCGGTCAGGGACCTCGAAGGGCGCATGCAGCGGCGCTTTTCGCGCGGCTATCTGACGAATTACGAATTCAAGCAGATCGTCGCCGAAGCGAACGCTCTCGAATTACAGGAAGAGAGCGCCTGGAGCGGCTATCTGGCAGCTTCTCACGCCCTGGCGGCCAGCCTCGACTGGCTCAAGCGCGACCCACTGCCGCTGCTTTTCCCGATCGACTATGAGGCGGCGCTGCGAGCTGCCGCCGGGTTGCGGGGAGAGGACGCCGTGGCGCAAGCGTTGATGCGCTACCCCGAGCTCAAGATCAGTGCCGAGGACACCAGTACGGCCCGGCTTCAGGAACGCTTTAGGCGCCACCAGACCCGGCCCGACCTGAGCTTCAGCCTGAGCTACAATCTNGCCCAGACCGATTCCGCTTTCGGCTACGACAGCTGGCGCGATTCGGCGGTACACATTTTTGGCCCCGATTCCGACGAGATATTCGTCGGCCTGACCTACACCTTGCCGCTGTGGAACGGTGCCGTGAAGGCGGCTCATCGCCGGGCCCTGGCGGCGCGCAAACAGGCCGAGGCGATCGAGCGTCAGGCCGTCTCCGACGTCGTGCGCCAGGTCAACGCCGCCAGCAGCCAGTTGCGCCTGGCCCAGCTCAGGATCGAGGACGCCGCCAGCCGCTTGCGCCTGGCCGAACGGTCGCTGCGCCATGCCATGCGTATGTTGGAGCTTGAACGGATCTCCAGTTTCGAGCTCATCAACCGCTATCGCGCCGTGCTGGCGGCGCGCCGCGAAGATGTCGCCGCCCGGGTGGCGTTGCGCCAGGTCGAGGCCCGTCTGGTGAGGTTGATGGGTGGTATCGAGGAGGATTGGTCATGATCCACAGAGCTTCCCTTGTCGCTGCCTTCGCCGGCGCCCTGACCGGGCTGTTCCTGCCCACCACGCTGGCCGCCGCCCAACCTTCGGACAACAACCAGGTGACAGCAATCCTGGCGCCCGAGGGCTCAATGATCGACAGCCAGCGCCTGGCCGCTGAGCGCCGCCTCAACAACCTGATCGTCGCAGCCCGCCGGGGTGACGGCAGTGCCATCCTGCAGGGCTACCAAATGGTCGAATTGAGCCGGCGCCAGGCGGTGCTGCGGGCGCTGGGCCGGAACCTCGGTCTGCTCAGGGGCCGCATCGCCTCCGAAATCGCGGCTGCCGTGCTCGACGAGGCGCGGGCGGTCTTCGATCCCGTACTCATCGCCAGCGCCAACTATTCTTCGTCGCTCACCTACCAGCGCCTGACCTATGCCTCGAAACACAAGCGGGCCACCGAAGTCGTGGCGGCCGGCGACAACGATTCCGGCGGCGACGTCTGCGAGGCGCCGGAAGACAATGCCACGGCCGGCGATACCAACTGCTTCCGCGTGGTGTTCGGTGAGGACAGCACCGTGGCCTTCATCCAGTACGACCAGCTTCGCCCCCANGGCCACGAGAACACCAAGGTCACGGCCAGCGAGGCCAGCACCACAGGCAAGACCAAGACCTACACCCTGGCCACCAGCATTGCCCAGCAACTGCCCTGGGGCCCGTCGCTGACGCTGGCCTACGATGCCGTCTACGAGAACACCAAGTTCATCAACAACTCGGAAGCCAGCGGCTTGGAGACCTTCGGCGCTTACGACCGGCCCTGGACCTCGAATTTCTCGCTCAGCCTGTCGCTGCCACTGCCCTATTCGCGCAACTTCGGCGCCTTCAACAGCACCGACATGGCTCTGCAACTGAGCGAAATCGATCGCCAGGCGGCTGCCTGGCAAGTGCAGATCCTGGTCAACGACACGTTGCGCGACGTCGAGCTGGCGTTCTGGACCCTGGTCGGCCGAGCCAAGGCGCTGGAAACCGCGCGCCGCGACCTTGAGACCACCGAGAAATTGGTATCGCGCACCGAACGGCTCTATGCCCTGAAGCGCATCACGCGCTACGACCACGCCCAGGTGGTAAGCCAGCGACCGCGGGCGGCGGCCGATTGGGAGCAGGCGCTCGGCGCCTACGTGGCGGCGGCCAATAATCTGGCCCAGGTGCTGGGCAGCGAGGGCCGGGTGCTCTACTTGCCCGTCGCCTATAGCGACACCCTTGAGCGTCTGTCGGTGCCGGTCCAGGATATGGACGGTTTGCGCCAAAACCATCCTCAATTGCTGCAGAGCGCGCTCAGCTTGCGTCGCGCCGAGTTGCAGATCGACGCCGCTACGGTGGCGCTGCGGCCCGATCTGGCGCTGAGTTACGACGCCACGGTGGGACAAAGCAATTCGGTTTTCGGCTATCGCTACTGGTGGTATTCCGCTACCGATCTGGAACAGCCCGATTCCACGACCCAGACCGCCAGCCTGGTCTACCGCCACGCCTTCGGGCGGCGCTCCGACCGGGCCGGCCATGCCAGCGCGCGCTACCGTCTGGAGCGCCTGCGGGCACAACGCGAGATCACCGACAACGGCCTGTTGCAGGAGGTCCGCGACTCCCTCACCGCTGTCGAGAGTGCTCGCCACAGCATTGCCCTGGCGCGCCAGAGGCAAGAACTGGCGCAGCAGATCTACGCCGCCGCCAGCCGCCTGCAGGAACGCCGCCAGGTCACGGAATACGAGATCACCCAACAGCTCAACGGTCTGCTGGCCGCCGATACCGCCCTGATCCAGGCCCAGATCGCCGGCAAGCAGGGCGAAACTCGACTGCTGGCGTCGCTTGGAATACTGGCCCGAGTCTACGGCCAGCGCACGGCCCTGACGAATTTCGATCGCGGTCGCCTGAAGCGGCTGGAATCGGTGGGCATATTGCGGCTGTTTGGAGAAGGCNGATGAAAGCAAATTGGCGCCACTTGGTGGCTACCGCGACGCTGCCGACGCTGCTGTTGCTAGCGCAGCCGCTGGCGGCGCAATCCCCTAGCGCCGACGAGACACCGCCGCAGCGCGTCGTCGACGAGATCGCCGCGGCCATCGACGGCCAGGCCAGGGGTCTGGCCACGCCTGGCGAGACACGGCGGCGCCGCATCGTCGAAGAAGCCCTGGGCAGGGGCCGGAAGGTCGTCGCCTGGACGCTGCGCCAAGCTGCACTTCGTAGTCTGGAGGCACAGCAGCGCCTCGCGCTGGGCCGGCTCAGCGTCGATCAGGCGCGCGAGAGCCTGGCCGAGGCCGAAGCGGTGTTCGCACCGACCTTCAGCGTCGCCGTCTCCTACGACCGCCTGACCAATCACCATCGTTCGCGCGACGGCTTCGTCAACCGCAAGAACTTTCAACCCACTGACCAATCCGTACCGACCAACCCCAACCGCACCGACCCTCAGGTCACCGCCATCGCCTTTCGGCCCCAGGACGAGGAGTTCGATTCGCCGGAGATCGTCGAGGCCAGCCTGGACGACACGAATGGGCCGACGCAGAGCCGCTTCTACACCGTGGGCGTCGACCAGGTGCTGCCCTGGGGCGGCATTTTCGGGGTCAGCAACGTCACCACCGACCGCGATGTCTTCTATAAGACGGGCCACAAGTACGATGGCCCGTTTTCCTCGACGCTGAGCTTCAATTTCGCTTCCAGTCTGCCCACCCTCAAGGGCTTCGGCGCCGACGGTCCCGACAACAGCGGCATTCGCGCCGCCCGGCTCAGCGCCGGACGCCAGTTCGCCAGCTTCCGCAGCCTGCTCGACCAGGTCTTGCTGAGCGTCGAGGGCAGCTATTGGGATCTCGTGCAGGCGCTCGAAGACCTGCACCTAGCCGATCGCAACCGCGATCTGGTGGCGGAGCAGACGGAGCGCTCCCGCCGTCTTTTCCAGCGTGGCTACGTGACCAATCTGGGTCTGGCCCAGATGGAGGCCGAACTGGCCAGCGCCCGGGTGCGGGTACAGACAGCGCGGCAACAATATCTCGACGCCTCCTACGGACTTCAGGCCCAGGTCGAGAACAGCACCATCGGCTCCAGCGACCGCCTGATCGTTCCTTACGGCTACAGTGCGCTTTTGCAAGATATCCTCGATCCCGACCTCGAAGGCGCGCTGGCCCGCCTGCCCACCGAGCCAGCTGCCATCCAGGTGGCCCAGTTCGACGTCCGCATCGCCCGGAACTCGGCGGCCTTCGCCGAGAACCAGGCGCGGCCCGACGCCACCTTCAGCTACAGCCGCAGCAACGCCCAGGACGGCTCGGAATACGGCTATCGGCGCTACAAGGACAGCGTCGGCATGGCCATGCACCCCGATACAGTGAGCGAATCCTACTCTCTTTCCTACCGTCGTCCGCTGGCCAACCGGGCTGCCCTGGCCTCGGCCCGCAGCGCCCGNCTGGGGCTCAATTCCAGCNTACTCAGCGAACGCCAAACGCTTTTCGACCTGCGCCGCCGGACCCTTGATGGCGGCACCTCGATCATCAGCGGCAAAAAGCGTATCGCGGCCCTCGAGGCGTCCCTCGAGGCCGTGCGTCAAGCCTTCGAGTTTCTGGCATCCAGGCGCGAACGCGGCCTGGTCAGCGAGGACGAGATCATCCTCACCACGCGCCAGTTGCTGAACACCGAAGCCAGCCTGCTGGCCGGGCGCATCGGCACCAAGAAGGCCGAGGCCTCCTACCTGGCGGCGCTGGGCCTGCTGGCCCGCGACTTCGCGCTGCGCACGGCCGCCACGGATTTCGAACGCCTGCGCCTGGCCACCTTGCAGCGCCACGGCCAACTGGCCTATTTCTCCGGTCCGGAGGAACGCTGATGGCGCGGATCCTGGTCCTTTCACTCGGCGACGACGGCTTTGCCGCCGGCCTGGCAGCGGCCGGCGAACGCCTGGCACCGGGCGCCTTCGTACATCAGCCATATGACACCCTGGGCGGCACACCGTCGGACCTGACTTACCAGCGCCTGACGCTGGGTGGGCTTGACCTCGAATCCCTCGAGGCGGTGTTCGTCTATGGTTTCGCCTACCAGGATCCGGTGTTGCCGGGCGCCGGGGACAATCTCGACTGGGGGCTCTGGCAGTCGCGTTACGTGCTCGAACAGCAAGGCTTCAGCCACCTCTACAGCCTGCTCTCCGAGCTTGCCGAACGCGGCGTCNCCGTCTTCAANCCGGTCGAGGCNCTGATCGCNAACTATGCCAAGCCGACGCTATTCGGTGCCGCCGCCAAGGCCCGCCTGAANGTGCCGGACTGGCTCTGCAGCAANGATCCCGGCGAGGTCCAGACCTTCGCCCANNGNCACGACCTGGTGCTNTGGCGGCCGGCCACNGGCCGNGCCGCCTGGCAGNTNTTCCGCGACAAGCAGCGCCNCGCCCTGATCGCCACCGAAAGGCCGCCGGTGCTGCTGGCCGAGGCCGTTGCAGGCACCATCGTGCGCGCTTTCTGCCTCGACGGGCGGGTGCTGCTGACACTGGCCCAACAGGCCCCCGACACCGCCGAGATCGAGCGCCTCGAGCGTTTCCTTGTGGCCGACAAGCCCTATCCCGACAACGCCGCCGCCCGCGTCGCCAAAGCCACCGGCGCCCGCTTTTCGGTCGTGCTGGCAACCCTCGGCCGCGGCGCGCCGTGTCTCTACGACGTCGAGGCCGCCCCGCTGCTGGGCGGCCTGCCGTCCGAAATCAGGGAGTTCCTGGCCGAACGCCTGGCGCTGGGCCTGCTGGGCCGCNTCGACGAGGCCACNGCGGCGCCCAGCCTGAGCGCCGATACCAGCGAACGCGAAAGCCTCTTTCTCAGGCGCATGCTGCGAATACAGTTCGACATCGAGGCAACGAAGCACCTAGACGATTGACGGATTGGCACGAGTACAATGCCCGGGCCTGCGGCGACTGGCTTGTCCAGCGCAGACGACCTCCCATGTGACACCNTGGCGCATTGCCTTTTGGCNGCGCTTGGGCCAGCTTCGGTGAGGTATCCGGAGGTTGCGAAAATGAGCGAAGGTAGCGTATGAGCGAGCGAAGCACGGCCGAACGGCCGCTGGTGCCGTCTTACCTTGCCAACAGCCGAACCTATCGCTGGGCCTATGCCGGGCGGCTTTCGCCCTTTTTTCTCGACCATCCGCTGGTCGTTGAAGCCATTCTCTGGGGGCAAGGCGGGCGGCTCATGAAGTTGGCCGCGGCCGAGGTCTCGCCGGGCCAAATAGTGTTGCAGCCGGCGTGCGTCTATGGCGCCTTTTCCCACCACTTGCTCGGTGCCCTTGGGACCGAGGGCCGGCTCGACATCATCGACGTGCTGCCGGGGCAGGTGGCCAACGTGCGGCGCAAGCTGGCTGGCCGGGGCAACGTGCACATCGAGCTCGGAGACGCCGAGGAAGCGCCGGCCGATGCCTACGACGCGGTTTCCTGCTTTTTCCTTTTGCACGAGGTGCCGGTGGACAAGCGCCGGGCCATCGTCGCGGCGCTGCTGAGAGCGGTGCGGCCGGGCGGCAAGGTGGTGTTCGTCGACTACCACCGGCCGCGCTGGTGGCATCCGCTGGGCCCGCTGATGGCGCTGGTGCACCGCACGCTCGAGCCCTTTGCCGCCAGCCTNTGGGANCAGCGGATTGCCGANNTGGTCCCCGNCGCCAATTTCTCNTGGCGNACCGAGACCTNTTTCGGCGGCCTCTACCAGAAGACCGTGGCGAATCGGCGGGATTGAGCCGGAAAAGACGAAAGCCCCGCCGGGTATTCCACAAGGGATTCCAATTCGGGGCTTCCTATGGGGCGCGCACTGACGTGCTGCAGACACATCAGACCCGGCGAGAGCTGCTCTTGGACCTACACTTTCGCGCGGTAGCGCCTTGCAGAGCTATATAGGCCGCCGGGGTGGCCATTTCAAGACCCGGCATCCGAATCTCTTGCCGGCCGGGCTGGGCCGCGTTATAGCAACGATCCCACAAGACTCGTGAATGATACGGAGGTTCGAGGTGCTGGTCGGGGTTCCCAAGGAGATCAAGGTTCAGGAGTACCGGGTGGGGCTTACGCCGACTTCGGTGCGCGAATTGGTCGAACACGGTCACCAGGCGCTGGTGCAGACAGCGGCCGGCCATGCTATCGGCCTTGAGGACGACGACTATCGCGCCGCCGGAGCCGAGATCGTCGACAGCGCCGAGGAGGTCTTCGCCCGGGCCGAGATGGTGGTCAAGGTGAAGGAGCCGCAAGCGGCCGAAATCGCCATGCTGCGGCCCGATCAGCTGCTGTTCACCTATCTCCACTTGGCTCCCGATCCCGAGCAGACCCAGGGACTAATCGACAGCGGCGCGGTGGCCATCGCTTACGAAACCGTGACCGACCGGCGCGGCGGCCTGCCCTTGCTGGCACCCATGAGCGAGGTCGCCGGACGCATGGCCATCCAGGCCGGCGCGCATTGCCTGGAGCTCGAACAGGGCGGCCGCGGGCTTTTGCTCGGCGGCGTACCCGGGGTGGCGGCGGCCAAAGTGGTGATCCTGGGCGGCGGCGTGGTGGGCACCAATTCGGCGCGCATGGCCATGGGACTGGAAGCCAAGGTGACGGTGGTCGACAAGTCCATCGAACGGCTTTANGCGCTGGATTTGCAGTTCGGNCCNATCCTCAACACCATCTTTTCGACCCGCGATGCGGTCGAGGAATACGTNCTCGATGCCGATCTCGTGGTCGGCGCCGTNCTGCTGCCCGGAGCGGAAGCGCCCAAGTTGGTAACTCGCGACATGCTGGGCCAGATGAAGCGGGGCTCGGTGGTGGTCGACGTCGCCATCGACCAGGGCGGCTGCTTCGAGACCAGCCGGCCCACCACCCATGAAGAGCCCACTTACGTCGTGGACGGCGTGGTGCACTACTGCGTCGCCAACATGCCGGGCGCCGTGGCCCGCACCTCGACCTTCGCCCTCAACAACGCCACCCTGCCATTTACCCTGGCACTGGCCGACCAGGGCTACCGAGCGGCCTGCCTGGCTGATCCCCATCTTTGCAACGGGCTCAACGTGCACAAGGGGGCGGTGACCTACGAGGCTGTGGCCACGGCCACCGGCCACGACTACCAGCCGGCAATTGAGGCGCTCGCCGGTTAGGGCCATATATTTTCACGGAGAACACCATGACCGAGCAACTCAGCCACTACATCGACGGTGCCCGGGTGGCGGGACAAAGCGGCCGTTACGGTGAAGTCTTCAACCCGGCCACCGGTGAGCAGAGCGCCGAGGTTCCCTTCGCCAGCACCGCCGAGGTCGACACAGCGGTGGCGGCGGCCCAAAACGCCTTTGCCGGCTGGGCCGCCACCTCGCCGCAGGAACGGGCGCGCGTAATGTTCCGCTTCAAGGCGCTGCTGGAAGAGCACATGGACGAGCTGGCTGCCTTGGTCAGCGCCGAACACGGCAAGGTGCTGTCGGACGCCCAGGGCTCGGTCACCCGCGGCCTCGAGGTGGTGGAGTTCGCCTGCGGCATGCCCCAGATGCTCAAGGGCGAATTTTCCGACGGCATCTCCAGCGGCATGGACATGTATTCCATGCGCCGCCCGCTAGGCGTTTGCGCCGGCATAACGCCCTTCAATTTCCCCGCCATGGTCCCGATGTGGATGTTCCCGGTGGCACTGGCGTGCGGCAACAGCTTCGTGCTCAAGCCTTCGGAAAAGGACCCCTCGACGGCGCTGCGCCTGGGCGAGTTGCTGAGCGAAGCAGGGCTGCCTGACGGTGTCTTCAACGTCATCAACGGCGACAAAGAGGCGGTGGATGCGCTGCTCGTGCACCCTGACGTAGCCGCCATCAGCTTTGTCGGTTCGACGCCGATCGCCGAATACGTCTATGCCACCGGGTCGGCCGCGGGCAAGCGGGTGCAGGCCCTGGGCGGTGCCAAGAACCACATGGTGGTGATGCCCGACGCCGACCTCGACCAGGCCACCGATGCCCTGATGGGCGCCGCGTTCGGTTCCGCTGGCGAGCGTTGCATGGCGGTTTCGGTGGCGGTGACGGTGGGTGAGGACACGACAGAACAGCTACTCGAGCGGCTGGTGCCGCGGGCCCAGGCCCTGAAGGTGGGACCGGGCAATGATCCCGAGGCCGAGATGGGGCCGCTGGTCAGTCAGGCCCACTACGACCGGGTGCGCGGCTATATCGATCTGGGTGTCGAGGAAGGCGCCGACTTGGTGGTCGATGGCCGCGGCTTTTCGCTGCAGGGCTACGAAGGCGGCTATTTCATGGGACCGTCGATCTTCGACCGCGTAACGGCCGACATGCGCGTCTACCAGGAGGAAATCTTCGGCCCCGTGCTGGGGGTNGTGCGCAGCCCNGGATTTCAGCGCAGGCGCTGGNNCTNGTCAACGACCATGAATTCGGCAACGGCGCCGCCATCTTCACCCGCGACGGCGATGCCGCGCGCAGCTTCGTCGATGCCTGCCAAATCGGCATGGTGGGCGTCAACGTGCCCATTCCGGTGCCGCTGGCTTTCCACAGCTTCGGCGGCTGGAAGCGTTCGCTGTTTGGCAGCCATCCCGTTCACGGGCCCGAAGGGGTACACTTCTACACCCAGCGCAAGACCGTCACGGCGCGCTGGCCCACTGGCATCCGGGCCGGCGCAGACTATGTCATTCCCGTAATGAAATAGGGGCTCGCTGCGCATGGCAACAGAGAACCCGTCCGGGCAGCCCGGTCGCAATATCCGCATCGATGGTGGGCGGCTCTGGCAATCGTTGATGGATCTGGCGGCTATAGGCGCCACGGCAAAGGGCGGCGTATGCCGCTTGGCGCTCAGCGACGAGGACCGGGAGGGCCGCGATCTTTTCGTGCGCTGGTGTGAAGAGGCGGGCCTGGCCGTCAGCGTCGACGTCATGGGCAACATCTTCGCCCGCCGGCCCGGCCGCAATCCCGAACTGCCGCCGGTGATGGCTGGCAGCCACCTCGATTCCCAACCCACCGGCGGCAAGTTCGACGGCGCCTACGGCGTCATGGCGGGCCTCGAGGTGATGCGAACCCTCAACGACCTGGGCTACGAGACTGAGGCGCCCTTGGAGGTCGCAGCCTGGACCAACGAGGAAGGCTCGCGCTTTCCCGCGCCGATGATCGGCTCAGCCGTCTTCGCCGGCATCAGCGAGCTGGCAGAAGGGCTCGGCCTTCAGGATTTGGACGGCAACAGCCTGGGCGACGAGCTTGCCCGCATCGGCTATGCCGGCGAGGCGGCGGTCGGCGGTCGCCAGGTCGCCGCCTACTTCGAGGCCCATATAGAACAAGGCCCCATCCTCGAGGCCGAACAGCGTGTGATCGGCGTGGTCGGCGGCGTGCAGGGCCTGCGCTGGTACGAGATCACACTTACCGGCCAGGAAGCCCACGCCGGACCGACGCCCATGCCGAGCCGGCGCGATGCGCTGCTCGGCGCGTCGCATATCGTCGCCGCGGTCAACCGCATCGGGCACGAGCATCTGCCCGGTGCCTGCGCCACGGTGGGTCTGATGCAGGTCCACCCCAACTCACGCAACGTCATCCCTGGCCGGGTCTTTATGAACATCGATCTCAGGCACCCCGAGACCGAAATCCTCGACGCCATGGGCGCCGCGCTGCAAACCGCCAGCGAGGCGGCGGCGGCCGAGGGCGGCCTCGAACTCGACTTCGCCGAGATCCATCATTCACCGGCCGTGGTTTTCGACCCGGCTTGCGTCGCCGCCGTGCGCAATGGCGCCGAGGAAGCCGGCTATTCCCACATGGATATTGTCTCGGGTGCCGGTCACGACGCCTGCTGCATGGCAGAGGTGGCGCCGACCGGTATGATCTTCGTGCCCTGCGCCGATGGCATCAGCCACAACGAGGAGGAAAGCGCCACGGCGGCCGACCTAGAGGCCGGTTGCAACGTGCTGTTGCAGGCCATGCTGGCGGTCTGAGGTTCCCGGCCTTAGCACACCGGGAAACATCGGTTATGGTTGGGCCGCCGGATGGCGGACTAGACGAGGGACAAATGGCTACCAGGCAAGCCGACATCAACGATCTTGAGAGATTGCGCAACAGCGGATCCTGCGAAGGCGGCAATCTTTGTTATGCCGATCTCGCCGATGCCGCCCTCGAGGGCGCGGTGTTGCGCGGCGCCGATCTCAAAGGTGCCGATCTCAGCCGGGCTCGGTTGGCCAACGCCGACCTCAGCGGCGCCAATCTCTACAAGGCAAAGCTTGGTGATGCCGATCTTTCGGGGGCCAAAAACTGCAGGGCGCCCAGTTGGGCAAGGCCAAGCTGCGGGGCGCCAAGCTACAGGGCGCCGATTTCAGCGGAGCGGATTTCAAAAAAGCCGACCTCAGGGGCCTCGATTTTAGCGGCGTGATTTTGGAGGGCGCCCGGCTGCCACGTGCCGATCTGAGGGCGGCGCAGCTCCAGGGGGCGGTGCTGGAAAAGCTCTACATGAAGAACTGCCGGCTGGACGGCGCCGACCTGCGGGGCGCCAGCCTGCGCAAATCAGACCTACGGGCGGTCGAGCTCGATACCGCCAATTTGAGCGAGGCGACGCTGCAGAACGCGCGCCTGGAAAACGCCTCGCTGCGCAACGCCATGCTGGTCGACGCCAACCTCTGGGTGGCCAAGTGCGGCGCGGCGCGGTTCACCGGCGCCAACGCCCATCGCGCCAATTTCCGTGGTGCCGACCTGAGCCAAGCGATACTCGACCGGGCCAACCTGCGCGAAAGCAATTTCCAGGGCGCCAANCTGAGCCAGGCCAGCCTGCGCCGNGCCGANCTGNTGGGCGCCGANATCGCNCTGGCCCACCTNGACGGNGCCGANTTCGANGGCGCCACCATGCCCGACGGCGGCCCNCCCCAGNCAGGACCCGG
>NZDS01000038.1:0-3540 GCA_002690215.1 Rhodospirillaceae bacterium | reverse complement strand
GACATCGANCTGCAAGCAGGCGAGCGACCTGCGTGTGCTGGCCGATGAGCGCCTCGAGGACAAACCCGAGGCCGAGGCAGAAGCCGGCAGCGAAGCCGAACCAAAAAAACGCGGATTCCTGAGCCGATTGTTCGGTCGCAAATAAGCAGTTCAACCACTAAGCGGCACACGGCCTTCGAGAGGGTAGGCCGGGTCGTTGTAGCGTGGCGTCGAGGGATGGCCGGGCTCGACCAATTCATCGATAAAGGCTTCGTCCTCGGCCGTGAAATCATATTCCAGCGCCGGCAGGTAGTCGCGCCACTGACGTAGCGTGCGTGGCCCGGCGATGACGCTGGTGATCAAGGCATTGTTCAGCACCCAGGCGACGGCAAACTGGCTGGCGCTGATGCCCTGGGCCTCGGCCCGAAGCTTGATCTTTTGCGCCAGGATTAGCGATTCCTCGCGCCATTCCGACTGCATTATACGCAAGTCCTTTCGGCCCGCTCGAGTGCCCCGGGGTGCCTTCTTGCCGGGTGGATATTTACCCGTCAAGACGCCGCGGGCGATGGGCGAATAAGGCACCACACCGAGGCCGAAATAGTCGCAGGCCGGCAGGTGCTCGACCTCGGGCATGCGGTTGAAGGCATTGTAGTAGGGCTGGCTGACTATCGGCCGGTCGATGCCCAGGCCGTCGCAGATATTGCAGATCTCGGCCACGCGCCAGGACCGATAGTTGGAGAGCCCGAAGTAGCGGATCTTGCCGGCGCGTTGCAAATCGCCCATGGCAATCACGGTCTCCTCCAGCGGCGTCTCGTGATCTTCCTTGTGCAGGTAATAAATGTCGATCCAGTCGCTGCCGAGGCGAGCCAGGCTTTCGTCGACCGCCTGCATGACCCAGCGTCGCGACAAACCGCTTCGGTTAGGATCATCGCCCATGGGATTGGCCAGCTTGGTGGCCAGAACCCAGTGCTGGCGCTGGCGGGCGATAGCGCGGCCCACGACTTTCTCAGAACCGCCATCGTTGTAGACGTCGGCACTATCGATGAAATTCACCCCGGCCTCGCGGGCCTGATCGATGATGCGCGACGAGGTGCGGGCATCGGTCTGGCCGCCGAACATCATGGTGCCGAGGCAGATCGGCGAGACCTTGAGGCCACTTTGGCCCAGATTGCGGTAGTCCATCGAAACGTTCCCCTGTGGACGAGCATGCGCGGGGCGCTACAGCGTGTCAGGATTGATCCCGGCCACCCGCTCCCCCTCCCAACCACCCATCAATGGTACCCTGTGGGTGGTTGGGAGGGAGAGCGGGTGGCCGGGCGATTCTTATCAAACTCGACACGCGATAGAGCTTCACAGGGGCTGACCCGTTGTCAAGAAAAGATGCGGATTGGCGCCGCCCTGCCAGTCGCGCTATTTTCTCGCCATGACCGACCCGAGAAACATCGAACGCGCCGTATCCATTCACTACTACGGCCGCGGCGGGTCGTTCTTTGTGCAAAGTCTGCTCGACGGACACCCCGACGTGTTGACCTTTCCCGCCAACTATATGTGCGGCTACTTCGCCTTTTGGGACGAATTTGGTCATCTGCCGACGGTCGAGTTGTGCGCCGCCTTCGTCGATTGCTACGATATTCTCTTCGACCCCCGCTCCTCGGTTCCGGTGCTGGGCGTCGGCGCGGATGTGGGGCAGGAGTTCAATTTCACCGCCATGGGCGAGCGCCACGGCGAGGCGTTAGGCGTCGACCGCGATCTTTTCGCCTTCACGCTGTTGCGCCTGCTCAAGCACGAGATCGACGACGGCATGACCGAGACGGTAGAGCGGAAGTTTTTCTTCCAGGCTCTGCACGTGGCCTATGCCGAGGCGCTGGGCCGTCAGTTCGATTCCGCAAATCCCCTCATCGTGTTCCAGGCCCACAACCCCTTTTTCCACGCCATCGACAGCCTCTTCAGCGATTTCGGTCCGCGGTTGAAGTGTCTGCACAGCGTGCGCGAGCCGCTGCAAACACTGGCTTCCTGGTACCACAGCATGCGACAAGACGAGGATGTGGGCGATTTGGATCTGCCCCGCGACACGCTGATCCGCGCGCTAGCCCATGCCTCGCCCATCTTCACTTGGACCCACCACCTCTCGCCCGATCACCAGGGGGTGGGCCGATACGTCGCGATGAACGAGCGCAACACACGGGCCGTGCGGCTCGAGGATTTGCACCAGACCCCCGAGGCAACGCTGCAAAGACTCTGCCGTTGGCTCGATATCGACTGGCACGAAGCGCTGTTGGCCAGCACCTTCGACGGCAAATTGTGGCACTGGAAGGTGCGCGGCGAAACCCTGAGCGGCTTCCAGAACCAGACCATCTCACGCCGTCACGACGAAGTGCTATCGGACTTCGACCGGCTGCGGTTGCAATTTCTGCTGGCCGACAAGCATGCGGCCTGGGGCTACGAGATGCCGGCCTGGTTCCGGCTGGCACCGCTCGGGCTGCTGGCGCTGGGTTTTTGGCTGCTGCCCTTCAGGATGGAAACCTCACTCTGGTCCTCGCGGCTAGCAAAGGGTTCGGCCTGGCAGCGCTCGCGCGCCTACCTACAACTCAGAATGCAGGTAATAGGCATCTGGTGGCGGATATTCCGACGGCCGTTGCCACTGCTTGAATTGATAGATTGAAAATATCGTCATATTTTGCTATCTTTTTTACCTTGAAAATGGGCCCTGCGGGAGGCGGTGTGACAATGCCGCGGCAGCGGGCCGGCCTCCCAGCGGTTTTGAAAACCCTGCCGTGGCCCCTTTTTTTGGATATGTTGATGAGGATCGATCGCAGCACAATCCTGAAGCGGTAGGATTTCGGCAATGTCCACACGGTCTGACCGGCGATCCCGTCTCCAGAAGAAAACCAAGGCTCAGCTCATCGATGAGCTCTACGGGCTGAAGGGTGACGTGGACGAGAGCGAGACGGCGACCCTGCTGAAAAAGGCGCTCGAAATAGTTGATCAGGGGATCAGCGTGTTTGACGCCGATCTTCGCTTTGTGGGTTGGAGCCTGCGGGTCCCGGAAATGCTTGGCTTTCCTGCCGAGTTTGGCCAATGGCACCGGCCATATGCCGATTTCGTTCGCCATAGCGCAGCTCGCGGCGAGTTCGGACCGGGCGATGTCGAGGAGTTGACCCGTGAGAGGGTGGAAAAGGCGAGAAAATTCAAGCTTCAAAAATTCCGGCGAACCCGGCCCGACGGCAGAGTTATCGAGGTGGTTCACACCCCGTTGCCCGGCGGTGGTTTTACCGCCAGCTACAGCGATGTCACCGTGCCCTTGCGCACGGCCGACGCATTGCGGCAAAGCGAGGACCGTTTTCGCGAGATGATCGAGGGCTCGATCGCGGGAATTCTGGTCCACCGCGGCCACATGCCGCTATTCGTGAACCGGGAATGGGCACACATCCACGGCTTCGAAGCCGAAGAGATCATGGCCATGCCGTCTTTCCTGCCGCTCATCGCAGCGCACGAGAGAGACCGGCTTGTCACCTACCGGGAGGCCCGGCTGCGGGGCGAAGCAGTTCCCGAGCGCTACGA
>NZDS01000037.1 GCA_002690215.1 Rhodospirillaceae bacterium | reverse complement strand
CGCGCCGGCGCAGCTCGAGCACGTCGCGAAAACCGGCTGTGGTGATCAGGCCACAACGCGCGCCGCGACGCTGAATCACGGCATTGGTCGCTACCGTGGTGCCGTGAATGATCAGCTCCAGCCCCTCCAGCGCTACACCCAACGTCTGGGCCCCGCTCAACAGGCCGTCGGCAGCCTGGGCCGTGGTCGGCAGTTTGGTCACGGCCAAGCGGCCGTTGGCCAAGTGAACGACGTCGGTGTGGGTGCCGCCAATATCGACGCCGAGAAGACCGGTCATGGGGTGTCGCTCCCTAGCCCGCATTTCTCACCGGGTCACGGCCTGCGTCGCACCCAGGTGATGCGATCCGCTAGGAAAAGACCGAAGAGCGTAATGGTACTACGCACTTCGGTCTTTGACAACGCGGGCGCGCGCACAAGGACTCTGCGGAGCGACCCTTCGGGCGGCGCTGTCGCACCGACAGGGTGCGTCACGCTGCTTGCCCGATGTCCCACATCGCGCTGCGCAGCGTTCCTACCCTGTCGGCGCGACAGCGACGCGCAGGCCATGACCCGGTGAGAAATGCGGGCTAGGATTGATCCTGGACGCGGCTTGGTGGGCGATGACGGGCTCGAACCGCCGACCTCCTCGGTGTAAACGAGATGCTCTCCCAACTGAGCTAATCGCCCTTGCCAATTCTGGCCCGGGCCGGCCGGCGCCGGGCCATCAAACAAGTCCGGCCGCCCCAGGGCGGCCGGCAGTTAAGCCCCGCAAGCGGAAGCTTGTTAGTTGACCGCTTCCTTCAATGCCTTACCAGCTTTGAATTTGGGCTGGTTGGACGCCGGGATTTGAATCTTCTCACCGGTCCGAGGATTGCGGCCTTCCGAGGCACGACGCCGTGCCACGCTGAATGTGCCAAACCCGACGAGGCGTACCTCACCGGCATTGGCGAGCGAGTTGGTGATTGTTTCGAAGACGCAGTCAACAGCCTTCGCTGCGTCCGCTTTGGACAGTTCGGCTGCACCGGCAACGCTCGCCACNAGATCGTTCTTGTTCACGATTGGGCCCCTTCCGCAAAATGTCGATCAATGGATAAATCCGGGATGGACGTGTTCTAGTTGTCGACCAGATAGGCGGCGCAAAGTCTAGAACGGAGGTTGCAACCCGTCAAAGGGAAAAACCTTACGACACCCAGGTTTTCTCCCCTTTTTTGTCCACAAAGTTATCCCCTTGGGGACCGGTGGTCAGTGGGTCACGAGGCCATCGCGCACGACTTCGGTGGCGTCGCCGTCCTTGCCGCCGACTTTACCCACGTCGTCTTCGTCCGGCCATTCCATGGATACCAAGGGCTCGACCAAGGCCTGGGCGAGGACTTCATCGACCACGGCGACGGGAATAATTTCTAGGCCCCGCTTGACGTTATCGGGAATCTCGGCCAAATCCTTCTCGTTTTCCTTGGGGATCAGCACGGTCTTGATACCGCCCCTGAGCGCCGCCAGCAGCTTCTCCTTGAGGCCACCGATCGGCAGCACGCGGCCGCGTAAAGTCATCTCGCCGGTCATGGCGATTTCCTTGCGCACCGGATTCTGGGTCAGCATCGAAACGATCGAGGTGATCATGGCGACACCGGCTGAGGGGCCGTCCTTGGGCGTGGCGCCCTCAGGCACATGAACGTGGATGTCCCACTTCTCGAAGATCTCGGGCCTGACGCCGAAGTCGACACAGCGCGAGCGCACGTAGCTGGATGCCGCCTGGGCTGATTCCTGCATGACGTCACCCAGCTTACCGGTGATCAACATCTTGCCCTTGCCCGGCAGCTTTACCGCCTCGATGGTCAGCAGCTCACCGCCGACCTCGGTCCAAGCCAGGCCGGTGGTCACACCGATCTGATTTTCCTCCTCGACCTCGCCGAAGCGGTAGCGCGGCACGCCCAGCCATTTTTCCAAGTTGCGCATGGTGACGCGGATCTTTTCGCTGCCGTTCTGCAGGATGTCCTTGATGGCCTTGCGTGTCAGGCTGGCCAACTCGCGTTCGAGGTTACGCACCCCGGCTTCGCGCGTGTAAAGGCGGATCACGCCCTTCAGCGCTTCGTTCGAAATGCCCCACTCCTGATCCTTTAGGCCATGGGCTTCGACCTGCTTTGGAATCAGATGCTGGCAGGCGATCTCGACCTTCTCATCCTCGGTGTAGCCGGAAATGCGAATCACTTCCATACGATCCAGCAGTGCCGGCGGAATGCGCAGGGTGTTGGCGGTGGTGATGAACATGACCTCCGAGAGGTCGTAGTCGACCTCGAGATAGTGGTCGTTGAAGGTGAAGTTCTGCTCCGGATCCAGCACCTCGAGCAGCGCCGACGAGGGATCGCCACGGAAATCGGCACCCAGCTTGTCGACCTCGTCGAGCATGATCAGCGGGTTCGACGTCTTGGCCTTCTTCATCGACTGGATGATCTTGCCCGGCATGGAGCCGATGTAGGTACGGCGATGCCCTCGGATCTCGGCCTCGTCGCGCACGCCGCCTAGCGACATGCGCACGAAATTGCGTCCGGTGGCACGGGCGATCGACTTCCCTAGCGAGGTCTTGCCGACGCCGGGAGCGCCGACCAGGCAGATGATCGGCCCTTTCATCTTGTTGGTACGCTGCTGCACCGCCAGGTACTCGAGAATGCGCTCCTTGACCTTCTCCAGCCCGAAGTGATCCTCGTCCAGCACTTGCTGGGCATAATTGATGTCTTTTTTGATTCGGCTACGCTTCTTCCAGGGAATATTGAGCAGCCAGTCGAGGTAATTGCGTACCACCGTGGCCTCGGCCGACATGGGGCTCATGTTGCGCAGTTTCTTGAGTTCGGCCGTGGCCTTTTCGCGAGCCTCCTTGCTGAACTTGGTCTTCTCGATACGCTCCTCGAGTTCACCCACCTCGTCGCGGCCGTCTTCGCCCTCGCCCAGCTCTTTCTGGATCGCCTTGAGCTGTTCGTTGAGATAGTACTCGCGCTGGGTGCGCTCCATCTGGCGCTTGACGCGGCCGCGGATCTTCTTCTCGACCTGCATGACGCCGATCTCGCCTTCCATCANCGANTANNCNCGCTCNAGCCGNTCGGNNATNCNCNACGACCTCCAGAAGCTCCTGCTTCTCCGAGATCTTGAGCTGCAGGTGGGAAGCCACGGTGTCGGCCAGTTTGCTGGGCTGGTCGATCTGGTTGAGCGAAACCAGGACCTCGGGCGGGATCTTCTTGTTGAGCTTTACGTATTGTTCGAACTGCGCCGTCACCGAGCGCGCCAGAGCCTCGAGCTCGCGGGCGTCATCATCGGCATCGATCTGCACCTCGGCATGGGCCTGGAAAAAGTCGGCGTTCTCGGTGAAACGCTCGATGCGAGCCCGGGTGTTGCCCTCGACCAGCACCTTGACGGTGCCGTCAGGCAGTTTGAGCAGTTGCAGCACCGAACCCAGCGTTCCCACGCGGTAGATGTCGTCGGCCTCGGGATCATCCTGGCTGGCGTTCTTCTGAGCCACCAACAGGATCTGGCTGTCATCCTTCATGACATGTTCCAGCGCCCGCACGGATTTGTCGCGACCCACGAAGAGCGGCACGATCATATGCGGAAAGACAACGATGTCGCGCAACGGTAACACGGCGAAGGTGTTGGTTCCTGCGGTTTCCAGGGTTTCAATCATGGTGCTACGTACTCCAGGGGGCGATGACTTTGGCGGCACGAAGTTGCTCAGGCGATTGCCTGGTCTACCGTCAAACTAAAATGGGGCGATGCGGCGACTTCGCAAGAAGTGGCATTGGCGGCGTTCCACTTCAAGACTTGAGCTTGAGTTTGAGCTTGGACTCAGGCACTGGTCTCCAGGTCTTCGTGGCGGTCGGCCAGGATATGCAACGGCTGAGCCCGACCTTCCACGACTTCGGAATTGATTACCACTTCTTCGACCGAACTAAAGCTGGGCAGTTCGAACATGGTGTCGAGCAGGATGTTCTCCATGATCGAACGCAGGCCGCGGGCTCCCGTCTTGCGGCTGATCGCCTTCTTGGCGATCGAAGACAGCGCATCGTCGGAGAAGGTCAGGCTGACGTCCTCCATCTCGAACAGCCTTTGATACTGCTTGACCAAAGCGTTCTTGGGCTTGCCGAGGATTTCGACCAGCGATTTTTCGTCGAGATCCGAGAGCGTCGCCAGCACCGGCAGACGGCCGACGAATTCCGGAATCAGGCCGAACTTCAAAAGATCCTCGGGNTCCACGTCCTTGAGGATTTCGCCAGTCTGTCGTTCGTCGACCGAGCGCACGTCCGCACCGAAACCGATCGAGGTGCCCTGGCCGCGGACCGAAATGATCTTCTCCAGACCTGAAAAGGCGCCGCCGCAGATGAATAGGATGTTGGTGGTGTCGACTTGCAGGAATTCCTGCTGCGGGTGCTTGCGCCCGCCCTGGGGCGGCACCGAGGCGACGGTACCTTCCATGATCTTGAGCAGCGCCTGCTGCACGCCCTCGCCCGAGACGTCGCGGGTAATAGAGGGGTTGTCGGACTTTCGGCTGATCTTGTCGACTTCGTCGATGTAGACGATGCCGCGCTGGGCGCGTTCGACGTTGTAGTCGGCGGCCTGCAAGAGCTTGAGGATGATGTTTTCGACATCCTCGCCGACATAACCGGCCTCGGTCAGAGTGGTGGCATCAGCCATGGTGAAGGGCACGTCGAGAATGCGGGCGAGAGTCTGGGCCAGCAAGGTCTTGCCACAGCCGGTGGGGCCGATCAGCAGGATGTTCGATTTGGCCAGCTCGACGTCATTCGACTTGCTGCCGTGGTTGAGGCGTTTGTAGTGATTGTGCACAGCCACCGAGAGCACGCGCTTGGCGTGTTCCTGCCCGATCACGTAATCGGCCAGGATGGAGCAAATGTCAGCCGGCGTCGGCACCCCGTCACGGGTCTTGACCAGTGCGCTCTTATGCTCCTCGCGGATGATATCCATGCAGAGCTCTACGCACTCGTCGCAAATGAACACCGTGGGACCGGCAATCAGTTTGCGCACCTCATGCTGGCTCTTACCGCAGAAGGAACAGTAGAGCGTGTTCTTCGAATCGTTGTTACCGGATTTGCTCATGACGTCCCCGTCGCTATGCCTCTTGCCTTGGCCGGACCGGCAGCCCCATGGTCGAGATCATGTTAGCCACTCAACCCTGCCCGCCACAACGCCAAATATTGAGGATCGAGGCAGATACCAACCCCTATCTTGACACTGGGTATCATTGTCGCCGCCTGCCAATCAAGATTTCGTTAACGACGACGCGGCCTAGCCATCGTCGCCGCTTGTCGGCGTGGCGCCGTTGTCGTCGTCTTCATCGAACACCGGCCGGTTGCTCACGATGTCGTCGACCAGGCCAAATTCCTTGGCCGCATCGGGGGTCATGAAGGTATCGCGATCCATGGCGCTTTCGATACTCTCCAGCGGTTGGCCAGTGTGACGCACGTAGATTTGGTTGAGGCGCTCGCGCTGGGCCAGGATCTCGCGGGCCTGGATCTCGATATCGGTGGCCTGGCCCTGGGCGCCGCCCGAGGGCTGGTGCACCATGATGCGCGCATTGGGCAACGCGAAACGTTTTTCCTCGGTCCCGGCCGCCAACAGCAACGAACCCATCGAGGCCGCCTGGCCGAAGCACAGCGTCGAGACGTCGGGCCGGATGTATTGCATGGTATCGTAGATAGCCAACCCAGATGAGACGATGCCACCCGGCGAATTGATGTAAAGGGCGATGTCCTTTTGTGGGTTCTCGGCCTCGAGAAAAAGGAATTGCGCCGTCACCACGCTGGCCACGTGATCATCGACGGGGCCGCTAAGGAAAATAATTCGCTCCTTAAGCAGGCGCGAATAGATGTCATAGGCCCGTTCACCACGGTTGGTTTGCTCGACCACCATGGGCACCAGGGTCTGCATCCGGATGTCACTCATGTCGTTTTGCTTCGCTCCTTGGGCGGGCGTCCCGCTGCTAATCCTGGGCCGCGGTTTCGTCTTTGGTCTTGGCCTTGGTTTTTGGCTTGGGCTTGGCCTTAGCCTTGGGCTTCGTTTTGGACTTGGCCTCGCTGGCGGCTTCGTCCTCGGCCTCGGCCTTGGCCTTGGCGGACTTCTTGGCGGATTTCTTCGCCGGCTTCTTCTCTTTCTCGTCCCCGTCGATCCCAGCCGCCAACTCGTCCTCGGGCTCGCGCATCAATTCCTCGACCGGCACCAGGCGGTCCTCGACCTCGGCCAATTCGAGGATGAANTCGATNACCTTGTCNTCGAANATCGGNGCCCGCAACTGGGCCTGGGCCTGGGCGTCNTTCTGGAANTACTCGATGACCTGNCGTTCCTGGCCGGGAAANCGCCTGGCNTGGGCGGCGATGGCCTGGTTGACCTCCTCGGGGTGGACCTCGATGTTGTTGCGCTGGCCGACCTCGGACAGCAACAAGCCCAGCCGCACCCGCCGCTCGGCCACCGTACCGTAGCGTTCCTTGATCTCGTCCTCGCTCGGCACCTCGTCGGCTTCCTCGGGGCTCTGGCCCTGCTGGGCGGCTTCCGCGGTCTGTTCGCCGAAGGCTTGCCAGATGGCATCGAGCTCGGCCGACACCATGCCCGGCGGCACCTCGAAGTCGTGGCTGCCGGCCAGGGCGTCGAGCAGGCTACGCTTGAGGCGCTCACGCGAGGCGCCATCGTAGTCGTTGCCGATCTGATCGCGCATGGCCTTTTGCAGGCCTTCCAGATTCTCCAGGCCGAGGCGCTGGGCGAAAGCATCGTCGAGCGCCATCTCCTCGCACACCTTGACCGCCTTGACGGTGGTTTCGAAAACAGCCGCCTTGCCCTTTAGATGCTCTGCCGGATAGTCGTCGGGAAAATCGACCTTGACGCTTATCTCGTCGCCCGCCTTGGTACCGACCAACTGATCCTCGAAGCCGGGGATGAAGGACTGGCTGCCCAGCACCAGCTCGTGATCCTCGCCGCTGCCGCCTTCGAAGAGTTCGCCATCTATGGAGCCGGCAAAATCGATCACCGTGGCGTCGCCGTCGGCAGCCACCCTCCCCGCCTCTTCGGTGTAGACGCGTTGCGCCTGAGCCAGGCGGTCGATGGCCGCTGTAACCTCTTCTTCGCTGGGCTCGGCCTTGAGGCGTTCGAGCTTGAGCTTTGAGAAGTCGGAAGCTTCGATTTCGGGCAGCACCTCGACCGCGATGGTGTACACGAGATCGCTGCCCGGTTCGAATTTGGTGATTTCGATCTGCGGCTGCAGGGCCGGTTTTAGTTCATTCTCGGACATGGCCTGCTGGGTGCCCAGATTGACCGTATCCTCAAGCACTTCACCGGTCACCGCATCGCCGTATTTCTGGCGCATCAACCCGACCGGCACCTTGCCCGGGCGGAATCCGGGCATCTGGGTGGTGGTGGCCAATTGCTCCAACCGGGCGGCGATCTTGGTTTCGATCTCGGCCGCTTCGACAACGACCGCGAACTCACGCTTTAGTCCGTCGGCACTGGTCTGTGTTACCTGCATCAAGCTCTCGTTGGAATATCGGATTGTTGGATGACTAAGGTCGCCGAACGGCGTGCTCCGGTTGGCGGTATTGCGGACTTATGGACCATCCTGGTGCGGCTGGAGGGACTCGAACCCCCACGCCCGAAGGCACATGCTCCTAAGGCATGCGTGTCTACCGGTTCCACCACAGCCGCATCTGGCTGTTCCAGGGATGCGTNAGCTCCACCTCCTGCGGAAAGGCCACCCTCTATATCACACAAGAATTCGCCATTGCCAGCGCTAACGCGNCNNCCNTNGGNNGNGGCTTCCANGANCNGTNNTGCNNNGCAANGGATNANTTCNNCAAATTGCGCACCGCCGGCACCGTCACGACGGTGCCGTCGGTCGAATAGGCTTCGTGGTTGGTCTCGATATCAGCCAGTTTGTAGCGGTAGTTGACCATCAATCCGGCCGACTGCTTCAAGCCCTCGGGAGAGGCATTGCCCAGCCAGTTGAGGCGTTCCACTCGGGCGCCGTTGCTGAGATGGAAGTGCGCCACCCGGTCAAGCGTAGCGCCACCCTGCTTTTCCTCCAGCAGGTAGCGCGCGGCGCAGCGCAGCAGCAAGGGCTGCAAAGCCCGCACCGCGTCGGCATCCTCGGGCCAGTTGGGCCGGGCCAGCAACACCGCCAGAGCGGTGGCCGCATTGTCGGTCCCGGTCAAGGCCATGTAGCTGCGTTCCTCGGCGGCCCTGAATTCAATGTCGCCGGCCGTTGCAGCGCTCTCCAGCCAGCGCCGAAAACCCGGGATCGGCGACAGCGTGGCAAAGCGCTTGAGGCCCGGCAGCTCGCGCAACAGGTCGTCGACCACGCGCTTGATGAGAAAGTTGCCGAAGCTCACCCCGGCAAGGCCTTTTTGGGCGTTGGAGATGGAATAGAAGATGGCCGTATCGGCGTCCTCGGCATCGCCCACCGGGGCATCTTCGTCAAGTAGCTCCTGGACATTACCGGCCATGCCGTTGACCAGCGCCACCTCGATGAAGATTAGGGGTTCGTCCGGCATGCGAGGATGAAAGAAGGCGTAGCAACGGCGATCCGAGCTCAGTCTGTTCTTGAGATCTTCCCAGGACTGAATGGCGTGTACGGCCTCGTAGGCGATGAGGCGCTCCAACAATGCCGCCGGAGCCTCCCAGGTGATGCGCTTGAGATCGAGAAAGCCAATATCGAACCACGACGCCAACAAGCCTTTGAGATCGTCGTCTAGCGCCTTCAGGCCGGCGTCATGGCGGGCCAACGGCAGCAGATCGGCGCGCATGTCGACAAGAAACTTGACGCCCTGGCTCAGTGCGTTGAACTGGGTCAAAAGCTTGACCCGCGGTGGCACCAGTGCCGCCCGCAGCTTCGCTTCGGCGGCGGGGAAAGCCTCGCTCCCGGCCGCCTGTAGGGCCGCCGTGGCCAACTTGAGGGCCTCGCGGTCGACTCCGCAATTGTCAGCCAGCAGGCGCAGGAAACGATGGCGTCCAGTGGCGCTGAGGCCAAGATAGGTACGGCCCAGGTCGGCCGCCCGGGCGCGGGCCGAAACTTCGCCGCCGCGAGCTTCCAAGCAGGCCGCGATCTGACTGGCCAGACGCTCGGCGTCCTCGTCAGGCAGATCGGCCCGAACGGCGCCGGTGAGCGCCACCCGCGCCGATCCGGCGACGTCCTTCCAGGCGCGCCGGATGTTGCGCACGGCGCGGTCGAAAAACCCCGCTGGCGCGGGGCGGGCGGCGCTCTCTGGCGCTTGTTCCTGAGTGCTCATACCCCCTTAATGTGTGACGGCGGGCGGCAAACCGCAAGTGTCGGTTTCTAACCGCCCGATCGTATCTCCAAATCCGTTGGGCAGCGATAGCCAGCGGCGTCAACCAGCTGTTGCCCCGTCGGCAAAGGGCAACCTGTATGGGATCCTCTAAGCGGCGTTCCGTTTGGACTTTCTAGCATCTGCCGTGTTGGGTTTCTTGGTGGACCTCGAATTCTGCGGTTTCGGACGTTTGCCCCGCACCCGGTCGCGCCTGCGAAACCGCCCCGACTGATTTGCCGACATGAAAGCGAGTATCCCGACCCCTCCTACCATCACGATCAACGCGGCGATGACGGCGACGGTCGACGTCATTGCCCGATTCCCCCATCACGGCTCCGAGGGTACGCGTGCAATCGGTAGCAGAAAATCCCTAATATCACCAAATCGGCTCGGCACTTCATTTTTCACCTCCGCTGGCGTAATTTGTCCGCACTTCCCAGCCAGGGGAGAAATTACCATTACGGAATACTACTGGCAAGCAAAACTAAGGGTAAATACCAGGAATAATTAGGGTATTCCCGTTCGCACCTCAGCAGAAGCCCGCCACTGCCCGCGGCTCAGGCGGAAAACCACCTTTCACTCAGCGCCGGCGAACTCCTTAGGACAACCGGGTTGGTAGTTCGTCAGGAAAACCTCCGTGGCCAGGGTGCGCTGGCCACTGTCGAGGATTTTGCCGGCCAAATGGGCGGTCAATTCGAAGCGCACATGAGACACGCCGTAGGCATCATCGGCCAGGGCCAAGATCTCGGCTGTCTCGCGAACGTTGGAGGGGAGAAAGCGATGATAGAGGCTGCCCACGGCAACCTCGTCGAAGCGCCTGTACTTGCGTCGCAGTAGCTGCATCATGTCGCTCTCCCCAAATTGTCTTGACTTTATATTTGGGGATGTCTCAGTTTTATTCAAAATTCTGAGTAAAACTATCGTTTTTCTTTATTGATTTACTTTAGAATACTTTCTGGAAAAGGTATTTAAAATTGTTTCTGTTGCAGCTGCCGCAACACCTTCGGCAACGTCCGTTCCAGGTCCTCGGCGATCAGGCCGGGCCCGAACGCGGTGGCGGCAGCACCGTGCAGCCACGTTGCCGCTGCGGCGGCCTCGAAGGCTGGTAAGCCTTGCGCCACGAGGCCGAGCACGAAACCGGCCAGCACATCGCCCGAACCCGCGGTCGCCAATTCGGGCGGCGCGTTCGAATTGATCACGGCCCGGCCGCCAGGTTCGGCGATCACTGTGTCGGGACCTTTGTGAAGCACTACCGCCCCGGCCCGCGCGGCCGCGGCCCGGGTGGCGGCCAATTTTCCGCCGGCCTCGCCTGCCGCTAGATCGGGAAAAAGCCGCACGAATTCGCCGCCGTGGGGCGTCAGCACGACATCAGGGCCCAAGGCCGCAAACAAGCTCTCCGGCAGTTCGGCGAAGCTTGTCAGGGCGTCGGCATCGAGGACCACCGCGGGTGTCCCGGCCAGGGCAGCCAGGACGCTATCGCGGGTCTCCTCTCCCACCCCATTGCCCGGCCCCAGCAGCACAGCGTTGCGACGGCGCTGGGCCAGGAAGCGGGTCAGCTCCTCGGCACCATCGAAGCTCGCCGTCATGATTGCCGTGAGCTGGGTCGCGTTGACTATGAGTGCCGCCGGCGGACCAGCCACGGTGACCAGCCCGGCGCCGCTGCGCAAGGCTCCACCGGCGGCCAGGCGGGCGGCCCCTGTAGTGGCCGGACCGCCGCTCACCACCACGGCGTGGCCCCGGCCATATTTGTGCGCCCCCGTCTCGGGCCAGGGGTAGCCGGCCAGCCAGAGCTGGGGATCGTTGGCCGCCGTTTGGGCAGCGATCTCGGCCACCACTTCGTAGGCAATACCGATGTCGATGACTACTATTTCGCCACAGAGTTCCCTTCCTGGCAGCAACAAATGGCCCGGCTTGCGACGACAGAAGGTTACCGTCAATGCCGCCGCTGCTGCACAGCCCAGCACGTCCCCGCTATCGCCCGAGACACCGCTGGGGATATCGACCGCGACCGAGATCAGGCCACGTTCGCCGACCGCCACCAGCGTTTCGGCCACGATGCCACCGACATCACGCGCCAGTCCGGCCCCGAAAACGGCATCGACGACCAGACCGCAGCCGTCCAGCAACACCGGCTCCAGCACACCGACCGGGCCCGGCCAGCGCGCCGCCATGGCCGCGGCATCGCCTTCGAGGGCCTCGACGGATCCCAAGAGTCCGAGGCGCACGTCCCAGCCCGCCTCCGCCAACAGCCGCGCCACCACGAATCCGTCGCCGCCGTTGTTGCCCGGACCCGTCAGGATGGCGACAGGCTGGGCCGGCCAGCGCTTGGCAATCTCGGCCGCGACGCCGGCCCCAGCGGCCTCCATGAGATCCAGGCCGGGCACACCGCCGGCAATGGCTGCGGCGTCGGCCCGGTACATCTCTGCGACCGAGAGCAGCGCCTGGTTCAGCCAGCCGCTCTCATTCATTGCCGGTCCTACCGTAGATGCGCAGGCGGATGGGCTGGGCAAAGTGGTGGCCGTCCTCGCCACGCGCCGCCGCGAAACGGGCGCGCACCTCGGGCGTGTCGATCTGGTGGCGCTCGAATTTGAGATAGCTGCGGTCTAGCGTGGTTTCGAGGTAGGTATCGAAGTCGGGGAACGTCACCGGTAGGTCGTACCAGTATTCCTGCATCTCTCCGAACAATGCCGGAGCGGCCCGGTCCAAAATCTCGATGGCAGCCAGCCGGGCCGGCGATTCATTGTTGTAGGACTTCTGCAATTCCCAGTAGCTGCCCGAATAATCGGGTTCGAGAACATAGAGAAAGCCCGTCGATTTGAGCACCCGTGCCGCCTCGCGGAGAGCCGGCTCCATTTCGTCGATGGCCATGTGATGGAGCGAGCGCGACAAAATCACGCCATCCTGACTGGATTTGTCGAGCGGCAACGCGGTCGCCGGCGCCTCGGCGAAACGCAATCCGGCCTCGACCGGGGCCTCGCGGTTTTTGGCCGCTTGGATGGCGTCGGGATCAACGCCCAGCACGCGAGCCCCGCGCTGGGCCAACAGGCGGCTCAAATTGCCGGCGCCACAGCCCACATCAACGAGATCCAGACCAGCCACGGTGAGCAGCCGATCGAGGGCCTCTATGTCGCTGGCTGCATCGAGTGTCTTGCGCTCAGCCATCGCCTTTGGCCGCCTCCTTCAGTTCGGGATGCTGCCGATGGTAGGGGTGCGCGGTTTCGTAAGCCCGGGCGGCCCGCAGCACTGTGGCCTCCTCGTAGGCCCGGCCGACGATCTGCAGTCCCACCGGCAGGCCGTCGTCCGTAAAGCCACAGGGCACGCTAGCAGCCGGCTGGCCGGTCATATTGAAAGGATAGCTGAAGGGCGTCCAAGAGAGCCACTTGAAGCCATCCTCGGGCCAGGGCGAGAGCGCACCGGCACTGAATGCCGGCACCGCCAAAGAGGGCGTCAGTAAGAGGTCGTATGTCTGACCGAAGGTCTTCATGGCCAGGCCCACCACGGCGCGCTGGTCGACGGCCTGCATGTAATCGATCACATCGATGCGCCGGCCCTGTTCGCAGATGTCGGCAAAATCGGGTTCCAACTGCGCCATCTGCTCTGGTGAGTGGTTGCGCATGGCAGTGGCCGAGGCCACCCACCAGATGGTGCGGAAGGCCTCGGTGGGGTCGGCGAAGGGCGGCGGCACGTCCTCGACAGTGGCACCGAGTTCCACAAATTCCTGGGCTGCCTTGGCGACCCGGTCGGCGACCTGCGCATCGACCCGGCCGTAGCCGAGATCGGGGCTGAAGCCGATACGCAGGCCGGCAACGCCGTCATCAAGGCCATCACGCCAGTCACGGCCGTCGTAGTCGAGCGCCAGCCAATCGCGCGGATCGGGCCGGGCAATCACCGTCAGCATCAGGGCGGCGTCCTCGACGGTGCGGGCCAACGGCCCGGGGTGACTTAGCGTGCCGTAGGGGCTGGCCGGAAACGCCGGCACGCGGCCGAACTGGGCCTTGATGCCGAAGGTGCCGCTGAAGCCCGAGGGAATGCGGATCGAGCCCCCACCGTCGCCGCCGGTGGCCAGAGCGCAGAAGCCGGCCGCCAATGCCGCCGAAGCACCGCCCGAGGAGCCGCCAGGCGTGCGCTCGGTATTCCAGGGGTTACGCGTGATGCCGGTGAGCGGCGAATCGGTGACGCCCTTCCAGCCGAACTCGGGCGTCGTGGTCTTGCCCAGGAAGACCGCGCCCTGCTCGCGCAGGCGGGCCACGATGGGGGCGTCTTCGTCGCAGGTTTGGTCGGCAGCGACGCTGCGCGAGCCCCTTAGCGTGGGCCAGCCCTTGCTGATGTTGAGGTCCTTGATCGAAGTCGGCACGCCATCCACCAGACCCAGAGGCTGGCCCTTGCTCCAGCGCTCCTCGGACTGACGCGCCGCGGCCATGGCTTCGTCGCCGGCGACCAGACAATAGGCATTGATAGCCCCGTCATAGCGCTCGATGCGAGCCAAAGTGGCCGCCGTGACGTCAACGGGCGACAGCGACTTTTCGCCATAGCGGCGCACCAGCTCGCTGGCTGTCAAATAACAAAGATCTTCCGACATACCTACTCTCCACTGGTATCGCCGATCCGACTAATCGGGCCATTGTTGCGGTCAGGCGACGTCGGTGCAAGAGAGCCCGGCTTGCGCCTCCGTCCCGGCCCCGCTATCAGGGGGCTTGAAAGCCGCGTGCCCACAGCATATCTGGGGAAATACCCATGCCATCCGACGTCCCAACCTCGACTCTCAACCTGGCGGCCTACGTCGAACTCTATTTCGATCAGCCCCCTGAAGGAGTCGACGCCAGTACAGCGGCCGGAGCCGGCATGTTGACCAGCGGCATCCACGACCTGCTGCACCATCGCGACTCCAAGGGCCGGGAGGTGATGGTCGGGGAACTCAATGCCCGGGCTGAAGAACATCTGGTGGTGGCCAACGACGACGCCGTCTACGCTGCCATCTATCGCTACCGCCGCGCCGCCCTGGAGGGCGCCGCCCGGGTCAACCTACGCCTCTTGGCCCGCATCATGATCGCCACTGTGCTATCGGGCGACACCACCCCGGACCGTTACCTGGTGTATGCCGATATCATTGCGGCGCTGACGCCAGAGGAAGTTGTCCTGATCGCCACCATGTTGCGCATCGACCGGGTGACGCAGGACACAGGCGATACCATCGAGGAACAGTTGGCCAGCGGCTGGCACTCCCTCAAACAGAGCATGGTGCCCAACCCCTACCCCACCGCATCGTCGCTGCAGGCAGCCTGCAGCCGGGCCACGCGCTCAGGCCTGGTGTTGCCCCAGACGGCAGCCGGCATCATCAGCTACCACACCAGCCCGCTGATGGATCTTCTGGAAGACCTGGCCTCGTTCGCCGAAGCCCTGCAGTACGAGCGCGATAACGCCGAGGGGGGATAAATCTAACCCGCCTTTTTGGCTGCCAATTTTTCGCCGGCAATGGCGTCGGCAATCTCGCTGGTCGCCCGCCCTTCGCTCGCGGCCCGGCTAAAGATTTCGCCCAACAAATCACCGATGCCGTGAAGCCGGCGCAGCACGCGCTGCTCATCGCGCCGGCCGGCCACCATCTCGTCGGCGACGCTGATGAAACCGCCGGCGTTGATGACGTAGTCCGGGGCGTAAAGGATTCCCGCCTGGCTCAATGCCTGGCCGTGGCGCTCTTCGAGCAATTGGTTGTTGGCCGAGCCGGCGACGATGTCGCATTCCAGCAGGCCGATGGTTTGATCGTTGAGAATGGCACCGACGGCGCAGGGCGCGAAGACCTCGGCGTCGACGGCATAGATTTCGTCGGACGGCACGGCCACGGCTTCGAACTCGGCGGCGCAGCGCGCCACCAAATCGGCATCGACGTCGGCCACGCTTAGGCGCGCGCCCTCTGCAGCTAGTAACCTGCAAAGATGGTATCCGACGTTACCCAGTCCCTGCACGGCAACGCCCAACCCCTTGAGATCGTGACGCCCGAGCTTGTGCTTGACCGCTGCAATGATGCCAGCCAACACGCCGACGGCGGTGTCGGGCGAGGGATCCTGGGCCTCGCTCGCGGTGGTGCCGTGGACATAGGCGGATTCCTGGGCCGCCCAGTCCATGTCCTGCATGGTCACGCCCATATCCTCGCCAGTGTGGTAACGCCCGCCCAGGGATTCGACGGCTCGACCAAAGGCGCGGAAGAGTGCTTCCGTCTTTTCGCTGTGGGGATCGCCGATGATGACGCTCTTGCCGCCACCATAGGGCAAATTCGCCATCACCGCCTTGTAGGTCATGCCGCGCGACAACCTCAGCGCATCGGTGACGGCGTCGTCTTCGCTGTCGTATGTCTTCATGCGGCAGCCTCCGGCGGCCGGGCCCAGGGTGGTGTCGTGAATGGCGATGATGGCGCGCAAACCGGTGGCCGGATCGTCAAAGAAATGCACTTCTTCGTGGTCGTCGAATGCTGGGGAGGAGAAGATGGACATAAAGAACTCCGTTTAGGGTTTGTCGTTTTCCTTATAGGCGCCCTGACCGGTCTCGTAGGCCAAATCCGGCTCACCACAGGTGCGCAGCATCTTTTCCCGTACGGCGTCGCGTAGCCGGATGGCGGCAGCCCAGTCGGCACCGTCGGGCTCGACCGTTTCGCTGACGGTCAGCGTGATAGCGCCTCGCCGGGGGAACCAGGTGCCATCGCGCAGCACGTAGCGGCTGCCTCGGATGGCCACCGTGACAACCGGAACCCGTCCTTCAGCCGCCATTTGAAAGGCGCCCATGCGGAACGGCAGCAGCCCCGGCATTCGCGTCAGGGTACCTTCGGGAAACACCGCCACAGAGGCGCCGTCTTTGACCTCTGCCAGAATTCGGCCGCTGTCCTCGACCGCTTTCCGGGGGTCGAAGCGCTCGACGAACAGAACGCCAAGATGTTCAAGAAACAGCCGGATCGAATAATTCGCCCGCAGCTCACCCTTGACCACGAAACCGAAATGAAGCGGTAAGGCGGCCGAGAGCACCAGGGGATCCAGATAGCTGGCGTGATTGCTGCAGATGATGGCGGCCCCCGGGGGCAGGTTCTCCAGCCCCCGCACCCTGAGCGGCGTACCGGCCAGACGCAGGGTCTGCGCGCTGAACCGGCGCAACAGGTTCTGATTAAGGCGCCGCCATGGCAGCAAGCTGACGACCGGTACCAGTATGGCGGCAGCCAGGCCGATGACCAGCCACCACCAGCCGGCATAGAGATAATCCCCGGCATGACGCAACAGGCGGCGGGCCTCCGGCAAAAGGCTGCCACCGGCCAGGCGGGCGAACTGCAACCAGACCGCGCCGCGGCCCTTGTCCGCTGTGCCGCCGCGGTAAAGATCGCGGCAAGCCGTGCGACGGATCTTGCCGCTCGAGGTCTTGAGCACCGCCTGGGGCGGCACCAGGGCGACGTCGTCGGGCGGCGTCCCCAAAAGGTCGTTGACGATGCCTTCGATGTCGCTCTTGAGACGGTCCCGGGCGGCAGCCTCTTCTTGCCGGGTTTCGGCCATCACCACCAGACGCTCTGTGCCGCTACGCACGTCGCTGTAGCCGAACACGGCGACGCAGCCGGTGCGCACATCTTCAAGTTCGCCCACCGCGCGCTCCACTTCCTGGGGGTAGATGTTGCGGCCGGCCTTGATGATGATGTCCTTGCACCGACCGGTGAGGAAGGCGTCGCCGCCCCACATATAGGCGAAGTCGCCGGAATCTATCCAATCGCCGTCGAACATTTCGGCCGTGGCTTCGGGGTTGCGAAAATAACCGCTGGTGCTGGAGGGGCCACGAAACTGCAGGCGCCCCTCCTGGCGCTCGGGCAACTCGCGGCCGCCATCGTCGACGATGCGGAACTCGTGGCCCGGCAGGGGTTGGCCGCAAGCCACGAAAGCCAGGGGATTGTCGTCGTCCTCGTCGGCCGGGATGGCCTTGCCGGCACTGGTGAAGGGCTCGCGCCGGATGCGGTCGACCAGTGGCGGTCGCTCCAAGGGCGGAAAGGCCAACCCGACCGAGGATTCAGCCAGGCCGTAGACGGGTTTCATGCTGCCTGCCTTGAAGCCGAAAGGCGCGAAGCGTTCGATGAACGCGTCCATGGTGCCCGGAATGACCGGCTCGGCACCGTTGGCAGCGACCCGCCATGAACTCAGATCGAGACCCGCGACGGCCTCGTCGGTGATGCGGTGGGTGCAAAGCTCATAGGCGAAATTCGGTGCCGCCGAAATACTGCCGCGGTGTTCGTGGATGACCCAGAGCCAACGTTCAGGACGGGCCAGGAAGGTCAGCGGTGACATCACCACCAGCTTCACGGCGTGGTACATGCTGCCGAGCCAGGCGCCGATCAGGCCCATGTCGTGATAGAGCGGCAGCCAACTGACGAAGACGTCTGTCGAATCGGCCTTTAGAGCCAAACCCATGGCGCGCACGTTGGCCAGCAGGTTGGCGTGGGTCAGCATCACGCCCTTGGGTTGGCCGGTACTGCCCGAGGTGTACTGCAAGAATGCCATGTCGCTGGGCTTGACCAGCGGCCAGGGCTGGTCGCCCGGGGGCTGGCGCAGGTCGTCGACAGTGACCACGTGGTTGAGCTCGCGCACCTGGGAACGCAGATAACGGGCCAGCGGCTTGGCCTCGGGCACGGTGATCAGAACCGGCACGCGGGCGTTGACAAGAATTCCGGCCTGGCGCCTGAGGTGATCCTCGATCTGGCTCAACCGGACCGGCGGGTAGTTGGGCACCGGCACGGCACCGGCCAGCAGGATGCCGAAGAAGGCATAGAAGAAGTCGAGCCCGGTGGGCAGCATGATAGCCACGCCCTGGCCCGGCGCCACATCGCGTTGGCGCAACCCGCTGGCCACCTCGCGGGCGCGGTCGCGCAGCTCGCGATAGCTGATCTCGTGCTCGCTGCCGTCCTCGGCCAGGAAGCGCACGTGAGGACGGTCGGGATGGGTCAGCACGTGCCAATCCAGCATCTCGACCAGCGTTGTTGCTCCCAACGGCAGGGCCTCGGCTCGGGTCGGTTCGGCGCCGCGAACAGCGGCCGGCAGCGTTCGCTCGACGGCAGCCGGACCCGCGTTGTCGATGGCCCGCAAGAGATCACGGGGCGATTCGGCGGTGGCCAGGAGCTGGTCCGGAAGCTGCACCTCGAAGCCCTTCTCGAGGCGCATCAAGAGCTCGACCCGGCCCAGGCTGTCGAGGCCGAAATCGCGTTCCAGCGAACTGTCTAGAGCGACCGACAGCGTGTCCGCTTTGTGGGGGTGAAGTTCGAGCACGAGCTCACGGCAAACCTCGAGCAAGCTTGAGCTACGTACCTCGGTGTCCTCTGCGCTGGCGTCTTGCTCGACGTTCGTGGCCATGCGTTCCCCCGGCTCGGCCCAGCCATGGTAATCAACCCGCGAAGCGCAGTAAATTGGCCAGCGAAAACAACCGGGGAATAATCATGCAGTACGTCAATCTCGGTCACAGTGGTCTCAAGGTCAGCCGGCTCTGTTTTGGCACCATGGGATTCGGCAGCAAGAAATTCCGGCCCTACACCATCGAGGAGCGCGGCGCACGGCCCTACTACAAAGCGGCGCTCGATCTCGGCATCAATTTCTTCGACACGGCTGACATCTACAGCCACGGCGCGAGCGAGGAAATCACCGGCAAGTGGCTGCTCAAATACGCCCCGCGCCATGAACTGGTGATCGCCACCAAGCTCTTCAATCCCATGAGCGGCGACATCAATGACCGCGGGCTCAGCCGCAAGCACGTTATGGACGCCATCGACAAAAGCCTGGCCCGGTTGGGCACCGATTACGTCGACCTCTACCAAATCCACCGCTTCGACTACCAGACCCCCATCGAAGAAACCGTCGAGGCGCTGCATGACGTGGTCAAGGCCGGCAAGGCGCGCTATGTCGGCGCCTCCAGTATGTTCGCCTTTCAGTTCGCCAAGATGCTGCACACCGCCGACCTCGGCGGCTGGACGCGCTTCGTATCCATGCAGAACCACTACAATCTGGTCTACCGCGAGGAAGAGCGCGAGATGATGCCGCTGTGCCAGGAAGAGGGCATAGGAGTCATCCCCTGGAGTCCCTTGGCGCGGGGCTTCCTGGCCGGCAACCGCTACCGCCGCGGCGGCGGCAAGACGCCACGTTCGAAAGATGATCCCTTTTCCGCCAAGCTCTATTACCAGCCGGAGGACTTCGACGTTGTCGAGCGCGCGGCCGCCATCGCCAAGCGGCGCGGGGTCTCGGCGACCCAGATCGCCCTGGCCTGGATGCTGCACAAACCGTACGTCACGGCGCCCATTATCGGCGCCAGCAAGCTGGCGCAACTGCGCGAGTCGGTGAAGGCGCTGAAAATCGATCTCGAGGCGGAGGAAATTGAGGCACTGGAGGAGCCCTACCGGCCCCATGCCGTGCGCGGCCACGACCCCTATCCGCTGGACTAGAGCAGCGCCCTTCAATCGTCGTCGTGGTCGCTGTCGTCTCGGTAGGGGAATTCGATTTCGTCGTAGGGCCATTGGATGCGGTGGATGGCGCGCTCGCCGGAGTCGATTTCGCCCTGGCGGTAGCGCTCAAGAACCGAGTCGACGATCTCGACCACGAATTCGTTGGTGATTTCGCGCACGCAGGTGGGCTGGCGGATGTAGCGCGTGCTGTGGATGAGGTGCATCAGCCTGTCCTTATTAGTGGCAACGAAGGCGAACAGGCGGTTGAGGAGCTCTTCCTGGGGCAAATAGACGGGCAGGAACTGGATCGATTCGCGCAGCACCAGAAAGACCAGATTGGGCATGTATTCGACGCGGGGGTCCTCGTTCAGGGCGGTCAGTACTCCGGTGAAATACCCCGCATGCTCCTCGTCAAGCCGCTCCAGCACCTTTTCGATCATCTGTTGGTGAACCATGGTGTTCCTATGATGGTCACCTTGCCTAGCGCGGATCAGATGTTGCGGCCCAACTCCCTGAGCACGCTTTCGAGGCACTGCCAAGCCGTGCGCACCTGCATCTCGTTTTCGGTGTCGAGAGAAACGTGAAAATAGGCATAGAGCGCGGTAGCCATTTGGCTCAGGCAATCCTGCGCGCCGGGCACGCCATCAATGTCGGAAACACTTCGGAACAAGTAGTTGGAGAGCTGAAAATAGATCGCCGCCTCGCTCTTTTGCGAGCAGCCGATTTCGAAAATCTGGGTGACCAGGGCCAGCCTGCCGGCAGCACGGCTCTGCGCCGCGTAGGCTTCGCGGAGATCGATTTTCTCCTTCACCGTTTCGACCTCGTCGATGACCGCCGGCGCCGTCCGGGTATCGCCTGCGGGCGTTACCGCCGCCGCCGCGGTATCGGTCTGACGGCCCAGAGCACGCACCCGAGCCTCGGTCCGCAACACTTCGATCAGGGCCGATTCCATCTGATCTCGGGATTCGTGGATCAGGCTGCCGCTTTCTGGTTGGTCGGCCATGTCCGCCTTTTCCGCCCCCTAATAGACGAGTTCGACTTTGCCGCCTTCGGCGATGGTTATGATCACGACAGCGGCCTTTTGCCGTCTTGTCAGACTTCTAACGTCGTGCGCCATAAACTACCCTTACCAGGTACCGACAGCCCTCCCCGACCGTTCCACATCTTAACCCAGTGCACTCACCAGAGCCATCGACAGGTTCTTTAGTCTTCTGTCTCCGGCACGACCTCGGTTTCTTGAATTCGCTGTTGCCGCCCACTGCGCCGGGTGCCGGCAACCTCTTCGACCATGTTCCTCATGCGCTCCACCATGAGCAGCACAACTCCCCGAATGGCCGGATCCATATCGGCCACGCGCTGCTGGAACTCATCGCGGGCGATCGCCGTGGCCTCGGTCGGTTCCACTGCCACAGCCGCTGCCATGCGCGGCCGGTTGTCGAACAATGCCATTTCTCCGAATACCTGGCCCCTGCCAATGACGGCCAGGACACGCGGGACATCGCTGCGCACGCCGACCCTGATCTCGACCTTTCCCGAGCGAATGAGATAGGCCTCGGCGCTTTGCTCGCCCTCGTCGAAGATCAGTTGATTGGGTACGAAATTGACCCGCCGGAAGGCCTTGCTTTCGTCCATTTCCGTTCACGCGTTTTTATTATTGGCACGGGATAATCGGGAAAATATAGCACGGAGTAATGTGTTTTTGGGGCGAGTGATGGGGATCGAACCCACGACCTCTAGATCCACAATCTAGCGCTCTAACCGACTGAGCTACACCCGCCAGCAAGGAGAGCCCGCTTTTACGCCCCGCCCGCGCCAGCGTCAAGGAGCAGGAGAACAACCCCGACGCCCGCCGCATGACCCCTTCCCGCAGCGGTGGCGCGGGCGGAGCTCCGAAGCCGAAATACCCCAACTCTTCGGCTTCGGATGTGCGGCGTTAACCCGAAAAGCCGATGGCTTGATGGATTTCGCGAGCCAGATCGGGTGAGGAAATCGGCTTGGTCAGCACCTTGGCGGCGCCGACCTGGCGGCTGACTTCATGCAGCATGGTGTCGCTGTCGCCGGTCAGGATGAGCACCGGTATGCCCGAGATTTCGGACCGCTTGTGGCGCCTGATCCGGTTACAGAAATCCATGCCATCGACCCTCTCCATGTGCAGATCGCAGATCACGATGTCCGGCAAGTCAGACTGCGGCGCCTCGAGAAACTGCATCGCCGCGGCGCCGTCCTCGGCCTCGACGACATCGTTGATCCCGGCCTGGCTCAGAAGGCCCCGGACGATCTTGCGCATGGTGCGTTGGTCATCGACGATCAGCACCCGGATATCGTTCTTCCAGGAGTCGTCAGTCACGGATCGATTTTTGCTGGTCACGACAGAGAATGTCATCGCTTTGGCTCCCTTCGGTAACCCCGCTGTCTGGTTCTTCAGCCCCTCATGGACCAGAGTTTCCAGATCGGTGGTTTTGCGTCCCGCCGTTGCCGGCGGTTTGCCATTTTCGGAAAGCCGCGCCGTATCGATTGGCGCTACCTCCGTTGATACCGAGGTATATGGGAACGGCTTAACAGTTTGTAAACCCGAAATCGTCCGCCTTAACCAAAATGCCTTGCCAGACGGTCGATGGCCTCCTCGAGCAACGCGTCCTCCTTGCAAAAACAAAAGCGCGCCAGGTAGTCGACGCCGTCGGCGGCGTAGAAGGCGCTGACCGGCACCGCCGTGACCCCGGCCTCGACGGTGATGTGACGGCAAAAATCCTCGTCACTGCCCGTGAAACCCAGGCCGCGGAAATCGGCGTTGATGAAATAGGTGCCCTGGCAGTCCATGGCTTCGAAGCCGATGCGCGAGAGGCCGTCGCGCATCAGGTCGCGCTTGGCCGCAAGCTCGCTGCCGAGCGCCGCAAAATAGGCGTCCTCCTTGGTCAGGCCGTAGGCCACGGCGCGCTGCAAGTTGGGCGGCGTGGTGAAAACCAGGAACTGGTGGGCTCGGGCGACAGTGGCCAGTATCTCTGGTGCCGCGGTGACGTACCCCACCTTCCAGCCGGTCATGGCAAAGGTTTTGCCGGCCGAGCCGATCTTGAGGGCGCGCTGGCGCATGCCTGGAAGGGTCATTAGTGGCAGATGCTCGAGGCCGTCGAAGACCAAGTGCTCGTAGGCCTCGTCGCATATCACGTAGCAATCGTGCTCCTCGGCCAGTTCGGCAAGGACCATAAGCTCCTGGCGACTGAAAACCTTGCCGGCCGGATTCATGGGTGAATTCAGCAGCACCAGTTTGGTGCGCGCCGAGAATGCCGCCGCCAACTCCTCGCGCGGCAGATCCCAATGCGGCGGCTTGACCCGCACCAGCTTGGGTGTCGCTCCGGCCCGGCGGATCATAGGCAGATAGCAATCGTATAGCGGCTCGATCAACACCGCCTCGTCGCCCGGCTCCAGGAGGCCGAGGATGCAGGCGGCCAGGGCCTCGGTGGCACCCGAAGTGACCATGACCTCGCTGGCCCAGTCGACCTCGAGGCCATAGAAGCGCTTGCCGTGCTCAGCCACCGCCTGACGCAGTTCCGGCACGCCCATCATGGGCGGATACTGGTTTGGTGCGTTTTCCAGTGCATCATGGGCCGCCTGGCGCACGTCATCGGGCCCGTTGCCGTCGGGAAAACCCTGCCCCAGATTGATCGACTGATGTTCGATGGCCAGCTGCGACATCACCTCGAAGACGGTGGTGCCATAGCCGGAAAGTATACTGTTGGCCGCTTTCACGCTGATCCTCCGATAAGGGAGGCCTATCATAGGATGCGGCGGGCTGGATCGGAAACCATGGAGGAGAAACATGGTGTCGGAAGAGATTGCTTATTGGCCGGCGCATGAAATGGTCCGGGCCTTTGCTGCCGGTAGCCTGTCACCGCGGGACGCCTGCGAGATGGCGTTGGCCCGGCTGATGCGCTACGAGCCCGTGCTCAACGCCTTCCAGGTGGTCGACGCAGACGGCGCCATAGAGAGCGCCGAGCGCGCCGCCGGGCGCTGGCAACAGGGCAGGCCGCTGGGGCCCCTCGACGGTGTGCCCCTGCACATCAAGGATACCGTACAGGCCGCCGGTTGGCCGACGCGGCTGGGCTCGAAGACAATTGATCCCGATGGCCCCTGGCAGGACGACGCGCCGGTCGTGGCCCGGCTGCGCGAGGCCGGAGCCGTCATTCTGGGCAAGACAACGATGCCGGAATTCGGCTGGAAGGGAATGACCGACGGTCCGCTTTTCGGCACCACGCGAAATCCCTGGGACCCCGCTCGCACGCCCGGTGGCTCCACCGGTGGCGGCGCGGCGGCCCTGGCCGCCGGCATCGGCCAGCTCGCCTTTGGCAACGACGGCGGCGGCTCGATCCGCATTCCAGCCAACTTTTGCGGTCTCTTCGGCCTCAAGCCGAATTTCGGCCGCGTGCCGCACTGGCCCAACGAAAGCCCCTTCGCCACCTTGTTGGCAGGTGGACCGATCGCCCGCAATGTTCGCGATGCCGCCCTGATGCTCAACGAGTTGAGCAAACCGGACCGGCGCGACTGGTATGCCCTACCCTATGAAGGCCTGGACTGGACCGCCGGGCTCGAGGCCGGAGTCGGCGGCCTGCGGATGGCTTTCGCGCCCGCTCTCGGGGGTGTCGAGCCAGCCGACGAAATCCTGACTCCTGTGCGCCGGGCCTGCGACGCCATGGTTGGGCTCGGGGCCACGGTCGAGGAGGTCGGCGAAGTCTTCGCGCCGCTCAGGCCGGAGTTCGAGGATTACTGGATCGCCGCCTTCGCCAGCCTTTTGCGGCTGGTACCGCGGGAGCGCTGGGACGATCTCGACCCCGACTTCCGCCGCCTGGCCGAAGCCGGCCTCGAGGTCAGCCTGGAGACCTATGTCAAGGCCATGGAGGCACGGGCGCGGCTGGGCACCTTGATGAACGAGTTCCATGCCGATTACGATCTCTTGCTCACGCCCACCCAGCCGACGCCGCCGCCCAGCGCCGACACGGTCTACCACTCGGCCGCCTACGACCGTTTTCGCGACGCCGTGCCCTACACCCTGCCTTTCAACCTGACCGGCCAGCCAGCCGCCTCGCTGCCCTGTGGCCTAACCTCGGACGGCCTACCCGTGGGCCTGCAGATCGTCGGCCCACAGTACGGAGAAGCTTTGGTGCTACGCGCCGCCGCCGCCCTGGAAGCCGAATTCGCCCTGCCAGTACCGCATCCCAGGCTGGCGGAAAGCCTGAAGGGGTTTGCTGCGGCAGACAGCGAGAACTGATATTTTCCAGCAGCAAAAACCAGTGAGCCGCATTCATGACTGTCGCCACCACCACATCCCAAGGCCGCGTCACGATTCCCAGGGTCGTCAGGGACAAGTTACGTCTTAAGGCAGGTGACCATGTGAAGTTCTTCCTTCAGGACGAAGGCACGGCGCTGATGGTGCCGGCGACGATCTATCTGGCCTATTTCTGGGGCGTCCTGTCGGCCCCTGCCCCCTGTCGCCCAGGCCGTGCTCTGCTATAACCGGGCCCATGAACACACCCACCCCTCAACTCAGCGAGCGCATGTCGCGGTTGGGTACCGAGACGGCCTTCGAGGTGCTGGCTCGGGCTGCCGCCCTGCAGGCCGAGGGCCGCGATATCATCAACTTGGGTATCGGTCAGCCTGACTTCCCGACGCCCGGCAACATCGTCGAGGCCGGCCGGCGCGCCCTGGCCGACGGCCATCACGGCTATACGCCCTCGCAGGGAATCTTGCCCTTGCGCGAGGCCGTGGCCGCCGACGTCCTCAAATACCGGGGCGTCGAGGTCAGCCCCGACAACCTGCTGATCGTGCCCGGCGGCAAGCCGACCATGTTCTTCGCCTGTTTGATGTTCGGCCAGGCCGGCGCCGAGATCATGTATCCCAACCCCGGTTTCCCGATCTACGAATCGGCCATCCGCTACGCCGACGCCACGCCGGTACCGATTGCGCTCAATGAGGAGAACGGCTTTTCATTCGCCGCCGACGAGGTGCTTGAAAGCATCACGCCGCGCACCCGACTGATCATCATCAACAGCCCCGCCAATCCCACCGGCGGCGTCATCGCCAAGGCCGAGTTGGATCGTCTGGTGGCCGGGCTCGAGGCGCATCCCCAGGTCGCCATCCTGTCGGACGAAATCTACAGCCGCATGGTCTACGACAATCAGCCCCACGTCAGCCTGCTCGACTACGAGTCCATTCGCGAGCGCCTGATCGTGCTCGATGGTTGGTCCAAGACCTACGCCATGACCGGTTGGCGGCTGGGTTGGAGCCTGTGGCCGGCTGCCTGGATCGAACAGGCGGTACGGCTTTGCGTCAACATCCATTCCTGCGTCAATGCCGCCACTCAATGGGCCGGCATCGAAGCCCTGACGGGGCCGCAGCACGCTGTCGACGAGATGGTCGCGGCCTTCGACGAGCGCCGCCAAATCATCCTCGATGAGCTCAACGCCATCCCTGGCTTTCGCTGTGCCCGCCCGGCCGGCGCCTTCTATGCTTTTCCGAACATTTCGGGCAGCGGACTGGTTGCCAAGGAGCTCCAAGAACGCTTGCTCGAAGAGGCCGGTGTGGCCACCGTGGCCGGCACCAGCTTCGGCGCCATGGGCGAGGGTTTCATCCGCTTTTCCTATGCCAATTCGGTGGCCAACATCCGTGAAGCGATGACACGCATACGTACGCTGCTGGCCTGATAAAAAAACGGGCAGTTTGCTGAAAAAATAGGCACACCCCTGACCCATCTCGGTGGTGAAGTCCCGTCAAAACGGCTGTATTGGCGATGTTTTGAAATTGTCCCGATGTGGCACGGCATGTGCTAAGTGAGTCATTTGTTGGGGCGTTGGTCGGGTACCGTCATGAAGAAAATCGAAGCCATCATCAAGCCTTTCAAGCTGGACGAGGTCAAAGAAGCCCTGCACGAAGTCGGTTTGCAGGGCATCACGGTCACCGAAGCCAAGGGATTTGGACGTCAGAAAGGCCATACCGAGCTTTACCGCGGGGCCGAGTATGTGGTCGATTTCCTGCCCAAGGTGAAGATCGAGATCGTGCTCGACGACGGTTTGGTCGAGCGCGCCATCGAGGCCATTCAGCAGGCCGCACACACCGGTCGCATCGGTGACGGCAAGATCTTCGTTACCACAGTCGAGGAAGCCATCCGCATCCGCACCGGCGAGAAGGGTACCGAGGCGATTTAGCCCGCTTCGACCGCCACCATCAGATAGTCGCATTCAAGTAAATTCAGGAAAGGGACTGCCATCATGTCCGACGTCGACGCCGTACTCAAACGCCTCAAGGACGAAGATATCCCCTTCGTCGACCTGCGCTTCACCGACCCGCGCGGCAAGTGGCAGCATCTGGCGATGGCCAGCCACATGATCGAGGAGGAAACCTTCAGCGACGGCGTCATGTTCGACGGCTCCTCGATCGCCGGTTGGAAAGACATCAGCGAATCCGACATGGCGTTGGTGCCCGACCCGGCCAGTGCCGTAATCGACCCCTTTGCGGCGCAGAATTCGCTGATCATGTTCTGCGACGTCATGGAGCCCTCGACCGGCGAGGCCTACGGTCGCGATCCCCGTTCCACGGCCGGCCGGGGCGAGCAATACCTGAAGTACACCGGCACCGGTGACGAAGCCTTCTTCGGGCCCGAGGCCGAGTTCTTCGTCTTCGACGACGTACGCTACGACGTTTCCATGAATAACGTCTTCTACTCCATCGACCAGGAGGAAGGCCCCTACAACGCCGGCCGCCAGTACGAAGGCGGCAACGTCGGTCACCGGCCTCCGATCAAGGGTGGCTACTTCCCGGTGCCACCGGTTGATTCGCTCAGCGACTTGCGTGCCGAAATGCTGACTTTGATGTCCGAGATGGGCATCACAACCGAAAAACACCATCATGAAGTGGCGCCGTCCCAGAACGAACTCGGCATGAAGTTCAATACTCTGGTGCGCGGTGCCGACGAAATGCAGATCTACAAATACGTGGTGCACAACGTCGCCCATTCCTACGGCAAGACGGCCACATTTATGCCCAAGCCCGTGATCGACGACAATGGCTCCGGCATGCACGTTCATCAGTCCATCTTCAAGGGCGGCAAGCCGGTCTTCGCCGGTAACGCCTATGCCGACCTTTCGGACAGCGCGCTCTACTACATCGGCGGCATCATCCGCCACGCCAAAGCCCTCAACGCCTTCACCAACCCGCTGACCAACAGTTACAAACGGTTGATCCCGGGCTTCGAGGCACCGGTGCTGTTGGCCTACTCGGCGCGTAACCGCTCGGCCGCCTGCCGCATTCCCTACACCACCAGCCCCAACGGCAAGCGCGTCGAAGTCCGCTTCCCCGATCCCGGAGCCAACCCCTACTACGCCTTCGCCGCCATGCTGATGGCCGGCCTGGACGGCATCGAGAATAAGATCCATCCCGGCGATCCCATTGACAAAAACCTCTACGATTTGCCGCCCGAGGAACTCGAAGGCGTGCCCACGGTCTGCGGCAGCCTGCGCGAAGCCCTCGACGCCTTGGACGCCGATCGCGATTTCTTGAAGAAGGGCGACGTCTTTTCGGACGACCAGATCGATGGCTATCTTGGCCTCAAGTGGGATGAGGTCTACGCCTTCGAGCACACTCCACATCCGATCGAATTTTCCATGTATTACAGTGTGTAATAGGCATTATATGAGGTAGTACATTAAGATTACGGGGGAGAGGGGCAGGGCCGCGGGTCACCGCGGCCCTGTTGTTTGTCGGCGGACCTTGTTAGGTTGGATCGATATTCTCCCAAACCGCGGAAAGAACCATGGCCGAGACTGTCATCGTCTATTCCACGCCCTTCTGCGCACCGTGCGAGAAGCTCAAGCGCTACCTCAAGGCCCAGGATGTGGAATTCAGCGTCGTCGACCTCATGATGGACGAAGAGGCGGCCGACCTGATGGCCAGCAAAAAACTCTACAGCGCCCCCGTGCTGCGAGTCGGCGAGCAGTTCCTGGCCGGCCAAAACCTGGTCCCGGAAAAGATCGACGCGGCGCTGGGAATCTAGATTTGAATTAATCTCCCGCGAACAGCGCCAGACAGGAAACGAAGGTCTCCGGAAAGAGCCAGGCGGGGTCCTGATCGTGCCCACCGGCTAGTAACTCCGGCAGCAAATGCGTATGCGGGCCTTGCGGGGTGTCGCCGCTGGGATCGGGAATGTCCTGGGTGACCTCGATGCGAGCCAGCGGGGTAAAGACCACGCGGTGGGGAGCGGCCTCGCGCAACGCCGTCACGAGCTCCCCATCGGCCAGAACGTCGCACCCCTCGGCCCTCTGCAGGAGATCGTTGAGACCGGCGTCCGCAGTGCGCACGCAAAAGGCAGCCATCTGGCCCAGCCCCAAATCATAGAGCTCCTGGCCGCGGTGTTCCGCGCGCAGTGCCTGGCGATCTGGACCAAGCGCTGAGATGCCCCGCCGTGGTTCCGGTACGAAGCCCTGCCTGAGCGCCACGGCCAGGGTATCCGGCGCCGCCGAGAAAAGCCGCGCGCCGTCATCGATGTTGACGCGAACGCCGCCACGCTCCGTGATCACGTGGCCGCCATCGCCGGCAAGGGTGATTTCAGCCTCCTCGTCGGCACTGCGCCAGAACTCCGCTACGGCACCGAAAGCCCCGACCGACCAGCTTTTCCCGGCATCTGCGAGCGCCGCCTGCACCTCTGCTACCAGCGCCGCTGGCGAGCGCGGCAGTATGCCGTAACCAAAGCCCAAGCGCTGTTGTCGCTCCGGCAATAGATCCNAGACCGCCGCCCGTTCGTCTTCGCTAAAGTGCGCCCAGTCGCCGATCTCAGCCAGCGAGCGCAAGCAGCCCAAGCAGGCGTCGGCCGAGGGATCGAGTTGGCAGATGCCGACACAAGGTGAGGGCGTTTGCTGCGACAGCATCCGTCCTATTCTCCATCCACCGCGCGTGGCCGGCCTTCGGCGTCGATGGCGACGAAAACGAACGTGCCTTCGGTGACGCGGATCTCCTCGTCGGCCAGGCGGCGGTTGACGTATGTCTCCAACTTTACGTCCAGCGATGTGCGCCCAACTCGNGTGACTTCGCCGTAGATGCTGACCAGATCACCGACCAGGATGGGTTTGTGGAAAGTCATGGCGTCGATGGCCACCGTGACCACCCGGCCGCTGGCCCGTTTGGCGGCGATGGTACCGGCGGCAATGTCCATCTCGGAGAGCACCCAACCGCCGAAGATATCGCCGTTGGCGTTGGCGTCGAGCGGCCGGGGAACCGTGCGAATGGCCGGCTCGCGGCCTCGGCGGTTTTCTGTCGTACTATCGGGCATACCCCCTCCCATCACCATATTTTGTTGTCGCCACCTGAACTTGTACCTTATACTGCGTCGAAATGGCGCTTTTCCCGCGTCGATGCGACCCTATATTGTCCCTGATGCCCGATCTCTTTCAACAGGCAAGCACAGCCAAGCCGGCCCGCGAATATTCCGCCAAGCACATCGAGGTGCTGGAGGGCCTGGAACCGGTGCGCCGCCGCCCCGGCATGTACATCGGCGGCACCGACGCCGCCGGCCTGCACCACCTTGCGGCCGAGGCGCTGGACAACGCCATGGACGAGGCGGTGGCCGGCCACGCCACCACCATCGACATCGAACTGGCCGCCGACGGCAGCCTGACGGTGCAGGACAACGGCCGCGGCATCCCGATCGACAAGCACCCCAAGTTCAAGGACAAATCAGCTCTCGAAGTGATCTTGACGACGCTGCACTCGGGCGGCAAGTTCAGCGACAAGGTTTACCACACCGCCGGCGGCCTGCATGGCGTCGGCATTTCCGTGGTCAACGCGCTCTGTGACCGTCTCGAGATCGAGGTGGCGCGCGACAAACAGATCTGGACGCAGCAATACGTGCGTGGCAAGCCGGCATCGAAGCTCAAGCCCTCGGGCAGCACGCGCAACCGTCGCGGCACCCGCGTCTCGTTCCATCCCGACCCCGAGATCTTCGGCGCCAGGGCGGCTTTTAGTCCGGCCACGCTTTACCGCATGGCGCGCTCCAAGGCTTACCTCTTTGGCGGCGTGCGCATTCGCTGGAAATGCGAGGCGGACGGATTGGCAGCCAACGAGGGCATCCCGCCCGAGGACGAGCTGCATTTTCCCGATGGCATCCTGTCCTTTCTCCAATCCTCGCTTGGCGACGCCGCCACGGTGACCCGAGATGCCTTCACGAACCGGGTCTCGGTCAACCACTCCGGCGGCCGTGTCGAATGGGCCATCGCCTGGACGGCCGGTGGCTCGGGTTTTCTCAACAGCTATTGCAATACGGTGCCGACGCCAGAAGGCGGCAGCCATGAGAGCGGCCTGCGGGCGGCCCTGACCAAGGGCTTGAAAGCCTATGCCGAACTCACCAACAATCGCCGCGCCGGGTCGCTGAACGCCGACGACGTGCTTGGATCGACCGCCGTGGTGCTCTCGGTCTTCATTTCCGAGCCTCAGTTCCACGGCCAGACCAAGCAGAAGTTAGCCAGCCCCCAGGCCGCCAAGCTGGTCGAGACCATCGTGCGCGACCATTTCGACCACTGGCTCTCGGGCAATCCCGAGGAAGCCAATGCGCTGCTGGGCTTCGTCATCGAGCGCGCCGAGGATCGCTTGCGCCGGCGCCAGGAACGCGAGGTCTCGCGCAAGACGGCGACGCGCAAAGTGCGGCTGCCGGGCAAGCTGTCGGACTGCTCACGTTCGGGCCAGAGCGGCACCGAGCTCTTTATCGTCGAGGGCGATTCAGCTGGTGGCTCGGCCAAGCAGGCCCGCGACCGCGCCACCCAGGCGGTGCTGCCGTTGCGCGGCAAGATCCTCAACGTGGCCACCGCCGCCGCCGACAAACTGCGGGCCAACCAGGAGCTCAGCGACTTGGCCCAGGCGCTAGGCTGCGGCCTACGCGAGCGCTACCGCGAGGAAGACCTGCGCTACGACAAGATCATCATCATGACCGATGCCGACGTCGACGGCGCCCACATCGCGGCGCTGCTGATGACCTATTTCTTCCGCGAGATGCCCGAACTGGTGCACGGCGGGCATCTTTATCTGGCGCTGCCGCCGCTCTACCGCCTGAGCCAGGGCGGCAAGACAGCCTACGCCCGCGACGACGCCCACCGCGAGGAATTGCTGGGCCAATTCGACGGCCGCGGCAAGGTCGAGATCAGCCGCTTCAAGGGCCTGGGCGAGATGCCGCCGGCCCAACTCAAAGTCACCACCATGGCGCCGGCCAAGCGCAACATGTTACGCGTGGTGGTGCCCGAGGCCGATGCCAAAGCCACCGACAAGCTGGTCGAGCGCCTGATGGGCCGCAAACCCGAGCTGCGCCTGGCCTTCATCCAGGAGCACGCCCCGGACGTTGCCGATCTCGATATTTGAGGACTGGCCAATCTCGCGACAAATTGATTGGCTGGACGGCATTACCGAGCCCACATAACCTAAGGTCAGCGAACGATTTCGTCGATGGAATGACACCTTGGCCGGAAAACAACTGATCGGATTGCTGATGGGTGCCGGCCTGCTGGGCGGCTGCGTCTTCACCAGCATTCAAGAAACCCAGATCGACCCCTACTACACACCCGATCTGGTGCGCGGCATCGCGGCAAACGGTGAATTTCCCACCCAGGTCCGGGGCAGTCCCTTTGCCGATCATCCAGACGTGGCTGACAAGGTCCTGGCCCGGCTCAGGATGCCCGGCATGTTTCCACAAGCCCGTTTCGTGCCGGCCCGATCGACCCGCCAGCACCGCGTCGTGCTGGTCTTCGGCCCGGCCTCGCTCGGCCTCAGGGGAAAGGAGGCTTGCGGCAAACTCGACGGCATGAAGCTGGCGCCCGATCCAGACCAACTCGACATTGTTGCCGCCTTCTGTGTCGCTGATCAGGTGCTGACCCAGATCAGGGTTCAGGGCGCCGCCGTCCCGGGGCCGGATGATCCCGCCTTCGGCCGCGTGCTCGATCAGACCATAGTCTCGCTCCTACCTTCCAACGAGGTCGACCGCACCGGTGATTGCGAGGCCGGAGCGCCCTGCTAACCCGCTTTTCTCACGTCTTTTCACATATCGGTGAGAGTGGCACCCGACGGCGCCGAGATCGGGTAGCATTCCGTTCGAGTTCAATCCGAACGGAATCCTTCATGCGCATTCTCGCCATCGCCTTCCTGTCCGTGTTCCTGTCGACAGCGACCCAGGCCGAGACCCGGGTATTGGCCACCGATCACGGTTTCAAACAGCTTTGGAACCGCCTCGAAACGGCCGTCAAGGCCAATCGCATGGGCATTGTCGGACGGGCCAGCGCAAGTTCGGGGGCCGCCGCCCAGGGCTACAAGATCCCCGGCAACGCGGTCATCATGGTGTTTCGCAACGATTATGCCCGGCGCATGCTGAAGGCCAGCGTGACGGCCGGCATCGAGGCGCCGCTGCGCTTCTATGTCACGGAAAACGCCGACGCCAGCGCCACGTTGCGCTACCGCACGCCATCCAGCGTCTTCGCCCCTTATGGCGTCGCCGAGCTGGATTCCATGGCCCAGGAATTGGACGCAATTTTCGCTGCTATCGCCGCCCAAGCTGTAGCCAAATAGCGCTGCGGCGTTGACTTACGCCGGCGCCTGGGCTATTCCGGCGACCAGCCAGGCGGTAGCCAACCCACGAACGCGCCCAGAACACAGACCATATGACATTTCCAGACCTCGGGCTCAGCGAGGAAGTCCTGCGGGCTATCGAGGAAGCCGGCTATCACGAGCCCACGCCGATCCAGGACAAGGCCATCCCCTATGTCCTGCAAGGTCGCGACGTGCTCGGCGGGGCCCAGACGGGAACCGGCAAGACGGCGGCCTTTGCGCTCCCCATGATCGACATCCTGGCCCACGGCCGTGCCCGAGCTCGCATGCCACGCGCCTTGATCCTCGAGCCCACCCGGGAACTCGCCCATCAGGTGGCTGAAAATTTCGAACTCTACGGCAAGTACCATAGTCTCAGCATGGCGCTGCTCATCGGCGGCGTCTCGTTCGTCGATCAGAACAAAAAGATCGATCGCGGCGTCGACGTGCTGATCGCCACCCCGGGAAGACTGCTCGATCATTTCGAGCGCGGCGGCCTGATGCTCAGCGGTACCAACTTGCTGGTCATCGACGAAGCCGACCGCATGCTCGACATGGGCTTCATTCCCGACGTCGAGCGCATCGTCAAGCTGTTGCCGCCGCTACGCCAGACGCTGTTCTTTTCCGCCACTATCATGCCGGAAATCCGCCGCCTTGCAGATAATTTCCTGATGAATCCCAAGGAAATCACCGTCGCGCCACCGACCTCGCCGGCCGAAACCGTCGATCAGAGCATGATCGTCGTCAACCGCGGCGACAAACGCGACGTGCTGCGCCAGATCCTGCGCGAGCGCAACGTCGAAGCGGCGCTCATATTCTGCAACCGCAAGCGTGACGTCGACATCCTCGGCCGCTCGCTCAAGCGCCACGGCTTCAACGCCGCGGCCTTGCACGGCGACATGGTCCAGACCGTGCGCATGGAAACCCTGGACGGCTTCCGCAACCGCTCGATCTCGTTTCTGGTGGCCAGCGACGTGGCAGCTCGCGGCCTCGATATCTCGGGACTGCCGTATGTCTTCAATTTCGACGTCCCCAGCCACGCCGAAGACTACATTCACCGCATCGGCCGCACCGGCCGTGCCGGCATGCCCGGCATCGCCGTCACCCTTGCGGCACCGGACGACACCAAGTATCTGGACGCCATAACCCGGCTGATCGGCAAGAAAATTCCGGTCTTGGAAAGCCCCAACATCGAGACCGCGGCGCTGGAGGACTCCGGTCCGCCGCGGCGCGGACGGGGCCGCGGACGCGAGCGTTCGAGGGGCGAGCGTTCACGGAGCGAGGAACGGCGCCCGCGGCANCGCGAGAGTGCGGCGCAGCCGGCGCCACCGGCAAGCCCAGACGAGGNGCAGCCGGCCGCCCCCGAGACGCAGCAGCCGGCAGCCGAGAAGCCCCGCCGCAACCGGCGCCCCCGGCATAGCGAGGAACGCCAAACATCCGCTAAGGCCGACCCCAAACCCCGCGACAAGTCCCAACCCGAAGAGCCGCCGCAGGACGGTCCTCAGAAAGCCAAACCCAGCAGAAGGAAAGGTGCCACCGTGGGCTTTGGCGATCAGGACAACATCCCGGCTTTCCTGATGCGCTCCACCGGCAGCAGCCGGGAAAAATAAGAACCGACGCCGTGCAAACCATTTTCATAATGGTCAAGTGCGAACTCGGCCGCTGCTACGAGGTCGCCGACGAGGCCGCCAAAGTCGAGCAGATTTCCGAGGTCTATTCGGTATCAGGTCAGTACGACCTCTTGATGAAGTGCTACCTCGACGATGGCACCGACATCGGCCACTTCGTCACCGAACGCATCCAATTGCTGCCTGACGTCAAAGACACCTTCACCATCATGACCTTCAAGGCGTTCTCGTAAGGAGAAGCCCGAATTCGGCTATGATGCCGGGGTGATTCCTAACGAGGGAGGCCCCGAGATGGACTTTCTAACGCCGGAACAGGCCCTTTGGAAAGAAACCGTCTCCCGCTTCATCGACCAGGAAGTGGGTCTGGACTATATCCGCCAATGCGACCGTGAACGCCAGTACCCCTATGAGGGCTACGCCAAAGTCGCCGAACAGGGCTGGCTGGGGCTACTGATTCCCGAGGATGATGGCGGCCTGGGCGGCGATATCTTTTCCTATGCCTTGATGTGCGAGGGGCTAGGCAAGTACGGCTTCGACTTCGCAGCCGCCGTCATGGTGCCGACTTTCAACGCCATGAACATCGTCCACCACGGCAGCGACGAGCAGAAAGAACGCTACCTGCAGCCCTTCCTGGCCGGCGAGGTGCGGTTTTCGATCTCGATCTCGGAACCCGGCGTGGGCTCGGACGCCGCCAGCGTCACCACCCGGGCCCGGCCCGACGGAGAGGAATGGGTGCTCAACGGCCAGAAACTCTGGTGCAGCGGGGCGCTGGCCGACAACGCAGTCCTCAACATGCTGGTACGAACTGACCCGGACGTCGCCAAGCACCAGGGGCTTTCGGTCTTTCTCGTNCCCAACACCNCGCCGGGNCTCGACATCCGGCCTCTGANCACGCTGGCCNGGCGNGCCACCGGAACCACCGAGATCTTNATCGACGACTGCCGCCTGCCGGCGTCGGCGCTNNTGGGCCGGCCGGGCGANGGCTGGAAGATCATGACCGGNGCNCTGGAGNTGGANCGCGTGGCNGTCTGCGCNGCNTANGTGGGCAACGCCCAGACCGTGGTCGACAAGACNCTNNNCTACGCCCACGACCGCATCCAGTTCGACCGGCCGATCTTCGATTTCCAGACCATCAAGCACATGCTGGCCGACATGCAAACCCAAGTCGACGCCGCCCGCTTGATGGTTTACCGGGCCGCCGAGCTGGCCGCCGCCGGCGAGCCCTGCTCGGCCCAGGTGGCTATGGCCAAGCTCTTTGCTTCCGAGACCTTGCAGACGGTATCGCGCCAGGGCCTACAGATCCATGGTGGCCACGGCATGGTGCCGGAGAACGACGTCGAGCGCTATTTCCGCGAAGGTATGCAGTCCACTGTCGGCGGCGGCACCTCGCAGATCCAGCGCACGATAATCGCCAAGTCGATGCAGCCTTAGAATGAGTGCAGTAGGAAATAGTTGATGGACGCGGAGAGAAACAACCGGATTTTCCGCTACGGCGGAGATTTTGCCGAGCAACGCATCGTGCGGGCGGACGGCCCGTATATCTATGACGACACGGGCCGTGAAATCCTCGATTTTACTTCTGGTCAAATGAGCGGAATCCTCGGTCATGGCCATCCCGAGATAGTCGCTGTCGTTCAGGAAATGGTGGCCAAACTGGATCATCTGCATAGCGGCTTTCTCTCCGATCCGGTGATTGAATTCGCCGACGCGCTGGCCGCGATGCTTCCGCCTGAGCTCGACAGGGTTCTACCGCTGTCGACAGGAGGCGAATCGAACGAGGCGGCGCTTCGGATGGCCAAGACCCACACCGGTGGCTTCGAGGTCGTGGCCTTTGACCGCTCCTGGCACGGTGTCACCGGCGGCGCTGCCGCCACCACCTATGCCGGCGGCCGCCGCGGCCACGGCCCCACCGTTCCTGGGGTCTTGACGCTGCCCACACCCTACGCCTACCGCTCGCCCTTCAATCGCGATGGCGACTATGACTGGCGGCAAGAGTTCGAATTCGGCTGGGACATGGTCGACCGCCAGAGCACCGGCCAGATGGCCGCCGTCATCGTCGAGCCCATCCTCAGCGCCGGCGGCATCATCGAGCTGCCCGAGGGCTACCTGTCGGCGCTTCAGGAAAAGGCGCGCGCGCGCGGCATGCTGCTGATCCTCGACGAGGCCCAGACCGGCATGGGCCGGACCGGCAACAATTTTGCTTTCGAGCGCGACAGTGTTGTGCCCGACATCCTCTGCTTGTCGAAAACCCTGGGTGCGGGCCTGCCGCTCTCAGCGACGATCACCTCAGCGGAAATCGAGCAGGACTGCGTCGACAAGGATTTCCTTTTCTACACCACCCATGCCGCCGATCCCTTGCCGGCAGCGGTCGGGCAGAAAGTGGTGGAAATCGTGCTGCGCGACCGCCTGGCGGAACGTGCCCGCGAGCTCGGCGATTACCTGAAGTCCCTGCTTCTCGACCTGCAGCAGCGCCACCCGGCGATCGGCGACATACGGGGACGCGGGCTTTTGCTGGGCGTCGAGCTGGTGGCCGATCGCGCCACCAGGACCCCGGCCCCCGAGATCGGCGCCGCAGTCAGCGAACGCTGCCTGGAGCTGGGCGCCTGCCTCAACCTGGGCCGGCGCTCAATGGCCGGGATCTTCCGTATCGCACCGCCTTTGACCGTCGGCCGCGGCGAGATTGACCGGGCCATGGCGATACTCGATCAGGCCTTGAGCGAATGCGCGACGACGTAAAGGCTGGTGCAGTGAGCTGGAGGCCGTTTTGGTAGAAGAAATTGTCGCTCTTTTGCGCAATCTGGCAGTCGCCACCTTGTCTGACGGCTGTGATCAAATTGCCGGCAAACGAGGGTATCTGGACTTCGATATCAAAGCGCGAGCCAACCCCAGGAAAATTGTCGGAACAGCCGCGACGGTCCTGGAAGTACCGAGTACGGAGCAGTTCAAACCGGAATTGGCCTTCGATGTTATTGATGAGGCGCCTGCTGGCAGCGTAATCGTGATTGCCAGCGGTGGCGACGCCAACACCGCGGTCTGGGGTGAGTTGATGAATGCTGGTGCCGTAGCGCGGGGCCATGAAGGCGCCGTGCTTGATGGCGGCACGCGCGATGTCGAACTCATCAAACGCGACACGGATTTCCCCGTCTACGCCCGCGCGATCGTAGCTGCCAGTTCGGTAGGCCGGCTCAAGACCATCGACCGGGATATCCCTATCGAGATCGGCGGGGTAGCGGTCAATCCCGGGGACTATGTTGTTGGTGATGAAGACGGCGTGGTCGTCATTCCGGCAAAACATGCCGCGGAAATCGCTGCCTTTGCCGAAGAAGCCGAAGCGGTCGAAGCCGAGATGGCGAAGCCTACCTATACGCACAAGGATACGCCCGGTGAGATCCCCTTGCCGGCTACACTTATTCACGATCTCAGTGAGCTTCTGGCGGAAGCCGGAACGAGCCTGCGGCTTTACAGCCCCTAAACGGCGGATGGAGGAAGAGCGCCGTGAAGCCGACGCCCAGGCCGAGGAAGAGAAGCGGCAGATGGAGGAAGAGCGCCGCCAGGCCGAACAGAAGGCCGAGGAGGAGGCACGCGAGGCCGAGAAACGGGCCGAAGAGGAGCGCAAACAATCGCTCTTGAAGCTCGCCGACGATTTCGAAGGCAGCGTCAAGGGCGTCGTCGAGACGGTTTCCTCGGCGGCCACGGAGATGCAGTCGACGGCGCAGTCCATGTCCTCGATCGCCGAAGAGACCTCGAACCAATCGACCACCGTCGCATCGGCGGCCGAGCAGGCTTCGGCCAATGTCCAGACCGTGGCCTCGGCAGCCGAGGAGCTGTCAGCATCGGTGCAGGAGGTTGGACGTCAAGTCACGAAGTCCTCGGAGATCGCCGGCCGTGCCGTCGATGAGGCCAACAGCACCCATGAGACGGTGCGGAAACTTGCCGAGTCGGCGCAAAAGATCGGCGACGTGGTGCAACTCATAACCGACATCGCCGAGCAGACCAACTTGCTGGCCCTAAACGCCACCATCGAGGCGGCCCGGGCCGGCGACGCCGGCAAGGGTTTTGCCGTGGTGGCTTCCGAGGTCAAGAGCTTGGCCAGTCAGACGTCCAAGGCGACCGACGAGATCGACGCCCAGATCGGCGAGGTTCAG
>NZDS01000036.1 GCA_002690215.1 Rhodospirillaceae bacterium | reverse complement strand
TGTTGCAAGGGATGCGGATTATGAAGTTCACGGAGCTATTGGATCGGACGAACTCGCGGGAGCTGAGCCAGTGGGAGGCGGCGTCGATGCTTGGGGTTTCGGAGCGCAGCTTCCGGCGCTGGCGGGATCGCTATGAGGCGGAGGGTGCGGAAGGCCTCTACGACCGTCGTCTGGGGAAGGTTTCGGGTCGCCGGGTGCCGGTTGATACGGTGATGGCGATGTTGGATCTGTTCGACACCCGGTACTTTGATTTCACGGCCAAGCATTTCTGGGAGAAGCTTGTCTCGGAGCACGATTTCAAGCGCAGCTACAACTGGGTGCGCTTGACCTTGCAAGCCCATGGCCGGACCCGCAAGGCACCGCGTCGCGGGGCGCACCGGCGCAAACGACCCCGTCGTCCGCTGCCGGGCATGATGCTGCACCAGGATGGCTCCAGCCATCAGTGGGTGTCGGGGCAATGGTGGGACTTGATCGTCACCATGGACGACGCCACGTCGGATATCTACTCGGCCTTCTTCGTCGCGGAGGAAGGCACGATGAGCACCTTCCTGGGGCTCTCCGAGGTGATCTCGGCTGTGGGCTTGTTCTGTGCGCTGTACACCGACCGAGCGAGCCACTACTGGCACACACGCGAAGCCGGCGGCAAGGTCGACAGGGACAATCCCACCCAGGTGCGCCGGGCGCTGCAGCAGCTCGGCATCGAGTTGATCCCGGCCTACTCGCCTGAGGCCCGGGGTCGCTCGGAGCGCATGTTTGGGACCCTGCAAAAGCGCCTGCCGCAAGAGCTCAGGCTGGCCGGCATCACCACCATTGAAGCAGCCAACCGGTTTCTGCGGGAGATCTACATTCCCCAACACAACAGCCGCTTTGCCATCAAACCCGAAGAGCCGGGTTCAGCCTTCGTGCCCTTCGCCGGCCCTTTGGACGACATCCTTTGCGTCCAGGAGGAGCGCACCGTCTCTGGCGACAACACCGTACGCTACAAGGGCTTGATCCTGCAGATCCCCGAGGACAGACATCGCCATCACTACGTCAAGGCCAAGGTCAGGGTCCATGAATACCCCGACGGCCGTCTCGCCGTCTTCCATGGCCCAAGGCGCTTGGCCACCTTCGAGGCCAACGGCAGTTGCAAGGAGGAAAACAAAAGCCAGGCCGCGTGATCCGCGTCGACGCGCGCCGAGCCTGTGGATTTGTGGATAAGGCTAACGCCTTACCCACAACCCCACAGGCCCAACAGCATCAACAGAAGCGGTCAATTGATGTGGTACCTAAAGCGGACAACTTAGTTTGTTATCGACAGTCCCAGCTCAGCAACACCCTGGTCGGTGAGAAGGTCGCCGACCTGAGAAAGGGCGCCGAGATCACCAAAGCCAAGGCAAAATAGCCGGGCCCGCACCAACATACGCGTGACTCGCTTCGTCGCTTTGCGCGACAATTCGTTATGAGTCGCTATTCCATCTTCAGCCTGGTCAGGAACGCGCTTTCCTATAACCAGGACTGGTCGGAAGCCTGGCGCAGCCCCGAGCCCCAGCCGACCTACGATGTGGTCATCATCGGTGGCGGCGGCCACGGCCTGGCCACGGCCTACTACCTGGCCAAGGAGCACGGCATCAACAATGTCGCGGTGCTGGAAAAGGGCTGGTTGGGCGGCGGCAATACGGGGCGCAACACCACGATCATCCGCTCGAATTATCTCTGGGACGAAAGCGCCCACCTCTATGAAAAATCGCTCAAGCTCTACGAGGGGCTGAGCCGGGATATCAACTACAACATCATGCTAAGCCAGCGCGGCGTGCTCAACCTGGCCCACACCCTGGGCGACATGCGTGAGCTCAGCCGCCGGGTCAACGCCATCCGCCTCAACGGCATCGATTCGGAAATCCTCACGCCCGCCGAAGTCAAGGCCATGGTGCCGCTGCTCAATATCTCGCCCGAGGCGCGCTATCCGGTGCTCGGTGCCTCGCTGCAGCGCCGCGGCGGCGTCGCCCGGCATGACGCCGTGGCCTGGGGTCTGGCCCGGGCTGCCGACGGCCTGGGCGTCGACATCATCCAGAACTGCGAGGTCACCGGCATCAAGCGCGAGGGCGGCCGGGTGACCGGCGTCGAGACCAACCGCGGCGATATCGCGGCCCCGAAGATCGGCATCTGCGTGGCCGGACATTCCAGTCAGCTTGCCGCCATGGCGGGCTTGCGCCTGCCCATCGAGAGCCATCCCCTGCAGGCCTTGGTCTCGGAGCCCCTGAAACCCGTTCTCGATTGCGTCGTCATGTCCAACCAGGTGCACGTCTACGTCAGCCAGTCGGACCGCGGCGAGCTGGTCATGGGTGCCGGCATCGATCGCTACGTCGGGTACAGCCAGCGCGGCGGCCTGGCGGTGCTGTCGGAAACCATCGCGGCGGCGCTGGAGCTGTTTCCGGTGTTCAGCCGGGTGCGCCTCTTGCGCCATTGGGCCGGCACCGTCGACACCTGCCCCGATGCCAGCCCCATCGTCGCCAAAATGCCCGTCGACGGGCTGTACCTCAACGGCGGCTGGGGCACCGGCGGCTTCAAGGCGACGCCCGGTTCGGGTTGGGTCTTCGCCCATACCATCGCCCAGGACCGGCCGCACGCACTCAACGCACCCTTCTCTCTGGAACGCTTCAGCACCGGCACCCTGGTGGACGAACACGGCGCCGCGGCCGTGGCGCACTGAGGGTCATGCGCGCGCTGGTCGCCATCACCCCCTCCCAACCCTCCCCCGTCGCAGGGGAAGGGCCTACGCATGTCGCTTCCGCTCACTCCCTTCCCCCTTGTGGGGGAGGGTTGGGGTGGGGGGGGAGCCGCGAAGCGGTACTGATCCCATGTTGAGCATCCCCTGCCCCTGGTGCGGCGCCCGCGACGAAGTGGAGTTCTCCTATGGCGGCGAGGCCCACGTCCAACGGCCCGAGAAACCCGAGGCGCTGAGCGATGCCGAGTGGGCCGATTTCCTCTTTATGCGGCAAAACACCAAGGGCCGCTTTCTCGAACGATGGGTACACAGCCAGGGCTGCCGGCGCTGGTTCAATCTGGCCCGCGATACCGCCGACAACCGCATCATCGCCAGCTACCGGATGGGCGAAAAACCGCCGGAGGACGCCTGATGGCGGGGCGCCTCACCGAAGGCGGCCGCATCGACCGGCAGCAGCCGCTACGCTTTCGCTTTAACGGTCAGGGCTATTCTGGCTTTGCCGGCGATAGCCTGGCCTCGGCGCTGCTGGCTGCCAGCAAAGGGCCATTGGCGCGCAGCTTCAAATACCACCGCCCGCGCGGCCTCATGGGCCTGGGCGCCGAAGAGCCCAACGTTCTGGTGCAACTGGAAACCGGCGGCCGTTCGACACCCAACCTGCGGGCCAGCCAGATCCCGCTCTATCAAGATCTCAATGCCCGTAGCGTCAACTGCTGGCCCGGACCCGGTTTCGATGTGGGCGCGCTGATCGAGCCGTTTTCGCGCCTCATGCCGCCCGGCTTCTATTACAAGACCTTCATGTGGCCCGGTGCGCTGTGGCCACTCTATGAACGTGTCATTCGTAGCCGTACCGGTCTCGGAACCGTGCCCGAGGTGCCCGATCCCGAAAGCTACGACCACCTGCACGCCCACTGCGACGTGCTGGTGGTGGGTGGTGGCCCGGCCGGCCTGGCGGCGGCCCTGGCGGCCGGGCGCCTGGGTGCCCGCGTCGTCCTGGCCGACGAGCAGACCGAGTTCGGCGGCACTCTGTTGGGCAGCAATCAGATCATCGATGGCGCCCCGGCAATGGACTGGGTGGCCAAGGCCGTCGAGGACCTGGAGAAGCGTGACGAGGTGACGCTGCTGCCGCGCACCACGGCGGCGGCGTTTTCCGACCACAACTACATAACGCTGCTCGAGGAGCGTGGCCCTGAAACGTCGCCCGGCCGCACCCGACAGCGCCTGTGGCGCCTGCGGGCGCGCCAGGTGGTGCTGGCTACCGGCGCCATCGAACGACCATTGGTGTTCGCCGACAACGACCGGCCCGGCATCATGCTGGCCTTGGCGGCGCAGGGTTACCTCAACCGCTATGCCGTGCGACCGGGCGAACGCGCCGTGGTCTTCACCAACAACGACAGCGCCTATGCCGCCGCCCTCGACCTGGCGGCGGCCGACGTCAACGTAAGCGTGGTCGAGGCCCGACCGGAGCCCACCGGCGAGTTGCCTCAAAGGGCCCGCCAAAGCGGCATCGAAATCCTCGACGGCAGCGTCGTGGTGGCCAGCCGCGGCCGCCGCCGGCTGCGCGGTGTCGAGGTGCGAAAGCTCGCCGACGGCGGCGTCGGCGATCGGTCCACCAACCTCGACTGCGACCTGCTGGCCGTTTCGGGCGGCTGGAGCCCGGCAGTACACCTGCATTGCCACGCCGGCGGCCGCCTTACCTGGCGCCCCGAGCAGGCCTGCTTCGTGCCCGCTACGACGCCACAGTCCTCACGCGCCGCCGGTTCCGCCAACGGCACCTTCGGGCTGGCCGGCTGCCTGGCCGAGGGCCGCAACGCCGGCACCGATGCGGCGGCCGAGGCTGGTTTCCTGCGCCGCGGCCGGACGCCAAGGGCGCCTCAGGCCGATGACACCGCGGACGAAGCGCTGCAGCCGTTGTGGCAAGTCCCGGCACCACCCGGATCAAAAGCCAAAGCCTTCGTCGACATCCAGTACGACGTCAGCGCCGACGACATCCGCCTGGCCGCCCGCGAGGGCTATCGTTCGGTCGAGCACATGAAGCGCTACACCACCGCCGGCATGGGCACCGACCAGGGCAAGACGGCGGGCATCAATGCGCTCGCCATTCTGGCCGACGCGCTGGGAAAAGAGGTTCCCGAGGTCGGCACCACGACCTTCCGGCCACCCTACACGCCGCTGAGCTACGGCGCCCTGGCCGGGCGGCGCATCGGCAAATTCGCCGACGTCATTCGGCGCACGCCGATGCACCACTGGCATGAAAGCGCCGCCGCGCGTTTCGAAGACGTGGGCCAGTGGAAGCGGCCCTGGTACTACCCCCGGGCCGGCGAGGACATGCGCGCCGCGGTCAACCGCGAGTGCCTGGCGGCGCGCCAGGCGGTCGCCATCCTCGATGCCACGACGCTGGGCAAGATCGACATCAAGGGCCGCGATGCGGCTGAGCTCCTCGACCGCGTCTACTGCAATACCTGGAAAAGCCTGGCCCCTGGGCGCTGCCGCTACGGCCTGATGCTGGGCGACGACGGCATGGTCATGGATGACGGCGTGACGGCGCGGCTGGGTGACGAGCATTACCTGATGTCGACGACCTCGGGAAATGCTGCCCACGTGCTGGGCTGGCTCGAGGAATGGCTGCAGACGGAGTGGCCCGAGCTTCAGGTTCATCTCACCTCGGTCACCGAACACTGGGCCGTGGCCGCCGTATCGGGGCCGTTGGCACGGCGTCTGTTGGGCGAGCTGGCGCCCGATCTGGACCTCGACGCCCAAGCCTTTCCTTTCATGGCGGTGCAAAGCGCCACCGTCGCCGGCATCCCGGCGCGCATCTTCCGAATTAGTTTTACAGGCGAGCTGAGCTTCGAAATCAACGTGCCGGCGAGCCACGGCATGGGATTGTGGACAGCCCTGATGACGGCCGGCGAGAAGTACGGCATCACGCCCTTCGGCACCGAGGCCATGCACGTGCTGCGGGCCGAAAAGGGCTACGTCATCGTGGGCCAGGATACGGACGGCACGGTGACGCCCCAGGACCTCGGCCTGGGCGCCATGGTGGCGCTGAAGAAGCCCGACTTCATAGGCCGGCGCAGCTTGCATCGTGCCGACACCACGCGACCCGACCGCAAGCAGCTTGTCGGACTTTTGCCCGAAAACCCGGAAGAGGTATTGCCCGAAGGCGCCCAGATCGTCGCCGAGCTTCGCGATCGGCCGCCCATGGCGATGATCGGCCACGTCACCTCGAGCTATTACAGCGCCAACCTGGGACGCTCGTTCGCGCTGGCGCTGGTGGCCTCGGGGCGCGACCGGATGGGTCAGACGGTCCACCTGCCACTGCCCGGCCACGTCGCCCGGGCCGATGTCACAGACAGCATCTTCATCGATCGAGAGGGGAGCCGGCTGCGTGGTTGAACGCTATCTCAGGCAGAGCCCGCTGGCGCACCTCCACCTGCCGGCCCGGGCCGGCCCCACAGGGGCGGTTGAGCCGGGTGTGGTGTTTTCCGAACGGCCCTTCCGAGGTTTCGTCAACCTGCGCGGAGAGGCCAGCGACGCGGCATTTTGCGACGCCGTGGCAGGCGTGCTGGGGCAAGCCCCACCGACCGAGCCCAACACCACGGCCGGCGGGATCTCTCGCCTTTTCTGGCTCGGCCCCGACGAGTGGTTGGTGATGACGGCCGAGGACGGCGGCTCGGCCACCGCCGCGGCGCTGACTTCTGCACTCTCGGGTCTTGCCGCCGCCGTCACGGACGTCAGCGAAAGTCGCACCGTCATCGGCCTCTCGGGCCACCGGGCCCGCGAGCTGCTGATGAAGGGTTGCGGCCTGGACGTCCACCCCCGCGCCTTCCCCGCCGGGACCTGTGTCCAGACGCTGCTGGGCCAAGTCGGCGTGCTGCTGCACTGCCTGGACGCCGACGAGAGCCATTTCGAAATTACCGTGCTGCGCAGCTTCGCCGAATACCTCTGGGCTTGGCTCGAAGATGGGGCAGAGGAATACGGCCTGGCTGTAGCCGCCGAGGAATACTGAGGAAGCGCCATGGTCTATGACCCCCGCATTCCCGAACGCCAGGCCTGTGTCCTGCCGGCCATGCTCGAGCGCTGGGCCACGGAGACGCCGGACAACCCCTTCCTGCTGTTCGCCGACGGCGAGACCTGGAGCTTCGCCGAAACCCGCAGCCGGGCGCGCCGCGCCGCTGCTGGTTTCAAGGCGCTGGGCGTGGGCCGGGGCGAACACGTGCTGTCGTGGCTGCCCAACGGCACGGACGCCATCCTCACCTGGTTCGGCCTCAACTTGCTCGGTGCGGTCTACGTGCCGGTCAACACCAGCTACCGCGGCAACCTACTTGAGCACGTCGTAACGCTCTCCGACGCCCGGCTGATGGTGGCCCATAGCCAGCTTTTGCCCCGCCTGGCAGACGTCGGCCGCGGCCTGCTCAGCGATGTCGTGGTCAGCGGCGGCCCAGAGACCGACATAGCGGGTCTCAAATTCCACGACATTGCCGCGCTTTCGCCCGCCAACGAGGCCGAGGCCGAGACACCGGTCGAGCCCTGGGAGACCCAATACATAATCTTCACATCGGGCACCACGGGGCCCTCGAAGGCGGTGCTGTCGTCGTACCTGCAGACCTGGTCGATGGCGGTCGAGTCCTCGGATTATCTCGGGCCCGACGATCGTTTCCTGGTCACCCTGCCGCTCTTCCACGTCGGCGGCACGATGTTCGTCCACGGCATGTTGGCGCGGGGCGGCTCGTGTCTGGTGGCCGAAGGCTTCGAGACCGACAATTTCTGGCCCCTGGTGCGCCAGCATGGTGTGACGTCGACCTGCTTCGTCGGCGCCATGACGCCTTTCCTGCTCAAGCTGCCGCCCAGCAATCGCGACAAAGACCATCCGCTACGCATCGTCGTGACCATTCCCTGGAACGAGGATTCGCTCAAGGTGGGCCAGCGCTACGGCATCGAGATGCGCACCGCCTTCAACATGACCGAGATCTCGGCGCCCATCGTCTCGGAGGCTAATCCGCCACAGATCGGCACCGCCGGCAAGCCCCGACCCGGCATGGAGGTGCGGGTGGTGGACGAGAACGACTGCGAGGTGGCGCCTGGCGTGGTGGGCGAGATGATCGTGCGCAGCGAGCGGCCCTGGGCGCTCAATCACGGCTATTACAAGAACCCAGAAGCCACCGCCGAGGCCTGGCGCAACGGCTGGTTCCATACGGGTGATGCCTTCCGCTACGACGAAGAGGGCAACTTCTTTTTCGTCGACCGCATCAAGGACGCCATCCGCCGCCGCGGCGAGAACATTTCGTCCTTCGAGGTCGAATCCGAAGTAACGCTCCACCCCGACGTCGGCGAGGCGGCGGCCATCCCTGTACCCAGCGAGTTCAGCGAGGACGAGGTCATGGTGGTGCTGGCCCCAGTGCCGGGCCGCCAGGTCGATCCGGAGGAGCTCTTTCACTTCCTCGAGCCGCGACTCGCGCACTTCATGCTGCCGCGCTACATCAGAATCGTCGGTGATTTGCCCAAAACACCGACCCAGAAGATTCAAAAACACCTTTTACGGGACGACGGTATAACGGATACTACCTGGGACCGCGAAGCGGCAGGCATCAAGATCAAGCGCGAACGCATCGGCGGGAATCGCTGATGCGGAACGAAGGGGGATGGAGACGCTGCGGAAGGCGGGGCCGGAGCTTGGTTAGGGATGGACATGAAGGCGTGGCACAACGTCAAAATCCAGTCTCTGGGCTGGATTCTTGTTGCCCCAATGGCATTGCTATGTGCCGTTTCCGTCGCCACATCGTGGGAGGCCCGCTCGCTGATCAGCGAAATCGGGGAGGCCTGGCGGCTTTCTGAAGACACCCGCTCCGACAAGCGGCGAACCCTGAACGAGATTTATGCCGCGTGCGGCTACGGCGGCATAATCCACGAATTCAAGAATTACATGCCGCGCCAGGATACCACCCGAGCCGGCCGGGTGGAGCGCGATCTGGAGGTCGTCACAGGGCTTTCGGAAATTGTCATTCTGGTCACCCTCGCCGTCGAGGTTGGAGACCGCCATCGCGCCAAAGAGATGGGCGAGATGGCCGCCGCGATCGAAGTTTTCAAGACCAATGCCCACTCAGGCTGAAACCCAGGCGGCCCTGAGGCAAGCCCGCGACGAACTCGAAGAGCGCGTCGCCGCACGCACCCGCGAGCTCAGCGAGTCCAACCGCGCCCTTGAAGCGGAGATGGCGGAGCGTTCGCGCGCCGAGCAAGCCTTGCGGCAAATCTTCGAAAATGCCGGGGTCGGCCTGGCTCGCGCCCGTATCAGCGACGGCGAGATCATCACAGCCAATCAGCGTTGTGCCGAGATCTTCGGCTACCGAAGCGTCGAGGCCTTCGTCGCCCAGAGCGAGGTGACCAATCCACTGGTCCGCCCCGGGGAGCGAGAGAAAATCCTGACCGCGGCGCTGGAGACCGGGGTCATCCGCGACCACCAAACCGAAATCGTACGTCCCGACGGCTCGCGCGGTTGGGTCCGCCTGTCGATCACGCTACTGCCGAAAGAGGACGTCTTCGATACCGTGGTAGTCGACATCACGGCACAGCACGAGGCGGAAACGAGGCTCGGGGATAGCGAGCAGAAGTATCGCGCCATCTTCGACAATGCACAGATCGGTCTGGCCCGGGTACGGCTGAACGACAGCAGAATCCTTGAAGCCAACGACCGTTGCGCCGAGATATTCGGCTACGATTCGCCGGCCGAATTTGCTGCCGAATTCATCACCCGCGACCACTACGTGGATTCCGGCGTGCGCGACCAACTGCTGGCTATGGAGGACTCCTTGGGCAGGGTCCGAAATGCCGAAGCCGAGATCACTCGCCGTGATGGCACACCGATCTGGGTGCGCTGGTCGGCCGTCTTCAGTCCCGACCGCCAGTTTACCGACAATGTGTTGGTCGACATCACCGAGGAACGCCGGGTGCGCCAACAGGTGGAAGAGAAGACGGCGCTGTTGGAAGACACGCTGGAGAACGTTACTCAGGCCATCAGCGTGTTCGACGACCAACTCCGGCTGGTGGCTTGGAACTCCCGCTTCCTCGAGCTTCTCGAATTGCCGCCCGAGTACGGCAAACTCGGCCGGCCCTTCGCCGATTTCATCCGCCTAAACGCTGAGCGCGGGGAGTATGGTCCCGGCGACGTCGAGACCCAGGTCAGCGAACGGGTGGAACAGGTCCGCAAGTTTGAGCCCCACCACTTCGAAAGGGTGCGGCCCGACGGCACGATCCTCGAGATCATCGGCGCCGCCATGCCGGGCGGCGGCTTCGCCACCACCTACATCGACATCACCGAACGCACCCGGGCTCGACAGGAATTGCAGCGCAGCAACCGCCTGTTGGCCGGTGTTCAGCGGGCCCAGGACCAATTCATCTCGGATGCCGAGCCCGAAGCCATCTTTGGCGAAATGCTGGAGGTGCTGGTTGCCGTCACCAACAGCGAGTTCGGCTTTATCGGCGAGATCATCTACCGGCCGGATGGCAACCCATACATCAAGGCCATCACCGCCACCAACTTATCCCTGAACGAGGATACTGCGCGTTTCTTTTCGCAGAACGTGCCTAGCGAACTGGTTTTCGACAAGCTGGACAACCTGTTCGGCGCGGTCGTCACCGAGGGCCGCGCAGTGATCGCCAACGATCCGGCCAACGATCCCCGCGCCGGCGGCCTGCCCCCGGGTCATCCGCCGGTCAACGCCTTTCTCGGCATCCCTTTCCACAAAGGGCACCGCCTGGTCGGCATGGCCGGCATGGCCAACCGGCCCGGCGGCTATGGCGAGGAGTTCGTCGAGATCCTGCGACCACTCGGCGTAACCGCCTCGAACCTGATCGACGGCTGGCGCAACACGCTGGCGCACAGTGAGGCGGCGGCGGCGTTGCGCGAAAGCGAGGAACGCTTCAGCTCCATCTTCAACAACGCCCAGGTCGGCATGCTTCGCGGCCGGCTTGACGGCGTGGCACTGGAAGCCAACGAACGGGCCGCCGAGATCCTGGGCTATGCCAACCGCCAGGACCTGATCGATAACTACAACTCCGAACGGCACTGGCTCAACCACGGTGTGCGCACCCACTACGTGCAGGAAATGCGGACCAAAGGCTGGATCCGCAATTACGAACACGAGGTCCTACGTGTTGACGGCAGCATCGGTATCATCAACCTCTCGGCAGTTTTCTATCCGGATTACTACTTCGACAACGTCTTCATTGACGTCACCGACCGCAAGAAGGCGGAGGTCGAGATGGTCGCCGCCAAAGAGACCGCCGAGCTGGCCGACCGGGCCAAGTCGGAGTTCCTGGCCAACGTCAGCCACGAGTTGCGCACGCCGTTGAACGCAATCCTCGGATTTACCGAAATGATCCGCCAGGAGATTGTCGGGCCGATCGGCGAGCCGCGCTATCTCGATTATGCCAGTGACGTCAGCAGCTCGGGCCAACATTTGCTCGAACTCATCAACGACATCCTCGATCTCTCCAAGATCGAGTCCGGAGAGATCGAGCTGCGGGAGTCCGAGCTGGAAATCATGGCTAACGTGCAGTGGTCGCTGATGCTGTTTGGCGATCGCAGCATCGAGGCCGGCGTCAAACTGGAAACCGATATCCCGGCCAACATTCCCGGTCTGTGGGCCGACCAACGCATGCTGCGCCAGATGCTCACCAACCTGATTTCCAACGCCATCAAGTTCTCTCACAAAGGTGACCTGGTGACGGTTGCCGCCGCAATCAGAGATGATGGCAGCCTGTTGCTCTCGGTGGCCGACACCGGCATCGGCATCGCCGGCGCCGATCTGCCCAAGGCGCTGTCGACCTTCGGCCAGATCGACGGCGACCTCGACCGGCGTTACGAAGGCACCGGCCTGGGCCTGCCGCTGGTGCGGATGCTGTCAGCGGCCCACGGCGGCGGCCTCGAGATCGACAGCGAGGTCGGCGTCGGCACCACCGCGACGATTTGGTTTCCCGCCGACCGCGTCGGCAAACACTAACGGACCCCATCACCATGACGGACAACGCCTTCCGCATCGCCGTGATGCCAGGCGACGGCATTGGCCACGAGGTCATGGCGCCGACATTGGAGCTGCTCGACGCCGTGGCCGCCCGGGTCGGCGGCTTCGACTTTGTTTTTGAACACCACGCCGTCGGGGCCCAAGCCTACCTGGACAGCGGCACGGCGCTATCCGACGAGACCATCACTGCCGCAGGAGCGGCCGACGCCATTCTCTTCGGCGCTGCAGGCGACCCCGCGGTGCGCTACCCGGATGGCACCGAGATCGCGCCGCAACTCACGTTGCGCGAACATTTTGAGCTCTATGCAGGCGTCCGGCCGATTCGCGCGCTGCCCGCCAGTCCGGCGGTACTGACCGACGTCCGAGCCGCCGACATCGATTTCGTCATCGTCCGCGAATCCACCGAGGGTCTGTTCGCCTCGCGCCGGCTGGGCACGGTCGAGGACGATGTCGCCCGCGGCGTCATGGAAATCACCCGGGCGACCTCGGAGAAGCTCTTTGATTTCAGCTTCGACCTGGCAAGCCAGCGCCGCGCCCGGGGCCGGCCCGGCCGCCTGACCTGCGTCGACAAAGCGAACGTCATAACGGCATTGGCTTTCTTCCGGCAGATCTTCGACCAACGCGCGGCGAATTTTCCCGAGATCACGGCCGATCATGCGTACGTCGACGCCACGGCGCTCGATCTGGTGCGCCAGCCCTGGAATTTCGACGTTCTGGTGACCGAGAACATGTTCGGCGACATCCTCTCCGACCTGGGCGCCGCCCTGATCGGCGGCATGGGGTTCGCGCCATCGGCCGATATCGGCGACAAACATGCGGTCTTTCAGCCTTGCCACGGCAGCGCCCCGGACATCGCCGGCCAAGGCCTGGCCAATCCCGCTGCGATGTTCCTCTCGGCCGCCCTGATGCTCGAATGGCTGAGCCAGCGCCATGGCCTCGAGGCCTGCCGCGAGGGCGCCGAATTGATCACCGCAGCGGTCGACGGCAGCAGCGCCGGCACGGCCGAGGTCGCCAGCGCCGTCATGGCCCGGATCGCTGGCACCTGAGATGGCGGACCGCCTGCGCGTCGCGGTGATCGGGGCGGGATACTTCAGCCGCTTCCACTACCAGGCCTGGGCGGCTATCGAGGGCGTCGAGCTGGTGGCGGCCTGCGACCATGAGCGGGCCAAGGTGGAAGCCCTGGCGGGGCCCTTGGGGGTGCATGAGTGTTTCACCGATTGCGCCGACTTGCTGGCGGCCACAGAGCCCGACCTGGTCGACATCGCAACGCCCGAAGCCAGCCACGCCGAGTTGGTGGCGTTATGCGCCGGCCGCGGCATCGCCACGATCTGCCAAAAACCATTGGCGCCAGACCTGGCGGCGGCGCGGGCCCTGGTCGAGTGCGCCGAGGCCGGGGGCGGCCTGCTCGTCGTGCATGAAAATTTCCGATTCATGCCTTGGTTCCGAGAGGCCAAACGCCTGTTGCAAGCGGGGCTGCTGGGCGAGCCTCACGCCGTCGCCTTCCGCCTCAGGCCGGGCGACGGCGGAGGACCCGATGCCTACCTCGAACGCCAGCCCTACTTCCAGACCATGGAGCGCTTTCTCATCCACGAGACCGCCATTCACCTGGTCGACAGCTTTCGCTATTTGCTGGGCGAGATAAGTGGCGTGTTCGCGCGGCTGCGCCGCCTCAACCCGGCCATCGCCGGCGAGGATGCGGGGTATCTCTTGTTCGATTTCGCCTCCGGCGCCAGCGGCCTTTTCGACGGCAACCGGCTCAACGACCACGTCGCCGACGACCAGCGCCTGACCATGGGCGAGCTGCTGCTGGAGGGCAGCGAGGCGGCACTGCGGCTCGATGGCTTCGGCCGCCTCTGGCTCAAGCCCTTGGGCGGGCCGGAACGTGCGCACGACTACGCCTGGCACAACGACGGAAGCTTCGGCGCCGGCTGCGTCGAAGCCCTGCAGCGCCACGTCGCCGCCCACCTCAAGACCGGCGCGGCACTGGAAAACGCCGGGCGGGACTATCTCCGCAACTTGGAAATAGAAGAGGCGCTTTACCGCTCGCACCAGGGCGGCCGATGGGTCGACGTTTAAGACAGCCAAACCATCAGACGTTTGGCGGTCCTCAGGCCAATTGCGGCGCCAGGGTCTGGCGGTTGAAGCGCACCAGCAGGGAGCCGACGATCAGCAGGTTGAGGATGTTGAAGGCGACGCCAACGATGAAAGCGATTTGGTAGGACTCCGTGAGGTCGAAGATCAAGCCGCCCAGCCAGCCCCCCAACGCCATGCCGATGGTGCCGAAAAGGTAGATCACGCCAAGCCGCCAGGCGGTCTCGCCGGCCGGGTAGAGGTCGCGAACAACCAAGGTATAGGTCGGCACGATGCCGCCGAAGCTGAGGCCAAACAGCGCTGCCACCAGGTAAAGCGCGCCCAGGCTATCGACCATGGTGAACAGTGTCAGCATGATGGCCTGNAGNCAGGCGCTNATGAACAGCGTGCGCANCGNCCCNATATGNTCNCANAGCGCCCCGAANCCNAGCCGGCTNACNGTACCGCAGGCCAGCANNANNGCCAGCACCTCGGCCGCCCGGGCCGTNGGGTGNCCGAGATCGCTGGCATGGGCNANGACNTGCACCATGGGCATGGCCATGGCGACGCAGCAGCCGATGATGGCCAGGCCCAGAAGCCCCAGCACCAGGTTGGGCGCCAGCCCCAGCGCGCGCCCCTCGTGGCCGCCGGCCGACCCCTCCGCAGCGACCTCGGCCAGCGGCGGGGGCCGGCGGAAAACCAGACACATGGGCAGCATGGCGGCCAGCGCCAGGAGGCCGAACAAGAGATAGCTCTGGCGCCAGCCGAAATTCTCCATGACGTAGCGGAAGAGCGGCGGCCAGACCACGCCGCCGACGCTCTGACCACTGATGACGATGGCCACGGCGACACCCCGGTAGCGCTGGAACCAGTGCGTCACGTTGGCCACCAGCGGGGAAAACATGGCGCCGTTGCCCATCAGCCCGAGCAGCAGCGCGTGGGCCAGCAACAGGCTCACCGGCCCCTGGCTGAAACCTGCCGCCAGGGCGCCCAGGCCGATGCCGAACGAGCCCACCAGTGCCGGCTTGAGCATGCCAACGCGGTCCGACCAGCGGCCCATGGCAATGCCGCCGATGCCCATGCCCAGCATGACCAGCGAAAAGCCGGCCGAGGGCACCCAGCGCGGCACCGCAAATTCGGCGGCGATGGTCTTCAAGCCCACCACAACGCCGTACATGCCGCCGACGGCAAAGCTCATCAGCAAGAGTGAGACCACGGCGACGGCCCAGGCGTAGCCGCGGTCAACAGCGGCTTCAGCAGTGCGTTCGCTCATGGCGACCGGCCTCAGGCAGCCAAAGCGATCGCAGTCTGGCGGCGTTCGCGGCCAAGGAGCGTGCCGATTATCGCCAGGTTGCCGATGTTGAAGATCACGCCCAGCACGAAGGCCCATTGGTAGGACGCCGTGAGGTCGAAGACGAAACCGCCCAGCCAGCCGCCCAGACCCGCGCCGATAGTGCCGAACAGCATGATGACGCCTATGCGCCAGCCGCTTTCACCGGCCGCGAAATGATCGCGGATGATCAGGGTGTAAAGCGGCACGATGCCGCCGAAGCTGAGGCCGAAGAGCACCGACAGCAGGTAAAGCCCGGCCAGGCCATCGACGAACAGATAGAAGGACAGCACCAGAGCCTGCAGACCCGAGGCAACGAGCAGCGCCTTCAGGGGGCCGATGCGGTCGGCCAGCGCCCCGAATGCCAACCGGCTGGCGGTACCGAAGGCCAGCAGCACGGCCAGCATCTCGGCCGCCCGGGCGGTCGGGTGGCCGAGGTCGGTGGCGTGCGAAACGATGTGCACCATGGGCATCGCCATGGGCACGCAACAGGCCACGATGGCCAGGCAGAGGAGGCCGAAGAGCAGATCGGGCGAAAATTCCAGCGGCCGCTCGCTGCCACCCCCGGCCACACTCGCCGTTACCGGCGCTACCGGCCGCCGCCGGCGCAACAGCAAACTCAGTGGCAGCATGACGGCAACGGCAACCGCGCCATACCAGAGGTAGGTCGTGCGCCATCCCGTCTCGTCGATGAAATAGCGAAAGATCGGCGGCCACATGGCCCCGCCCAAACTTTGGCCACTGATCACCATAGCTACCGCCAGGCCACGGCGGCGGTCGAACCAATGCGTGACATTGGCCACCAAGGGGGCGAACAGGGCACCGTTGCCGAGGAAGCCGAGCAGCAGGGCCTGGGCCAGCACGAAGGTCACGGGCCCGGCGCTGGCCCACACCGCCAGCGACCCCAGGCCGATGCCCAAGGTCCCCAGCAGCGCCGGTCCGAACATGCCGGCCCGGTCCGACCAGCGGCCGAAGAGAATACCGCCCAGGCCGATGCCGAACATCAGTAGAGCGTAGGCGGCCGAAGGCACCCAGCGCGGCACATCGAGATCCAGCGCCACCGGCTTGAGGGCCACGACGATGCCATACATGCCGCCGCTGGCCAGTACCATGAGCAGCAGCGAGCCGCCCGCAACGGCCCAGGCGTAGCCGCGATCAGTAGCGCTCAAGCGTCGCCTCCCGAGCCCAACTCTTGGGCCATCTCGCGCAGCTTGAATTTCTGGATCTTGCCCGACGGTGTGCGGGGAAACTCGGGGATGATCTCGAGTCGCTCGGGCAGATAGTTCTTGGCGATTTTGCGCTCGTTGAGGNAGGCCACCAGATCCGCCAGTTCGAGGCTTTCGCCGTCCCTGAGCTGCACGAAAGCGCAGCCGCGTTCGCCAAGGCGTTCGTCCGGCATGGCCACCACGGCCACGTCCTGCACCGCGGGATGGCCATAGATCAGTTCCTCGACCTCGACCACCGGCACGTTTTCGCCACCGCGGATGATGACGTCCTTCGAGCGGCCGGTGATGCGGATGTAGCCCTCATTGTCGATGTGGGCCAAATCGCCGGTCTCGAACCAGCCCTCGGCGTCAGTGCCATAAAGCTCGGGGCGTTTGAGGTAGCCCACGAAGGAGGCGTGGCCGCGGGCCTGGAGCCGTCCCTCCTGGTAGGCCGGCAGGGGCTGGTCCTGAGCGTCGACCACCCGCACCTCGAGGCCGTCGAGCGGCAGGCCGTCGGTTTCGGCGGCCTTCTCCGGGGCATCTTCGGGCCGGGTGGTGGTGAAGGCGCCGTTCTCGGACATGCCCCAGCAGGAAATGATGGTGACGCCGAGCTTCTCGCGCGCCCTTTGCACCAGAGCCGGCGGGATGGGAGCGCCTGCGCATAGAAAGGTGTGCAGCGATTCCAGGTCGTGATCGGCCTCGGTCGCGACTTCCGTGAGATCTGCCAGGAAGGGTGTCGAAGCCATGGTGAAGGTGACGCCCTCGGCGGCGATCAGCTGGGCCGCCCGGTGGGGGTCCCAGACGTCCTGCAGGACACTCGTGGCCTGCATCATNACGGGCATCACCAGGCCGTAGAGGAANCCGGTCTGNTGNGCCACNGGNGAGGCCATGAGGACNACGTCGTCAGAGCCCANGCNGAGGCGCTTGNTATAGAGNTCGACGCNGCCGTGCANCGTGTTGGCGGTATGCAGCACGCCCTTGGGCTCGCCCGTGGTGCCCGAGGTGTAGAGTACCTCGATGACCTCGTTGGGGCCGGGCCGGCGCTCGGCGAAGATCGCCGGGGCGTCCAATTCGTCCTCCCAGCGGCGCTCGATGAATTTTTTTTCAAAGGAATTCTCGCCCTCGCCGCAGACCGCGAAAACGTGCTCCAATTTGGGCAGGTCCGGGCGCACGTCGGCGATCATTTCCGGGTAGTCGAAGGCGCGGAAACTATGCGGCACGAAGATGATCCGGGATTCGTTCAGCCCCAGCATGAAACGCAGCTCGCGCTGGCGGAAAATCGGCATCAGGGGGTTGGTGACGGCACCGATGCGCACGCAGGCCACGTGCAGCGCCGCGAACTGCCACCAGTTGGGCAATTGGATGGAGACCACGTCGCCCGGACCGATGCCGTGGCCAACGAGACCCAGGGCGATGCGTGTCACCAGGGTGTCGAACTCGGCATAGCTATGCCGCGTGGTTTCGCCCGTCGTGCTGTTAACGCCGATGTAAGCCGGGTGATCGGGACGCGCCGCCACCGCCGCATCGAGGTATTCGCTGGCCAGCTTGTCCAACCAATGTCCGGCCGCCGCCATGGCATCGATACGGGATTGCGGCAGGATACACTCGATCGCCATCTCCACTCCTCCCTCTATTCTTGTCCTCTATGACACACAAAAGACCGGCCTTTGCCAATGGCAAAGCGGCAGAGATCAGCACCGATTAACGAGATTGCGGCCTGAGAACGGCGCGAAAGTGGGCATTGGCACGACGGCGCGCAGCGCTGGCCGTGGCGGCGTCGAACTTCCAGGCGATCTTGCCTGCCAGGGTGCGCTCGCGAGAGGAAAAGCGCTGCTCGCCGCGTTTGTCGAAGCCGTGGTGAATGCCGGGAAAGACCTGCACCTGGGCCAGGCCCGATCGGCTGCCGGCCCAGCGCGGACAGCGCCGGCCACCGCCATTGAAGTCGCGCGCGCCGATCAGGATCAGCAGCGGCCCCTGGCCCTGGGCTCGGCCGCTGCCGCGCTGGCTGCAGTCGGGGTAAAGCGCGACGCTGACTGCAAAACCGGCCTCGCCGCCGCGCAGCCAGTTGCGGCGCACGGTTTCCTGGCTCGCCAGCAGCACCACTTCGGCACCGGCGGCGAAACCCAGCAAGCCGATGCGCAGCGGATCGACCCGGCCCTGCCGGCGCATTGCCCTCAACGCCCCGAAGACGTGGCGCACCAGGACCTTGGGCGGCGGAGCCTGATTGTCACGCACGTAACCGCCGCGCTTGAAGTCGAGCTCGAGCACGGCAATGCCGTCGTCCAGGAGCGCCCCGCCGTGATAGCCGTAGCGCCGGTCCGGTCCCTCGACGGCGTGCAGCATGATCACCGCCGGCACCAGCGAAGCGGCACTTCGCGGCAGCCGCAGAACACCACCAAAACTGCGCGACACGCTCTCGTCGGCGCTTTTGAAGCTGAAATCCAGACGGCTCTGGGCCTGCACTGGCGGGGCCGCCAACAGCGCTAGCAGCACCAGACCAGCGAGAAAGCCGGGATGGTAATTCCTCATCTCACGCTCCCACCATGCCGTAAACCCCGACGCCGACGATGAAGGGGCCCACCTTCATCAGGAAACTTGCCTTGGGCTGGAGCTTCTGGGTGCAGGGATTGTACCAGGTATATTGGATCCAGGTGCGGCCATGACGCAGCACCTTCTCCAGGCCGTCGAAAAAGACGAAACGACCGTCAGGGGCCTGAGTGCCGAAGACGTTCGAGCCGATCAGCTCGGGAAAGCGACCGTTGACCCACATCAGTCCGTCCTGGTCGAAAACGAATACATAGAGGTCACGCTCCATGAAACCGGCGGTGGGATCGAGAAAGCCGGGAAAGGCCGTCTCGGGACCGTACCGGCGCAGGTGCTCGGCGGCGCGCTCGGCCAAGGCCTTGGCCTCCTCGGGCGTACCGGGATGACGGCAGGATTCCTCCGCCCGGGCTGACCCGGCGACCAGCATCAGCACCAGAACGAAGCCCAGTGCTACCGTCGACAGCTTGCGCATGCCTCTCTCCGGCAAGCGATGTCCGCAGCCATTGTCGCGCCGCCGGAAAAAGCGCACAAGGGCGCGCCGACAGCGGGACGGGAGTCGCTTTCCGGCTTTTCAGGCAACCCGTTCCATATCTATTGTGCGCCTGTTGGAGGTGCGGGGGGTGCAGCCATGAGGCGGGATCAGCGTAAATCAGGCCGGCGACGGACCGGCGGAAGTGACAGCGGGGCACCGGACCAACCGGCTTGGCGCCAACCGCATAATCCCTATCGCCCACAGGAAGTCTTTTCGGCCGACCACATCGAGGCCATCCACACCGCTTCGCTGCAGGTGCTGCAGGAGATCGGCGTCAATTTCCTGCTGCCCGAAGCCTGCGAGCTGTGGCGCCAGGCCGGCGCCACGGTCGAAGGCGAGGGCCCGCGTGTGCGCTTCGAGGCAGGCCTGATCGAAAGTCTCCTGGCCAGCCTGCCGGCCCGTTTCACGCTGCACGCCCGCAATCCTGAGCACCACGTCGAGATAGGCGGCGACGCCGTCGCCTTCGCCGTGGTCAGCAGTGCGCCCAACGTCAGCGATCTCGACCGCGGTCGCCGCCCCGGAAATTTCGCCGACTATTGCGATCTTTTGCGCCTGGCCCAGGCCCTCAACGTCTGCCACATGATTGGCGGCTATCCCGTCGAGCCCATCGACCTGGATCCCGCGACCCGCCACCTCGACGCCGTGGCGGCCATGCTGCGCCTCACCGACAAGGTGGTGCAGGGCTACGCACTGGGCCACCAGCGCATGGCCGACGCCATCGAATTGGTACGCATTGCCCGCCGCCTCGACGACCAGGAACTCGACCAACAACCCAGCATCTACACCGTGGTCAACTCCAACTCGCCGCTGCAATACGACGCCTTCATGCTCGAGGGCATGATGGAAATGGCCAGGCGCAACCAGCCCGTGGTGGTGACACCCTTTACCCTGGCCGGAGCCATGGCACCGGTTACTCTGCCCGGCGCCCTGGTGCAGCAGAACGCCGAGGCCCTGGCCGGCTTGGCTTTCACCCAGTTGGTGCGGCCGGGCGCCCCGGCGGTCTATGGTTGTTTCACCTCGAACGTCGACATGAAAAGCGGCGCGCCGGCCTTCGGCACCCCCGAATACACCATCGCCACCATCGCCAGCGGCCAGTTGGCGCGGCGGTACGGGGTGCCGCTCAGGGCCTCCAACACCACCGCTTCCAACGCCCCGGACGCCCAATCGGCCTATGAATCGCAGATGTCGATCTGGGGCTCGCTGCTGGCAGGCAGCAATATCGTCAAGCACGGCCTGGGCTGGCTCGAGGGCGGGCTTTGCGCCTCTTTCGAGAAAATGGTGATCGATGCCGAGATGCTGCAGATGATGTGCGCTTTCATGCAGCCGCCGGTGGTCGACAGCGCCAGCCTGGGTCTCGAGGCCATGCGCGAGGTGGGGCCGGGCGGCCATTACTTCGGCGCCGCTCACACCCTGGAGCGCTACGACAGCGCTTTTTACCAGCCTCTGCTATCGGACTGGCGCAACTTCGAAACCTGGAGCGAAGACGGCGCCGTCGACGCCACCCAGCGCGCCCATCGCGTCTGGCAGGCGCTGCTGGCGGAATACCAGGAACCGCAACTCGACCCTGCCGTGGCCGAGGAACTCGAGGCCTTCGTGACCCGGCGCAAGGAGGAAGGGGGCGCCGCCGCCTGAGGCGGCCAAGCCGGGATTTGGCAGGTGCAGGGGCGCTGCCGGGAGGCTATGTTCGGCCCCCATGAACGAGAACCTCTTCGCCCTCTTCCAGAGCCGATTTCCCGCCGACCGCAGCGCGCCTTTCCTCGACGCCCTCGACGGCCGGGTGTTTTCCTACGCCGATCTCGAGAACCGGTCGGGCCGGCTGTCGCGGTTGCTGGGCGCGCTTGGTGTCCGGGTCGGCGATCGCGTACTGGTGCAGGTCGAGAAATCGCCGGCCGCGGTCATGCTCTACCTCGCCTGCCTGCGCCACGGCGCCGTCTTCGTGCCGCTGAACACGGCCTACACGGCCCGCGAGGTGGCGTTCTTTATCACTGATGCGGAGCCGGCAGTGGTGGTTAGCGATCCGGCCCGTCTGGAGGAAACCGCCGAGTTGGCCGGCACCGCTCATGTGATGACACTGGACGTCGCCGGCCAAGGTACGCTGGTCGAAGGGGCGGAAGGGCTGGACGGCGACGCGCCGGTAGCCGAACTTGCGGCCAACGATCTGGCCTGCATTCTCTATACCTCAGGCACCACGGGTCGCTCGAAAGGCGCCATGACGAGCCACGGCAACCTGGCCGCCAACGCCCTCGATTTGCATCGCATCTGGGGCTTCGAGCCGGCCGATGTGCTGCTGCACGCGCTACCCATCTTCCACGCCCATGGCCTTTTCGTCGCCCTCAACACGACGCTGCTCAACGGCAGCGGTATGCTGTTCCTGCCACGTTTCGAGGCCGCCGAGGTGGTGCGGCTGTTGCCCCGGGCGACGCTTATGATGGGCGTGCCAACGTTTTACACGCGGCTGCTGGCCAACCCCGATTTCACCGCCGAGCTCTGCCACCACATGCGACTCTTCATCTCCGGCTCGGCTCCGCTTTTGGAGGAAACTTTTCATGCCTTCGAAGCCCGCACCGGACAACGCATCCTGGAACGCTACGGCATGACCGAGGCCGGCATGATCACCTCGAACCCGCTGGTGGGCGAGCGCCTAGCCGGCAGCGTCGGATTTGCCCTGCCCCAGACCGAGGTTCGTGTTGTCGACGAAGACGGTCGCCTCCTGGGAGCGGACCAGACCGGCGTCCTCGAAATCACCGGCGCCAATGTCTTCCAGGGTTACTGGCGGCTGCCCGAAAAGACGGCCGAGGAATTTCGCCCCGACGGCTGGTTCATCACCGGCGACTTGGCGTGCCAAGACTCCGAGGGCCGGGTGACCATCGTCGGCCGGGCCAAGGACTTGGTGATCTCGGGTGGCTTCAACGTCTATCCGAAGGAGATCGAGCTGCTCCTGGACGACCTCGACGGCGTCGCTGAATCGGCGGTCATCGGCTTGCAGCACACCGATTTCGGCGAGGCCGTGACGGCCGTCGTGGTGGCCGACGGCGAACTCCCGACAGAGGCCGAGATCATCGCCGGACTGAAGGCGGAATTGGCCGCTTACAAGGTGCCCAAACGGGTGCTCTTCATCCCGGAACTTCCGCGCAACGCCATGGGCAAGGTCGAGAAGAACCGCCTGCGCGAGAGCTACTCCGGGCTCTACGAGGACGTCAAGTGACCACCATCGGCCTCTTGGGCAGCGGCGATATGGGGCATGCCGTGGGCCGCGCGTTGGGCGGCCATGGCCATGGCGTCATAACGTCGCTGACGGGCCGCAGCGGACGCTCACGGAGCTTGGCGGCAGCGGCCGGTATCAAGGACGTCGGCGACCTTGCCGCCCTGATGAGCGAATCCGAACTGGTGCTGTCGATCCTGCCGCCGGCTGCAGCCCTAGAGGCGGCAGGCCGGGCAGTTGCGGCAATGGGGAACGCACACCCCACATACGTCGACTGCAACGCCGTGTCGCCGCAAACGGCCGGCAAGATCGCGACGCTGGTGGAGGCCGTCGGCGCCCCATTCATCGACTGCGGCATCGTCGGCCTGGCACCGGGCAAAGGCGTGCCGCCGCGCTTTTTCGTCAGCGGTGCCGATACCGCCGCCATGCAGGCGCTCGACGGCCAGGGCATCGACGTCAGAGCGCTAGGCCCCGGACCGGGCCGGGCCTCGGCTCTCAAGATGTGCTACGCCGGGCTGACCAAGGGCACGTTTACCCTGCACACCGCGGTGCTGCTGACGGCGCAGAGGCTGGGACTCGGCCCGGAACTGAGGAGCGAGCTGGAACACAGTCAGGCCAAGGTGCTCGAGCGCATGGCTGCCATCGTGCCCTGGCTGGCCGCCGATGCCGGACGCTGGATCGGAGAGATGGAGGAGATCGCCGAAACCTTTGCGGCGGCCGGCCTGACGCCGAACTTCCACCACGCCGCTGCTGACATCTTCCGCCTGCTCGACACCACCCCGCTGGCCGCCGAGACGCGCGAAGACCGGGATCCCGGACGCAGCCTCGACGAAGCCATCGCCATTTTCGCCGGCGCCCTCGACGATCCGGACAACCCAATAGACTGATAATTTCGGCGGCCCAACCGGCATTGCCCGGTTGACGGCCGGCGGTCAGCCTCGACATGATAGCTCTAATGCGATCGCAGGCAGCAGGGTGGGACCGCCGTGACCGAGATCGACGACAGGGCATTAGCGAAGATCAATCTGTTCGACAGCCTGACGCCTGAAGAGGTGGAGAAATTGCAGCGCCGCAGCGCTTGGCGCCGCTTTGTCCCCAACGAACAGATTCTCGACCGCATGAGCGCCAATCAAGAGGTGTTCTTCGTCGTCGAGGGAGCGGTGCGGGTAGTCAACTATTCGCTGACCGGACGCGAGGTGGCCTACGCCACGGTGCGCGCCGGGGGCTATTTCGGCGAACTGGCGGCCATCGACGGCGAGCCACGCTCGGCCAGCGTGGTGGCCACCGAGGACTGCCTGTTGATCAAGCTGCCACCCAACGTTTTCATCGAGCTTTTGCAAAGCTACCCACAAATCTCTCTCGAGGTCATGCGCCGCCTGACTCAGATTGTGCGGCGTTGCGACAATCGCATCATGGATCTCAGCACACTGACGGCCATCCGCCGGGTCTATATCGAACTGCTGCGGTTGTGCGAGCCCGACGCGGCATCACCGGGCGACTTCGTTATCCGGCCGCTGCCGACCCACAGCGACATAGCCGCCCGGGCCAGCACCACGCGCGAAACCGTGGGCCGGGTGATCGGCCAACTGGCGGGCGACGAGATCGTCGAACGCAAGCCGCGCACGCTCTTTATCCGCGATCGCGATCGGCTCGAACTGCTGGCCGAAACCATCGACCTCGAACGCGACGAGGAATTGGCGCGCTAATCCGCAACAAAAAAATCGCGGTCGTGATAGCGATCACATACGACCGCCCGCATTGCCCCTAAGGTGCTTCGCATCACGGGCCGCAGACCACCGTACCCCAACCGCGGAACGGCCTGAATTCGGCAACGAAACCTCAACGTGCAGGAGATTATCATGAGTGACCAAAGTTCAGCAGGCATCGAGCAGAGCGGCAAGTCCGGCGGCGATGCCTCCGCAGGCGCGGGCGCAGGTTCCTATTCGGGCGCCAGCGCGGGTACCAGCCAGTGGGGCGCCAGAGGCGCCGAGGCCGACACCCACGCCCATTCGGGTGCCGGAGCCTACGCCGGTGCCGGGGCTTCCGGCGGCGACGTCACCGACCAGACCCGCATCGGATCGATCAACGTCAGCTCCTAGGGTCTCTCTCAAAACCGAGGGAATCCAACGGCTTTCGCGGCGTGCTTCGGCTGCGCCGCCGGGTCGCCCAAACTGAAGGAGATCATCGATGAGTGACGACAGTTCAGCAGGCATCCAACAGAGCGACAAGTCGGGCGGCGACGCCGCGGCCGGCGCCAGCTCGGGATCCTCTTCCTACGCCTCTGCCCACACCTGGCAGTCGGGCCGCCCCATCGATCCCACGGTGGCCGGCTCGGGCGCCTATTCGGGTTCCGGCGCGGGCGCTTCGGGCGGTGACGTCACCGATCAGACCAGTATCGGATCGATCAACGTCAGCTCGTAGCAAATCTGAGCGTTCTCTACCTGATATTCGCGTTTTTGGTGCGCTTTCCATATTCCTCCCTGTGACTTGAAGCCCCGCCTCTCGGCGGGGCTTCCTTTGTCATCGGCGCAGAATGATGATTCCCCTTGCTTTTTCAGCTCACGTAGGTCAATTGGAGAGCGAAGATTCCGCACGGCAGGGACCGATCTGGACTATCGCTCCGGCAATCGAACGGAAAATGCTACGGCGGTGTGAAATCTTACGACCTCGGCGATACCGCCCCTGGGTGATTCGCCGTTTGAAGTGCGAGGCGGTGCCGCCGCTCGGCGGCCCGCTAACTGAAGTGCAAGGTGGAGCTGTCGAATGGCGGCCCGCCCAATTAGAAGTGCGAAAGGACTACCCATGGCGACGGGAACAGTGAAGTGGTTCAATCCGAACAAGGGCTACGGCTTCATCCAGCCGAGCGACGGCTCCCGCGACGCGTTCGTGCATATTTCGGCGGTTGAGAGGGCGGGCCTCAGCTCGCTCGAAGAAGGTCAGAAGGTCGAGTTTGAACTCGTACCCGGCCGCAACGGAAAATCATCCGCAGAGAACCTCGTCCTCGTCGACTGATCCTCCAGAATGGTTGCAGGCACCTGGGGTGCCTGACCCCATTCGGTGCTCATGGCCGGACCAGTCGGAATTCGGAAAAATCTTCAGAATTTCACCGAGGATCTCGCCGGGTTTCCGAGCGTCTCCGGTCGCAAGAGCTACGATCTCTCGACCCCGATTTTGTCGGGTACCAAGCGGTGCATCGCCCATCGATCTGAGACGCGCCGTTAGAAAGGACTATATTGGCTCGCAAGCCTAACTACCGATTCGAGCGTCTGGCCCGCGAAAGAGCTAAGGCAGCCAAGAAGGCCGCCAAAAGAGCTGCGCGGACCAAGGCCAAGGAAGACAAGGCAAACATGCTGAACCCGGAAGGGATTGATCCGGAGACGGGCGAAGTGATTTCGACCGAATCCGGTACGGGCGAAACGGCTGCCGAGAACGAAGAGAATGCGGCCGAAGAAGAATCAGTTTCGCTGGGAACAGTAGAGCCGGAATTGCGCCGAGAGTGACCTCGGCCTTCGACGGGGGATCCGCGAAGGTTATCAGTCAAGCTTGGTGGCTCCGATGTTTCGATAACAGTCGAAGCATCGGCCGCTCCGGGTTTGGCTTTTGACAATCCGCGATTCCTTCCATAGTTCGTCGCACTCCCGTATGGAAACGTCGCGTGTGCTAATCCACGAGTTGGGTGAGCAGAGGTAAAACGACCGGTTGCAGAGCCGGCTTGTTCCAGCGCCAAAATCCCTTAATATGTGATTTGCCATAGCCGGATTTAGAACCGGCGGTGGTAAAGGTCACTTCCGCGTGGGTTGGAGGACCCTGCGAGGTGGCAAATAAATCACTCAGGGAGATAACGCATGAAACGTCGTACATTTGTAAAAGCCGCTGCGGCCGGTGTCGCCAGCGCCGCCGCGGCTTCGAGCTTTCCTGCACCCGCTCTTTCACAAGGCAAACAGCGGTGGAAGATGGCGCTAGCCTGGCCCGCCAACACGCCGGGTCTGGGTCTGTCGGCGCAGCGCGTCGCCAAGCGCATCGAGATGTTCACCGAAGGCAGGATCAAGATCAAAGTCTATGGTGCGGGCGAACTGGTACCGGCCTTCGAGAGCTTCAATGCCTGTTCGGCGGGCGACGTCGAAATGTACCAGGCTGCCGAGTACTATTGGCAAGGCCACCACAAGGCCTTCAATTTCTTCACCACCGTGCCCTTCGGCCTGACCGGATCCGAGCATTACGCCTGGATCAACTTCGGCGGCGGCCAGGAGCTCTGGGACGAGCTTTCGGCGGGGTTCAATCTGAAGGGTTTCGCCAATTCCTGGACCGGCGTTCAGATGGGCGGCTGGTATCGCAAGGAGATCAACACGCTCGACGATCTCAAGGGACTGAAGTTCCGCATGCCTGGCATCGGTGGTGAGGTGCTGCGCCGAATGGGCGTCGCCGTGGTCAACCTGCCAGGGGCGGAAGTCTTCCCGGCTCTGCAGGCCGGCACCATCGACGGTACCGAGTGGGTGGGACCGTGGCTTGATCTAAATTTCGGTTTCTACAAGGTAGCCAAGTACTTCTACACCGCCGGTTTCCATGAGCCCGGAACCGTCGGCAGCTTCGGCATCAACAAGAAGGTCTGGGACGGCCTGACCGACACCGATCGCGAGCTCATCACGGCGGTGATCCAGGCTGAAGGCCAGTATCAGACATCGGAATTCCGGGGCCGCGATCTGGCAGCGCTGGAGAAACTGGTGTCCGAGCACGGCGTTCAGGTGCGCAGCTTCTCCAACGAGATGTATCGCGAGTTCGGCCGCCTTTCGGGCGAAGTCGTCAGGGAGATGGCCGCCGAGAATCCTATGACCACTAGGGTCTATGAAAGCTATGCCGGGTTCCGCAAGGGCGCCATTGCACTTTCCAAGATCCAGGAGGGCAAGTACCTGCGAGCCCGCGAACTGCCGTTCAAATGGTCCTAGACCCCAACAGCTTTGAATGATGGACTGGGAAGCCCGCTCGGATATCCGGTGCGGGCTTCCTTTGTTCTCTTTTGATCCCTGTGGCAAACCCAGAAGGCAAACGGTGGATCGATTGATCGCAGCGGCGCGCGTGGTCGACTCCGTCAACGACGTGCCGGGTGCGCGGAGGCTATACGAGCAGTTGCGGAGCCGGCTTGTTCCAACCCGACAATCCCCTAATATGTGTGGTGACATAGCCGGATACGGAACCGGCAGTGGAAAGGCCACGCACGCGTAGGCCGGACGGCCCCGCGGGGTGGCAAAAAAATATGACTCAGGGAGATAGCTCATGAAACGTCGTACATTTGTCAAAGCCGCTGCGGCCGGTGTTGCTACCGCCGCCGCGGCATCGAGCTTTCCTGCACCCGCACTTTCGCAAGGTAAACAGCAGTGGAAGATGGCTCTAACTTGGCCCGCCAACACGCCGGGTCTGGGTCTGGCTGCTCAACGCGTCGCCAAGCGCATCGAAATGTTCACCGAAGGCAAGATCAAGATCAAAGTCTACGGTGCCGGCGAACTGGTACCGGCATTCGAGAGCTTCAATGCCGCCTCGGCAGGCGACATCGAGATGTATCAGGGCGCCGAGTACTACTGGCAGGGCCACCACAAGGCATTCAATTTCTTCACCACCGTACCCTTCGGCCTGACCGGGTCGGAGCACTATGCCTGGATCAATTTCGGCGGCGGCCAGGAGCTCTGGGACGAGCTTTCGGCCCAGTTCAACCTTAAGGGTTTCGCCAATGCCTGGACCGGCGTGCAGATGGGCGGCTGGTTTCGCAAAGAGATCAACAAGCTCGACGATCTCAAGGGCTTGAAGTTCCGTATGCCCGGCATCGGTGGCGAGGTGCTGCGGCGCCTGGGCGTTGCCGTGGTCAACCTGCCGGCGGCGGAAATCTTTCCGGCGCTGCAGTCCGGCACTATCGACGGATCAGAATGGGTGGGGCCGTGGAACGACACAATGTTCGGCTTCTACAAGATCGCCAAGTATTACTACGCCGCGGGCTTCCATGAGCCCGGAACCGTCGGCAGCTTCGGCATCAACAAGAAAACCTGGGACGGCTTGACCGATACCGAACGCGAGATGATCACCACGGTGATGCAGGCCGAAGGTCAATGGCAAACCTCGGAGTTCCGCGCCCGTGACCTGGCGGCGCTGAACAAGCTGGTCGACGAACACGGCGTACAATTGCGCAGCTTCACCAACGAGATGTATCGCGAGTTCGGCCGTCTCTCCGGCGAAGTAGTGCGGGATATGGCCAGCCAGGATCCGCTGACCAAGAGGGTCTACGAAAGCTATGCGGGGTTCCGCAAGGGCGCCATTTCGCTTTCCAAGATCCAGGAAGGCAAATACCTGCGAGCCCGCGAGTTGCCGTTCAAATGGGCCTGAGCCCGAACGGCATGACATAGTGGATCTGGAAGCCCGCCCGGGGTATCCGGCGCGGGCTTCCTTTGTCCAGTTTGGCAAGCCTAGGAGGTAAACGGTGAGCCGATTGATCGCAATGGCGGGCGTGGTCGACGCCGTCAACGACGTTTTGGGCCGCGGCGTGGCCTGGCTGACGCTTGTAATGGTGTTGATGCAGTTCGCCGTGGTGGTGATGCGCTACGTTTTCGGCCTCAGCTCCATCTACATGCAGGAATCCATCGTTTACATGCACGCCATCGTGTTTCTGGCGGCAGCAGGCTATACGCTGCTGCACGAGGGCCACGTCAGGGTCGATATCTTTTACGGCTCCGCCGACGAGCGCCGCCGCGCCTGGACCAACCTGCTCGGTGTATTGCTGCTGCTCTGGCCCATGGCCGCGACCACGCTGCTGGCGTCCTGGGGCTATGTGCTGGCCTCGTGGAAGGTCTTCGAGGTTTCGCCCGAAGGTGCCGGGCTGCCGGCAATCTTTCTGCTCAAGACTTTCATTTGGGTATTCGCCAGCGTTTTGATCCTGCAGGGCTTCTCGCTCGCTGCACATTCGCTGGGCGTGATCCTGGGCATCGAGCAGAGCTCCACTCCCCAGGCGGAGGAGGAGCACGCCCTATGATCGTCACCGAAATCCTCGTCGTCGCCATGTTCGTGGGCATCTGCGGCATCCTCATGGCGGGCTTTCCCGTTGCCTTCTCGCTTGGCGGCGCGGCCCTGCTGTTCGCCGGTGTGGCGACGCTGGCCGGCGAGTTCGACCCCGTTTTCTTTGGCTTCTACGCCAGCCGCATCTTCGGCCAGATGACCAACGAGGTGCTGATCGCGGTGCCGCTCTTCGTCTTCATGGGCGTCATGCTGGAACGCTCCAAAGTGGCCGAGGACCTCTTGGAAAACATGGCCATGGCCTTCGGCTCGTTGCCCGGCGGCCTGGGCATCTCGGTTTGCATCGTCGGCGCCTTGCTGGCCGCCTCTACCGGCATCGTCGGCGCCACCGTGGTCACCATGGGCTTGCTGTCGCTGCCGACCATGCTCAGGCGCGGCTACGACCCCAAGCTGGCGACCGGCGCGATTTGTGCTTCCGGTACCCTAGGTCAGATCATTCCGCCCTCGCTCATCCTGGTGGTTCTGGGCGATCAGATCTCAGCCGCCTACCAGGAAGCGCAGCGCAAGCTTGGCAATTTCGCGCCCGATCCGGTTTCCGTCGGCGATTTGTTCGCCGGTGCGCTGCTGCCCGGCCTGATCCTGGTCGGCATGTACATCACCTATCAATTTACATACGCCCTCATCCGCCCCGAATCCTCACCGCCGGTGCCGCGCGACGAGCTGACCAGCGGCCTCAATCGCAGCCAGATCGCGGTCAAGCTCCTCAATGCCCTGGTGGCGCCGGTGGTGCTGATCGTTGCCGTGTTGGGCTCAATCCTGGGTGGCGTCGCCACCCCCACCGAGGCCGCCGCGGTCGGCGCCATCGGCGCCACCCTGCTGGGCGGCCTGCGCCTGCGTGCCAGCAAACCGTGGCCGGTCTACATCGCCGCGCTCAGTCTGGTGGCGCTGCTGGTGCTGACGGCGCTGGTCGACCTCAGAGTCGCGCGCGACATCATCAGCGCCGGCGAATGGGCCGGCATCGTGGCCGCCGGGGTGTTCTGCCTGGCCGTGACCTGGGGCCTGCTGGTCAGCCTGGCGCGGGTTTTCGACGGCGGCGCGCTGCAAGAGGTCATGCGCTCGACCATGAAGATCAGCGCCATGGTCTTCGGCATCGTCATCGGGGCGCAGATGTTTTCGTTGGTGTTCCGCGGCCTGGGCGGCGACGACCTGGTGCACTCCTTCCTGACCTCGCTGCCCGGCGGCGTGGTGGGGGCGGTGTTCTTCGTCATGCTGATCATGTTCGTCATGGGGTTTTTCCTCGATTTCATCGAGATCACCTTCGTCGTCATTCCCATCGTCGCCCCTATCCTGCTGCTGATGGACCTCAATCCGGTGTGGCTCGGCATCATGATCGCCATGAACCTGCAGACCTCGTTCCTGACGCCGCCGTTTGGTTTCGCGTTGTTTTATTTGCGCGGTGTCGCGCCGCCCGAAGTGACGACAGGACAGATCTACCGTGGCATCATCCCCTTCGTAGTGATCCAACTTATTGCGCTCGGCCTGCTGGCGGCCTTCCCAGAGCTGACCACCTGGCTGCCAAAGGTGATTTACGGCTAGAGTGGTAGGCAAGATCATGACGATCGAGACCTTCACAGGCCAACCGCGGCCGGTTCAGCCGCCACTGCTGGAGCGCGCCGCCGAGCTGGGCATCCGCCAGGTATTGGACCGGAACGGCGAGCTGGCCAACGACCTGGCAGATCCCGAGCTCTCTCGCGAAAACCTGGTGCGCATGTACGAAATCATGGTGCTGGTGCGCCTGATCGACGAGCGCGGATGGCAGTTGCAGCGCTCGGGCCGCGTAGAATTCTGGATTCCCGGCCGCGGCCAGGAAGCTGCCCACATCGGCTCGGCCCTGGCGCTGGAGAGCAACGACTGGATTTTCCTGGCCGACCGCGAAGTGGGCGCCATGCTGCTGCGCGGCGCCAGCCTGGAGAGCCTGTTCGCCCAGTTCTTCGGCCGCGCCGACGAGCCCTTGCGCGGCCGCCGCCTGCCGCTCTTGCTGGGCGATCGGCGCCTCAACGTCGTGCCCTGTATGACCCAGGTGGGGTCCTATTTGCCCCACGCCGCGGGAGCTGCCTGGGCCGCCAAGCTGCAGGGACACAACACACGCACGCTGGTCTATTTCGGCGACGGCGCCACCTCGCGCGGCGAGTTTCACAGCGCGCTCAATTTTGCCGGCATCCACCGCCCGCCGGTGATCTTCATGTGCCAGAACAACGGCTGGGCCGTCTCGACCCCCAACGACCGCCAGACCGCCGTCGAGAGCTTCGCCGCCAAGGGCGAGGCCTATGGCGTGCGCAACGTGCGCGTCGACGGCAACGACCCGCTGGCCGTCTATGCCGTCACCCGCGAGGCCCACCAGCGGGCCCCCGAGGAAGGCGCCACCCTGATCGAGGCGGTGACCTATCGCTTGGGCTTCCATACCTCATCCGACAACCCCGATCTCTACCGCCAGGCGGAAGAGGTGACGGCCTGGGAGGCCTGGGATCCCCTGCCCCGCACGCGGCGCTATCTAGAGCGCCGCCAGTGGTGGAGCGAGGCCGAAGAACAGGCACTCAACGAGCGCTGTCTGGGCGACATCCAGGCCGCCATCGAGGCGGCCGAGGCGATGGCCGGACCAACGCCCGGCGAGCTCTTCGACGACATCCACGCCCAGCCCACCTGGCGCCTCGAGGAACAACGGCGGCAGTTGCTGGCCGACCTCGAGCGGGAGAATTGAGGTGGCGGAGCTCACCGTCCTCGAAGCCATCGGCGCTGCGCTTGCCCACGAGATGGCGCACGACGAAACCGTCGTCATGCTGGGTGAGGACGTGGGTACGGCCGGCGGCATCTTCCGTGCCAGCCAGGGTCTGCAACAACGCTTCGGCCCGCAGCGCGTGATCGACACGCCGCTCGACGAAAAAGGCATCGCCGCCCATGCCGTGGGCATGGCGCTCTATGGCCTCAGGCCGATCGTCGAGATCCAGTTCTCCGGGTTCATCCACGACGCCTTCGAACAGATCATGTTCTGCGGCGCCAAGTACCGCTGGGCCACGGCCGGCCAGTACTCCTGCCCCCTGGTCGTGCGGGCGCCTTCCTTCGGCGGCATTCACGGCGGCTTCTGGCACTCCCAGAGCCCCGAGGCCTATTACGGCCACGGCGGTGGCATCAAGGTCGTGGTCCCCAGCACGCCGGCCGACGCCTATGGCCTGCTGCTGGCGGCCATCCGCGATCCCGATCCGGTGCTGATCCTGGAGCCGGTGCCGCTCTATCGCTCGCTGCGCGGCGAGGTGGCCGATGACGGCCAGGCATTGCCGCTGGGCGAGGCCGCCGTGGTGCGCCCGGGCGGAGATCTGACGCTTGCCACCTACGGCCCCATCCGTTACGACTGCCAGCGCGTGGCCGATCGTTTGGCGGCCGAGGGGCTCGAGATCGAGATCATCGACTTGCGTAGTATCGTGCCCTTCGACATCGAGACGGTCGTTGCCTCGGTCGAGCGCACCGGGCGTTTGCTGATCGTGCACGAGGCACCGCTCAGCCTGGGCTTCGGGGCCGANCTGGCGGCCACNGTGCANANCCGCGCNTTCGGNTNNCTNGAAGCCCCCATCGAACGCGTGGCGGCGCCCGACATGCCCTATCCCTATGGCGGCGGCGATGCCTATTACCGCCCAGGCGAGGCCGTCATCGAGGCGGCGGCGCGGCGCACGCTGGACTTCAGCCTCTGATGTTCGCCTTCAAGCTGCCCGACGTCGGCGAGGGCATCAGCGAGGCAGAACTACTGGAATGGCGGGTGGCCGTCGGCGACCAGGTTGCCGAAGGCGACGAAATAGCCGTCGTCAACACCGACAAGATAACCGTCGAGCTGCCCTCGCCGCGGGCCGGCACCATTCGGGCGCGCTACGGCGAGATCGGAGAGATCATCGCCGTGGGCACGGTGATCGTCGAGATCGACGACGGCTCGGACGAGAGCGTAGAGATTCCAAAAGCCCCGACAGCCGCTCGGGGTAAGGTCAAAGCCGCCCCGGCGACGCGACGCCGAGCCCGCGAGCTTGGTGTCGACCTCGCCGGTCTCACCGGCAGCGGTGATGGCGGTGCCATCCGGCTCGAGGACGTCGAAGCCGCGGCTGCCGGCAGCGACGACGCCCGGCGCATCCCGCTCAAGGGCGCCCGCGCCACGGCGGCCCGGCATCTGGCCCAGTCGGTCCACACCCTGGCCACTTCGACCACCAGCTTCGAAGCCCGCGGCGACGGCATTCTCGAATGCCTCGAGGCGGCCCGGCCAGTGGCCGAGAAGCAAGGCCTGAAAGTCAGTCCGGTTGCCGTCGTCGCCAAGTGCCTGGCCGCCGTGCTGAGCCGCCATGAACGCTTCAACGCCACCATCGACGAGAGCACCAACGAGTTGATTGTGTCCGAGACCGTCGAGCTCGGCTTGGCCGTGGCGGCGCCGGACGGCTTGATCGTGCCGGTACTGCGCGACGCGGCAAACCGTTCGCTGTTCGATCTCGCTGTCGACATAACCGACATCACGTCTCGAGCGCGCCAGGGCCAACTCACGCTCGCCGACATCAAGGGCGCCAGTTTCACGCTGTCGAGCACCGGCGGCCTGGAAGAGGCCACGATCATCTCCACCCGCCCCATCATCAATCCGCNGCAAAGCGCTGTCCTCTGGATCTCGCGCATAGTCGAGCGGCCCCGGGTGATCGCCGGCCAGCTCGAAGCCGGCCCTATGCTGGCCGCCAGTCTGAGCTTCGACCACCGCTACATCGACGGCGCCGAAGCCACCGCCTTCATCAACGACCTGGTGGAAATGTTGGAAGCACCGGGCGGCGGCGCGTGAGTTCGTTGGCCCGCGCCCGTTGGTTGCGCCAGAACGCCACCGAAGCCGAGAAGAAACTGTGGACGCGGCTGCGCAGGCAGCAACTCGAAGCCGCCCATTTCCGCCGTCAGGTCCCGATCGGACCCTTTGTAGTGGATTTCGCCTGCAAGCGGCGCAAACTGATTGTCGAGTTGGATGGCGGACAACACGCCCAGCAAACCGAGCGGGACACCTTGCGTACAACTTTNCTGGAAGCCCGCGGCTATGCAGTCATGCGGTTCTGGAACAACGAAGTTTTCGAGAACCTGGAGGGAGTCGTCGAGACCATTGCAGTTACCTTGCAGCATCGGCGACCACCCCCTCCCCGGCCCTCCCCCGAATCGGGGGAGGGTGCGGGAGGGGGCAGTCCCTTATTCGAATTCGCGGGGCTGCCACCAGGGGAAATAGTCGGGCATGTCGGTGCTGGGTTTCATGCTGAACTTGGGCGGGCGTTTTTCCAGGAACGACGCCACGCCTTCGTAGGCGTCGGGGCCCTGGCCCATGGCCACGATGCCACGGGAATCGAGCTTGTGGGCCTCCATGGGATGGTCGGCGCCGAGCATNCGCCAAAGCGTCTGGCGGATCAGGGCGACGGAGACGGCCGAGGTGTTGTCGGCGATCTCGCGGGCGATCTTGCGGGCCTCGGGCAGGAGCTCTTCGGGTCGCACCACCTTCCGCACCAGGCCCGCTTCCAGAGCCTCGTGGACCGGGAAGACACGGCCCGAATACATCCATTCCAGGGCCTTCGAAATGCCCACGATGCGTGGCAGGAACCAGGTCGAGCAAGCCTCGGGCACGATGCCGCGGCGGCTGAAGACGAGGCCGAAGCGGGCCGTCTCGGAGGCGATGCGGATATCCATGGCCAGCGTCATGGTGACNCCGACNCCGGCNGNNGGGCCGTTGATGGCGGCNATNACNGGCTTTTGGCATTCNAANAGCCNNAGCGTCACCANNCCGCCNCCNTCGCGGTTNTGCTCNGGGANCTCGTCNGNNGTGCGCTTGTTGTAGTCGAANGNCTCGCGCCCGGCCGANAGNTCGGCCCCGGCGCAANAGGCACGGCCGGCACCGGTGAAGATAATCGCTCGCACCTCGTCGTCGGCATCGGCCCGGTCGAGGGCGTCGATGATCTCCAGGCCCATGGGCTCGACCCAGGCGTTGAGCTTGTCGGGCCGGTTGAGCGTGATGGTCAGGATTTTGTCTTCGACGTCGTAAAGTATGTACTTGTATGCCACGGCGGCTCTCCTTTGTACGCTAGGGGGCAAGTCTAGCCCGAGGATCACATGACCTGGAAACCCGAGATCGAGGAGTTGCGCCGGCGCGAAGCCTTTGCCCACGAGATGGGTGGCCCGGAAAAGATCAAACGCCAGCACGACGCCGGCCGCCTGACCGTGCGCGAGCGCTTGGAACGGCTGCTCGATGATGGTTCTTTCCACGAGATCGGGGCGCTGGGCGGCGTCGCCAGCTACGACCCCGACGACCGCCTCGAACATGTGCGCCCGGCGAATTTCCTGTTCGGCCGCGGCGACCTCGACGGCCGCCGGGTGCTGGTGGAGGGCGACGACTTCACGGTGCGCGGCGGCGCCGCCGACGCCTCCATCTGGGACAAGATGGTGGCAGCAGAGCAGATGGCGGGTGAACTTAGGCTGCCGCTGGTGCGCCTGGTCGAAGGCACCGGCGGCGGCGGCTCGGTCAAGTCCATCGAGACCGAGGGCCGAACCTACGTCAGCCAGGCCTTCGGCTGGGAGCACGTGGTCGGTAACCTGGCCACGGTGCCGGTGGTGGCACTGGGCCTGGGTCCTGTCGCCGGCCTGGGTGCGGCGCGACTGGTCAGCAGCCACTATTCGCTGATGGTGCGGGGGCTGAGCCAGATGTTCGTGGCCGGCCCGCCGGTGGTGGCCCGAGTGGCGGCGCCGATCGACAAGGAAACCCTGGGCGGCGCCGACATGCATGGCGACATCGGCGCCGTCGACGACGTGGTGGAGAGCGAAGAAGCGGCTTTCGAGCAGGCCAAGCGGTTTCTTTCCTACCTGCCCTCATCGGTCTTCGAGCTGCCGCCCCGCGGCGCCTGCGAAGACGATCCAGGGCGCCGCGACGAAAGCCTCATCGACACTGTCCCGCGCAATCGGCGCAAGGTCTACAAGATGCGGCCCATCATCGAGAGCGTGGTCGATCAAGGCTCGTTCCTCGAAATGGGCCGGCGCTGGGGGCGTTCGGTGATCACCGGCCTGGCGCGGCTCGACGGCTGGCCTGTGGCGCTGCTGGCCAGCGATCCCTACCACTACGGCGGTGCCTGGACGGCCGATGCCTCGCGCAAGGTGACGCGCTTCGTCGACCTGGCCCAGACCTTTCATCTGCCGGTGGTCCACCTGGTCGACATCCCCGGTTTCATCATCGGCCTGCAGGGCGAGCAGGCCGGCACCATCCGTTTCGGCTCGCAAGCCCTGGCGGCGGTCTTCCAAGCCACGGTGCCCTGGTGCAGCGTCATCGTGCGCAAGTGCTTCGGGGTGGCCGGCGCGGCCCACATGAACACCTCACGCACAAGGATGAGGTACGCCTGGCCCTCATCCGACTGGGGCTCACTGCCTGTCGAGGGCGGCATCGAGGCGGCCTACAAGGCGGACCTGGAAGCGGCAGACGATCCCGAGGCGCTGAGGATCGAGATCGAAGAGAGATTGGAAAAGGCGCGCTCCCCCTTTCGCACCGCCGAGACCTACTGGGTCGAGGAGATCATCGATCCGCGCGACACGCGGCCGCTGTTGTGCGAGTTCGCCAACCTGGCGGCACCGTTGCGGGAGACCGGGCCTTCGGGCTTCGGGTTCCGGCCTTAGCCTATTCGGCCGCCACCTGGGTCTTTCCCGAGGTCGCCCGAACCGGTTTCTCGATGGGTAGCCTCAAAGCTTTGTGCACCACGACCGGATCGTACTGGATCACCCGGAAGAGGATTCGCGCCGTGCGATGGGGTTTCCGGCGACCTTGCTCCCAGGCCTGCAAGGCCGAGAGCTTGAAGCCAAAGAAACCGGCAAACTCCAGCTGGGTCATCCCGGTGGATACCCGAATCTCCTTGATGTCGGGATCCGGGGGAACGTGTACGAAGGTGGTGCGGGGGGCTTTCTTCCGACCTTCCGCAATGGCCAGGGCATCGCGCGCCCCGCGCAGGATGCTCTCGCCATATTCGCTCATGTGTCTCTCCGTTCTCTGTGCGCCGCCTTGATACTGGCGACGACTTGCCTCAAATCGTTTTCCTCGGCACGGGTCATGCTCGCCTTGTCACCCTTGCCAAAGACCGTGAACAGATAAAGCGGCATCTCGTGGCTGTGATAGTAGTAGATCACCCGCACTCCGCCGCTTTTGCCCTTGCCTTTGGCCGCCCAGCGGATCTTTCGAACCCCGCCGGTACGAGGCAGGGGAGCCATCGTGGCGGGGTAGGACGCCAAGTAGCCGATCAATTCCTCTCGTTCCGCGTGGCTCAGCAACCTTTTTGCCTGGGCAATGAAAGGCTCGGTTTCGATAACCTCTACAGGCCCTTCGTCTCCATCTAGTATATAAGACATTGTCGTACCCGCTCAAGTGCTATGAGACAGCTTAATTAGCTCCCCCTGAGCGGCCGCGAGTGGCGCCATTCGGCCAGTAGGGTGCGCAGGCTGGCGATGAAGGCCAGCGGCTGGTCCAGCATCAGGTGGTGGTGGGCCTCGGGGATGGCGACGAAGGGTACGTTCTGGTCCAGCACCTCGAACATGTAGTCGACGATGTCTTGGTTCATCAGGTCGCTATCCTGGCCGTAGATAACGCCGACGCGGCACTTCAAGCTGGCCAGTTCCTCGGACATGTTGCTGCGCTTGAAATGCTTGAAGAGCTGGTCGTCGAACTTCCAGGTCCAGCCGCCTTCCGTCTCGATCACCGAATGGCGGGCGATGTAATCGAGGACGTAGTCGTTCTGGCAGTCCTGCGGCGGCATCAGGCGGAAGCGGCCGAGCGCGGTCTCGCGGTCGGGGTAGAGGCGCTTGGGTCGGATGGGTGTGCGCCGGGGGTCGAACTCCCACTGGTAGTCGGGCGGGCGGACGGGCGAATCGACCAACACCACGCCGGTCAACTGGTCGCCATAAAGGGTGCCGGTCTTGAGACTGATGAAGCCGCCGAAGCTGTGGCCGACGATGATCGGCCGCTGGCCCAGTTCGGCGTGCTCGCAAACCGCCATCAGTTCGGCGGCGAAGGTCCTGGCCCGGTAGCGCTCACGGTAGCCCGAGTCGCCCATGCCGCCGAGGTTGATGGCGGCGACACGGTAGTGATCGAGGAAGAAGGGCGCGATGAAGCTCCACCAGTAGGCATGGGCGCCGTTGCCGTGCACCAGCAGCAGCCCCGGCTTGTCCTCCTCGCCCCAGAGCAAATACCGAATGGGGCAACCTTCGACCTCGACCTCGCACTTTTCATAGGGCGTATCCAGTGCGCGCTCGAACCAGGGCGGGGCTTCAATCGTCGACACCATGGTGTTCCTTCTCTTGGTGAACGTGGAGCCGCTATAGTATCCCTCTTTCACGCCGCCGATGAGGAGAGATCCGTGAAGCTATATGACCTGGCTGCTTCGCCCAACACGCGCCGCGTACGCATCTACCTGGCGGAAAAGGGCATCGAGATCCCCACCACAGTCATCGACATGAGCAAGGGAGAGCAGAAGACACCCGAGTACCTGGCCAAGAACCCGCTGGGCAAGATGCCGGTGCTGGAGTTCGACGACGGCACCTGCATCAGCGAGAGCGTGGCGATTTGCAGCTACCTCGAGGAATTGCACCCGGAGCCGCCGATGTTCGGCCGCAACACCCTGGAGCGCGCCCGGGTCGAAATGTGGCACCGGCGCGCCGAGCTTGAGATCCTGCAGCCCCTGATGCACGCCTTCAGCCACACCCACGAGATGTGGAAGGGCGTCTTGACCCAGATCCCCGAATGGGGCGCGGAATGCGCCAAGACGGTGCAAGAACGCTACGCCTGGCTCGATCGTGAGCTCGAAGGCCGCGAATTCATCGCCACCGACGACTACACCGTGGCCGACGTGGCGCTGCAGTGCGGCCTTTTGATGGGTAAGGGCATCGGCGTGCGGGCGCCCGACGAACTTGCCAATCTCGGTGCCTGGTGGCAGCGCGTCTCCAGCCGGCCCACGGCGCGGGCCTGACAGGCCGGGTTCGACTAAAAACGACAGGTCGCGCTCGCGACGGGCCGCGGGGCTCCTATTTGTATACAAATCGGAGCCGCCGGTGGCGCGGTGCACGGCGAATCGGGGTGGTATCTCTATGACGACAGCAAAATCCAGTTGGCAAATTTGGATCGATCGCGGCGGCACCTTCACGGATTTGGTGGCAAAGACGCCGGACGGCAGCCTCGTCACCCATAAATTGCTGTCGGAGAACCCGGAACGATACACGGACGCCGCGGTTCAGGGGGTGCGCGATCTCATGGGGTTGTCGCCTGGGCAAAGCATCCCCCCGGGCAGCATTCAAAACGTAAAAATGGGCACTACGGTGGCCACCAACGCGCTCCTGGAACGCAAGGGCGACCGTACCGTGCTGGCCATCACCCAGGGATTTGGCGATGCCTTGCGCATCGGCTACCAGAATCGGCCGTTCCTGTTTGCCCGCCACATCGTGCTGCCGGAAATGCTTTACGAGACGGTGGTCGAAATCCCCGAACGGGTGGGGGCCCATGGCGATATCGTGGTGGCGCTAGATGAAAGCGTCGCCCGGCGGAAATTGCAGGCGGCCTTCGACGACGGCATCCGTTCGGTCGCCATCGCCTTCGCGCACGGCTACCGCTACCACGCACACGAAGAGCGGGTGGCCGAAATCGCCGAGGACATCGGCTTCAGCCAAATCTCGGTCTCGCACCGTGTAAGCCCGCTGATGAAGCTGGTCAGCCGCGGCGATACTGCCGTGGTGGATGCCTATCTGTCGCCGCTGCTGAGGCGTTATGTGGATCAGGTAGCGGATGATCTGAATGCCGAAGGAAATAGCGCTGGCCCCCGCTTGATGTTCATGCAATCCAACGGCGGCCTGACCGATGCCCGCATGTTCCAGGGCAAGGACGCCATCCTGTCGGGACCGGCGGGCGGCGTCGTCGGCATGGCGCGTACCGCGGTCATGGCGGGGTTCGACAAGGTCATCGGTTTCGACATGGGCGGCACCTCGACCGACGTCTCCCATTTCGACGGCGAATACGAACGGCGTTTCGAAACCGTGGTGGCCGGCGTACGCCTGCGCGCGC
>NZDS01000035.1 GCA_002690215.1 Rhodospirillaceae bacterium | reverse complement strand
GCCAACCACTCCATCAACTCCTCAACATATTGATTCTTATAGCATAATCTCCATCTCAGGGCATCGATTAACGAGTTCATCTGGGAAATGGGGGCTTAATGCCCTCGCGCACGAGCACATGGTCGTCGGCAAGTACGATGTGCAATTTTTCACTCTCACGGCCGGGCAACCAATTGTCCGCCCTATGCCTAAGTATAGTTCATATTGAGCGAAAGTATAAATGACAGCGGAAATTTCTAGTCGTCATCCTGGTAGGTCGCGGGCGTGCCGTGCCAGCCGCCCTCGCGTTTTTGCCAGTAAAGCTCTCGCAACCTCCGCGTTACCGGCCCCGGCGTGCCGTCACCTACGTCGTGCTCGTCGACCCGGCGGATGGGAATGATGCCGCCGGCCGTGGAGGACAGGAACACCTCGTCCGCCGACGCCAATTCGGCGGCCGGGATGTCGGCCTCTTCGACGGCCAGGTTGGTCTCACCACAGAGTTCGAAGACCGTGGCCCGGGTCATGCCGTCGAGCACGCTGCCAGTGGGCGTCACCAGACGGCCGCCACGCAGCAAAAAGATGTTGAAGCCCGGCCCCTCGCTGACGTTGCCCTGAAGATCCAGCAGCACGGTGGTGTCGGCGCCCTGATCGAGGGCGTCGAATAGCGACATCTCGAAGTCCAGCCAGTGATAATGCTTGACGGTGGGATCGACGCTCTCGGGCGGCACACGACGGTAGGGACTGACGGTCAGGTGCAAGCCACGTTCCTGTTGTTCGGGCGTGGCGATCCAAACATAGGGGATGCAGAAGGCGAAAAACTTGTTCTCGGCAAGCCTGGGATCACGCGAGCCGATGGGCGGCCGTCCGCGGGTCATCAGAAACTGCACGTAGGCCTCGCGAAAGCCCGTGCGGCGAACGCACTCGAACAGGACGTCACGAATGCCGTCTCGCGGTAGAGGAGATGTCATCCGCAGCTTGGCGATGTTGCGCAGAAAGCGGTCGAGATGATCTTCCAGGCGAAAGAACTGCCCCCGCCATACCGAGACCGTGTCCTGATTGGCGTCGGAGCGCAAAAACCCCCAATCGAGCAACGACACCTTGGCCTCGCCGACCGGCACAAACGCCCCTTCGACATAGGCGATACCCGCACTGTAGTCGGCACCGTTATCGGCCATTTTCCCGCTCCTTGGCGCCTGTCCGAGAATTTATCAAAAATTTTAACTAATTTGTAACTTGTGTCCGCTAGATTGCCATTTGCCAACCGGAATTGCCAACTTACCGGCCCGCCTTCGCACCGCTCCCCTCCCCTCCCCTCCGCGAAGGCGGGCCTAATTTTTCCGACCCGCCCTCTACTCCTCCTGGCCACCGTTCACAGAAAGCGCACGCAAGCGTGCGTCGTCGTATTCCGCTTCCAGGCGGGTTGCGGTGTCCAAGGCGACGGTTGCGGCGTCGCCTTCGACTTCGCCCTGGTCGCGGCGCTCGAAGGCCTTGGCATAGTCGCCGCTTTCATGGGCGCCGGACCGCATGGCGGCCTCGTCGATGGCTTCCTGGAAGCGCGGGTGCAGCGGCCGGCGCACGGTTTGGCCGTTCTTGGTCGTCACTTGAGCCGGAATGTCGCGCCAGTAGATAACCGTCAATCGCGCCATCTTACACCTTCCTCCACTTCTGCCACGGGGGCGATCTGGACGCCGCCGGTGGCCTGTTCCGTGGCCTGCAACTCGATGCAGGCGACATTGACCCGCCAGGGTGCCGCTATGGCGTATACCACGGCCTCGGCGATGTCCTCGGGCTGCATCAGTGTAAATCCGGTGCTGGCCTCACGAATCGCCTCTTCATTGGGCAGATTGGCCTCGAAAAAGCCGCTCATGACGCGGCCGGGGCAGATCTCGGTGACCCGCACGCCCGAGCCCTGCAACTCCAGCCTCAGGTTCTGACAGATCAGGTGAGCTGCCGCTTTGGAGCCGCCGTAGGCCACGGCCCCGGTAGGGTGGATGCCGGCGATCGAGCTGACCACCAATACGTGGCCGCGTTGGCGCGCCACCATGCCCGGCAGCAGCGCCTTGGTGGCATGCAGCACGCCACCCACGTTGGTGGCGTTGGTGACGTCGATATCCTCGGGCTCGGCCAACAGTAACTGCCCGGTACCGGGCCCGACGCCGGCGTTGTTGACCAGCACGTCGATCTCCAGGCCCTCCAGCGCCTGGTAGAGCGCCGCGGTGTCGCAGAGATCGAGGTCGAGAATGCGGCAGCCGGTGTCGTCCGCCAGTCCTTCGAGGCGGTCGCGCCGCCTTGCCAGGGCAACGGTTTCCAGACCCTGGGCGCAAAGTGCGCGCACCGTGGCCTCGCCTATGCCGCTGGAGGCGCCGGTGACCAGAGCCGTGCGGTAGTCCGAGATCGTCATGTAAATTTCCTATTGGCCGCGAGGGGCAGACCACGGCCCGTGTGTATCTTATCACCAGGCATCGATAACTCGCTTTCTCTCGTTGCGGGTTGGCGTCGCCGGCATGGCCTTCAGGGCTTGTCCCAGGAAATGCCGGGTGTCGGCCGGATCGATGACATCGTCGATCTCGAATTTCGCCGCCACCTCGAGGCCGGTGTTCATGCGTTTCAGGTCGGCCGTGGCCTGATCGTGGATGGCCTGGCGGGCGGCCTCGTCGGGAGCTGCCGCCAACTCGTCGCGGTGGGTGATATTGACCGCACCCTCCAGGCCCATGCCGCCGAATTCCGCCGTCGGCCAGCCCACGCAGAGCACCGGATCGAGGCCACGCGCACCCATAACGTAACCGCCCAAGCCATAGGCCTTGCGCAGGATCACCGTCATGAACGGTACCGTGGCCCCGGCCAGATTGAGCAACAAGCGGCCGGAATGGCGCACCAGAGCGGTTTTCTCGATTTCCGGTCCTACCATCAGGCCCGGCGTGTCGCAGAGGAACAGCATGGGGATATNAAAAGCATCACAGAGCTGGATGAAGCGCGCCGCCTTGTCCGAGGCCGGGCTGTCGATGGCACCGGCCATGTACATGGGCTGGTTGGCAATGACACCGACCGGCCGGCCCTCGATGCGGATCAGAGCGGTGACGATGGCACGGCCGAATTTGACCCGCAATTCCAGCACCGAATCGATGTCCGCAATGCCCGCGATGACCTTGCGCACGTCATAGGCTCGGCGCGGATTTTCCGGGATCACCTGGCGCAGCGCTTCGCCATCGGGGGCCTCCCAGGTCTCTTCGGTGCCGAAAAAATATCCGAGATACCTCTTGGCCAGTTCGATGGCCTGGCCTTGGTCCTCGGCCAGCAGATCGATGACGCCGTTGGGCATCTGCACGTCGACGGGGCCGATCTCCTCGGGTGTGGTGCTTTTGCCCAGCGCCGCTTCCACCAGCGGCGGACCGGCCATGCCGATGTTGGCTTGGGGCGTGGCGATAAGCACGTCGCACATGCCGGCCAGATTGGCGTTGCCGGCAAAACAGCGCCCCGTAACAATGCCCACCAGCGGCGCCACACCCGAAAGCCTGGCAAAGGCCATGAAGGTGGTCAAATCGAGACCCAAACCGGCCATCAGGTCGTGGGGCCGCGCGCCGCCGCCTTCGAGCCAGCAAATCAAGGGCAGGCGCAGGCTTTCCGCCACTTCGAATATGCGGTCGTGCTTCTTGTGATTGATCAGGCTCTGGGTACCGGCATAGACCGTGTAGTCGTAGGCCATGACGGCACAGGACCGGCCCGCCACCTGGCCGATGCCGATGACCAGGCCGTCGGCGGCCCCGGCCATGTCGTCACGCACGGGCCGCGCCAGGGCGCCATATTCGGCGAAGCTGCCAGGATCGAGAAAGGCGTCGATCTGCTCCCGCGTGGTCCAATGGCCGGTCTTGCGCCGCTTGGCCACGGCCTCGGGCCGGGCTTCGTCCAAATTCGCCGCCCGTAGCTCCCGGACCTTCTCCACGTCCTCGCGCATGCGGTGTCAGCTCCCGATTATTGCTCGTTACTCATTCCGGCTGCTTGCGTAGCCATTGGTGGGCCAAGGTCTTGGCCCGGACGACATCTTGCGGCGTCAACAGGCGGCTCACCACCTCGATGTTATCGCCTGCACTCTGGTGGCCCAGCTCGCGCGCCAGCAGGAACCATTTGAGGGCCTCGACAAGATTCTGCGCCACGCCCTCGCCGTTGCCGTACAGAACCCCGAGATTGTGCTGCGCCCGGGCCATGCCCTGCTCGGCCGCGCGGCTGTACCAGGCGAAGGCCTGGGCCAGGTCGCGGCCAACGCCCCGGCCGGCCTCGTAGGCCGCACCGAGATTGTTCTGGCCGATGGCGTCGGCCTGCGCGGCAGCGCGGCGATACCACTTGACGGCCTCGACGTGGTCCTGGGCGACGCCGCGGCCGCCGTCATACATCATGCCGAGATTGTGTTGGGCGTTGGCCAGTCCCTGCTCGGCCGCACGGCGGTACCACTTGGCCGCAGCGACGTCATCGACAGCGACGCCCTGGCCATTTTCGTACATGGCGCCAAGATTGTTCTGGGCAATCATGTCGCCCTGCGCCGCAGCCAAAGCGAACCACTTGACAGCCTCGGCTTCGTCCTCGGCCACGCCTTCGCCGGTGCGATAGGCCTCACCCAGCGAGAACTGCGCCTCGGCCTCACCCTGAGCGGCGGCCAGACGATATAGCTGCACCGCTTTTTGGTCGTCCTCGGCAACGCCGAGCCCCTCGGAATAGATGTAGCCCAGTTCCTGCTGCGCCTTGGCCAGGCCCTGGTCGGCAGCCAGGGTGAACCAGTGCGCCGCTTTGGCGTTGTCGGTTTCGACCAGTTGGCCGTAGGCGTACATCATGCCGAGCAGGTACTGGGCCCGCGCCGATCCCTCGCTTGCCGCCTGGCGGAACTTGGTCACGGCGGTTTCCTCGTCGCCGCGCTTGAAAGCCGCCACGCCGTCTTCCAGAGCGCCGGCCTGCGCTCCACCGACCGCCGCCCCCAAGGCCAGCAGGGCCGCCAGGAAAAACCACGGCAGCGGGGACACGGCGCTAGGTTTCGAGCGGCGCGATCTGCACGCCACCGGGGATCTGTTCGACGGCGCAAAGCTCGACCATCGAGACGTTGACGTGGGCCGGGGCGTCGACCACGAAGACCACGGACGCCGCAACATCTTCGGGGGTGAGCAGCTTGAAGGCGGTATTCAAGGCCTCGGCGCCCGCGGGATCCTTGAGGTTGGCTGCGAAAAACTCGCTGTGCACGCGGCCCGGGCTGACCTCGCTGATGCGCACCCCCGAGCCCTGAAGCTCCAGCCTCAGCGTGCTGCCGAGCATGTGGATGCCGCCCTTTGTGGCGCCGTAAATGACCGCCGACATGGGGTAGAGTCCCATGATCGAGCCGATGTTGACGATGTGTCCGCGGCGCCGCGCCACCATGCCCGGCGCCAGCGCCCGGATGGCCTGCAAGGTGCCGCCGAGGTTGGTCTCGGTGGTGGCCGCGATGTCTTCGGGGCTGGCCGTCAGCAGCCCCTCCATACCGCGGCCGACGCCGGCCGAATTGACCAGTACGTCGATCTTCAGGCCTTCAAGCGCCGCATCGAGGCCGCTGCCGTCGCGCACGTCGGCAGCAAGCGTGTGGCAGCCGGTCTCGGCCGACAGTTCGGCCAGCCGCTCGGGCCGGCGGGCCAGCGCCCAGGTCTCGAGGCCGCGATCACAAAGCGCCCGCACCGTGGCCGCGCCGATACCGCTGGAAGCACCGGTCACCAACGCCGTGGCATAGTCGGCAATGGTCATGATTCTGTGGTCATGATTTTGGTCCTGTTTGCTGCTTGATCCCAGCTTAGCGCGATCGCGGTAGCCGCGGCAAAAGCGCCACCAGCAGCACGGCCAGCAGCGCCAGGCCGGTGATCAAGGAATAGCCGCCGACGAAGCTGCCCTGCCATTCGGCCAGGACGCCGGCTACGGCCGGCCCCATCATCTGGCCAAAGCCCATCATCACGGTGACCCAGGCGAAGGTGCGCACGGCACGTTCGAGGCCCATGTAGTCGCTGACCGTGGCCGCCATTATCGGCGGAATGGCCCAGGCGCCGAGGCCGAACAGCACGATCGAGAACAGCACCGCCGGGTCAGGCAGCGCCGCCGCCACCAGGACGTAGGCCAGTCCCTGCATGGTGAAAACAGCAATCATGGCGGCGCGCCGCCCGAAGCGGTCGGAGATGGCGCCGAAGACCGGTCCCGAGGGCACGCTGATCAGGCCCAGGAGCGCCCAGAAGTGGCCGGCTGCAATCTCGTCGAAGGCGCGTTCGCTGACCATGGTGGTGACGATGAACGTAACGTAGGTGGCGTAGACGAAACCGAAGATCCAGTAGATGGTGCCGAGGTGCGCCACCAGTCGGCCAAGCCCGAGGCCAGAAGGCGGCGACACGGCCGCGGATTCCGCGCTGCCTACCGGCTCTAGCCCCAGATCGGCGGGCCGGTTGCGCAGCAAAAGCCCGGCCAGTGCGCCCACCACGATGCAGGACAGGCCGAAGCCCAACCAGTTGAGGCGCCATCCTGCATCACCGAAAGCGGCGTTGACGGCAGGCACGGCGAGGCCGCTGGCGATCATCGCAACGCTCGCACCAATCATCAGAAAACCGCTGGCCCGGCCCCGGGCGCGGGGGTGGAACCAGTGCGAGATGATGATCATCAGCGGCACGAAGCTGGCGCCGTTGCCCAGCCCGGTGAGGAAATAGAGCACCAGGATCGAGACGAACCCTTGCGCTGCGGCGATGGCACTGAGCGACGCTGCCACCAGCGCGAGCCCGGCGACGATAGTGGGCCGCAGGCCCAACCGCGCCACCAGTCGCCCGACCAGCAACACCGCCAGTAGATAACCGACGAAATTGGCGGTGCTGATCAGCCCCATCTCGGCGTAATTGAGGCCCACCGCCCGGCCCATCGAGGGCAGCAGCATGCCCAGCGTCAATCGCCCGCAACCGAGACTGACGAACATTCCCAAGGTGCCGGCCAAGACCACGATCCAGCCGTAGTGAAAGGGGAGTTTTCGGTTCATGGGCGAGGGGCGGGCAAGTTGTGAATATCGCTGGGTGAGCCGGCATGGTGACCGGGTTTGCAGGCCATTACCAGGGGGTTCGGTTGTGGTGGGATATTTACAAGAAAAACAAATTTTGTAGATAAATTTATCCACATCTTGTGTATATGGTTTCAAGTAAAACGTGCTAAAGTGTTGATAGTGAGGCTGTATTCTGATTTCATTTTAGCCGCCACATACGCGATCAGATTGATTTTCTGAACCGCAAAGGTGTGCGACTGCCGAATAGGTGTTTTATGTGTTTCTAACGTGTTGCGGGCGGTGCCCAATCTGCCGGGAGGGCAGCATGGCTTATTTTGATCGTGTCGATGTCAACCGGATCGCGGCGGAATTGCGCGTCGCCGATCGGGCGGCTGAGGAAGGACGTCGGCAACAGAAACTGGCTGGTACCGACGGCTCGGTCGACGATACGCAACGCATCATCATGGGAGCCATGACCGAGCGCTGGAACCTCGCCCGAACTCGCGCCGAGGAAGCGCTCAAGGACATCGAAGTCAAGCTCAGTGGGATAGACCTGGGCGCCACTCTCAATGTTCTAAATACGCTCAAAGCCGACACTGAGATGGAGGTCGAACGTACCAAGGGGAGATTCCGTGATCGCCTGTTCGGGTTGCGTCGGCACGAGGGCGAAATGCGTAGCGATCTTGACTTCTTCCAACTGAAAAACGATCTGCATCGCGAAGCCGAATACCCGGAATCGGAGATACTGCACTGGGCCATCGTGGTCGCTCTGGTGGTCACAGAATCGTTGGCCAACAGCTACTTCTTTGCCAAGGGTTCAGACCTCGGCCTGCTGGGCGGGGCCCTTCAGGCTCTACTGATTTCCTGCGTCAATATCGGCGCAGCCCTGATGGCCGGTGTCTATCTCTTACGCAACTTGCACCATGTCGAAACGTGGCGTCTGGGGCTCTCGGCCATGGCCACATGCGCCTACCTGGTGTTCATGGTCTTTCTCAATCTGGCCACAGCACACTACCGGGCGCTGCTCGGCAGCGATCCCCTGACAGCAATTGTTACGGTGTTCAAAAGCTTGGTCGAAAATCCCTTCGCCATCAACGACTTCGACGCTTCGATTTTGCTCTTCATCGGCATCATCCTGGCGATTGCCGCTTTGGTGAAAGCCTATATGGCCGACGACCGATATCCCGGCTACGGCAAGTTCGACCGCCGCTACCGCGAGGCTGACGAGGCCTACATGGACGGTAAGCTGGAGTTGCGAGAAGCCGTCAACGCGGTTATCGACCGCGCCCGCGAGGTACTGCACGGCTACGTTTCCGATGCCCGCCAAGCCAGCCACGAATTCTTCGCCCTGCTGGCCGAGGCAGAAAACATCGGGGGCGAATTCAGTCGCCATGCCGGGGAGCTGAAAGCGGCCGGCCACACGCTTCTTACCCTCTACCGCACGACGTTCACCAAAGTTCGCCGATCGCCTCCGCCAGACTATGCCGGCGAGTACGGGCGCTTCGATTTCGATGACGTCCTGCCGAAGGGAGATCTGCCCCGGCAAGAGGGCCGCCGGACCGGTGTCAGCAAGGATCTCGAGGATATCGAGGAAAACGCTACCAAGGTGATGGAGGATTTGAAGATCGTTAACGAGGAGGCATTGAAAGCGGTTGAATCTTATTTCGACGAGATCGCCGATGAAGCGGACAAACTGATCGCCGGCGGTGCCAGAGAGGCAACTCGAGAACCGAAAGCGCCTGTTGGCGGCCGCGGAAAACCAGCTCGAAGAACAGCGGAACCTGATCAAGAAGGCGGAGCAGCAACTCAAAAAACAGCAAAGCCTGATCGCGACGTTGCGTACGGCCAGCGAAACCGGCCAGCAGGAAATGGCGGAAAGACTGGCCGAACGCAACCGCGAAGTGGCCGAACGAGACCGGGAATTGGCACGGCGGAAGGCGGACCAAGATGCCCTCAAAGAACAAATCGCCAGCCTGACCGCCGAGCGCGATAAGGCCCGTACCGGTCTGACGCAGCAGACGGCGAAATTGTCACGCCAAAACCGCCAGCTCGAACGCGAAATCGCCCGCCTGCACCTCACAGATTCGCCTACTGGCGGCCGCGGCCTGGCGCCATGCTGGGAAGACGCCGATGGCCGTATCGTCCCCACCTTCAACATCGTCATCGGCAACAAGGCCTTCAGGGCTGTCCCGGTCTGGCGGGAACCCTTCACGAAAAGGGCCCTGGCCATTGCCCCCTTGGTCGAAATCGCCGACCGGCCACTCAATGTCCGGGACTTCCGCCGCCTGGCCTACCGCGTCATGCAGCACGGCCGCAACCACCCGGACGGTGCCTGCGTCTACTACGCCAACATCATCGATCGGACGACCACCAAACAAGCCTGCAAATCGCAACGCCGACTGGTTGAGGGCTATTTCTATCCCTTCAGTTTGCGATAGGGGCGACGGTTGTGGGGCGGTTCGACAGAGAAAGGAGTGACATAGGAAAAGCGACTGGTGATTTGAGAAGGGTATCGGAGGCGCTGGTGGGCCAATTCGAACGAGCGCTGGCACCCCCAACGTATCGTGAGATGGAAATGGCAGATAAACCTGAGGAAAGTGTTCCACCCGAAAAGACCGCCGCCGCAAGCGAGCAGCCGTCTGGCACTGAGGAAATCGAAGACAAATTAAGCAAAGAAATCAAAGAGGGATTCAAGCGGCAAGAAGAACATCTGGAGAAATTGTTCGAGAAATTTTTCAAAGATTTCTTTAGTACTATTGCACCTTTAATAGGTAGAAATTCGGATTCGAGTCGCTTTTTATCTTTACAAAGGATTGCTGTAACAATTATCGGGGGATTTGTTCTTTTGTTCGTCTTTCTGGTTGTTCTACTTGTCGAGAGTTCTCTAAGAGGCCAACCCGAAACTAGTTGAGTGATTTCAGCATGTTATGGTTCTCTCTGTTGTGTCAAAGCAATGGAAGGGCACAACATGTGGACTGAAATCACTCGCGACGATTATGTGCGTCGTGGCGGACGCTATGCAAGCGATATGACGGACC
>NZDS01000034.1 GCA_002690215.1 Rhodospirillaceae bacterium | reverse complement strand
TTCTGCCTCATCTTCGTTCCCTTCGGTCAATACGATGAGCCAGAAATCCTCCGTTACGCAATTACCTCAATGTGTCCCAAGGGCGCTGACGTTAGACACGCGGAAGTCCTCGGCCTCGCCGTGAATCAGGCCGCCGCCGGCATCGATTTTCTCGACGTCTGCCGGAACCTTGTATTGCTGCTTGGTCCAATCGACCAGACGTTCGGCGATGCCGTCTCGCTGGGGATCGTCGTTGGCCATGGCGTCGAGCACGGCGAAACCGGAGATGTCGGCGAGGTGGGCGTAGCTGCGATAGCCGCTGTTGCCCAGCGCCCGGAAGTGAAAGATGTTGGTTTCCACGGGNTGGGGNGAAAACACCGGNTTGACCTCNAGNCCGTCGATNNNNTTCCAGCNGTCGAATTCGAGNTCGTGGATGTCGAAGAAGTCCGACANNTCNCCCTCGTCCAGCGACANCAGCACCGAGAGNTTCTTCGANACCGAGGCCCGCACCAGNGGCGTGGNGAAATANTTGATGCGGTGNCCGGCNCGGATCAGCGTNGTNATNCCGGCNAAATGGTCGTCGTGNGAATGGGTGTGGAAGATNCCCTCGATCTCGCTGATGCTGATNCCCANCGCCAGCAGGCTGGCGGCGATGTTGGGGCCGGCNTCGATNAGGTAGATNCGNCCCTGNAACATGAGCAGGCTGGCCATGGCCGGCCGNTNGATATCCCANCCGTCNCCGTCNCCGGTGTGAACNACNGCNAANTATTCGCGCCGCACGGAATGNAAGCCCAGCGGATAGGGCGATTCNTATTCCTCGCCCGGNTTGAGNTTGAGNTCNATNTCNNCCCGNTCGTCGCCNTAGGNGAATTCGTAGACNTTGAGCCNNAGNCGCCGCACNGTGACGCCGCCGCGGATNNCCACNGNCNCNNNNTCGANGGCCANGGTGTCNANNANNTCGTCGGNNCCNCNGATCTTGCCGAAGGCGAAGCGGCGNTTCATGCGCATCATGGCNNGGGCGGTTTCCAGNGTCGTNCCGGCCTGGTGGATTTCCTGNTCGGANACCAGGCCGTAGTTGCCNCGGTAGATGTAGTTCATCTGGGCATCGACCTGTTCGCGATTGCCGATGATCAGCGGCTTGACGCCGGTGTTGCCAGGATGGTCGGGCAGGATCATGCCCTGGCGGTAAAGCATCTGCAGCACCGGGAATTCGGCCAGATTGCAGAAATGACCGTTTTGCACCGGCAGGTCGGAAAGCAGAATGGCGTTGGGCCCCGATTCGAAAGCCACACCATCTTTCTCGATGGGCCTGATGACGCCGCGCTTCATCAAGTGCTTGACGCTGTCGGCAGGCGCCCCGCAAAGCACACGCAGGTCGGCACCCTCTACTTCTATCCAGTAGATACCCCGCGCCACATTGACAACTTCAATCTTTTGCATAGACGTACGCCGAAGCTACTTTGGGACCAAAAATCCTCAGTTAGGCCAACGTCAGTCCTCGCGCCGGCACGTTGGAGCCTATTCTTGCTGACCTCGGCAGTAATTCGCAACGTTATTGATCGAACTAATATGTGATGGTTGTCACACTTTACCTTCACGCTCGACTAACACGGCGGCGCCGCGACCGGCAATGCGGCCCAGCGTCACCGCGCTGAGCAGACCGTTGCCTGAAAGATAACCCCAGACCGCCGGGCCGGAGACACCGCAGGCTGCGCCGCCGCCGGCAAACAGATTGGGAAGCGCCGTGCCGTCGGGCCGCAATACCCGGGCCCCGGTATCGACGCGCAAGCCGCCCTGGGTATGCAACAGTGCGCCCGTCACCTTGATTGCGAAGTAGGGCGGCGCCAGAGCCGGCGCGGCAGTGAAATCGCGGCCAAAGGAATCGCTGCCCTGCCCCGCCGCCAGGTCGGCCGCTTCGTTGATGGTCTCCGTCAGCGCCACCACCGGCAGGCCACAGCTTTCTGCCAGCGCCGCCGCCGTGGCGCCCTGGCGCACAGCTCCGGCGGCCTGGGCGCTACGGTAGTCGTCGAACTCGAGACCGAGCTCATGCAGGCGCTGGTCGTAAAGATTCCAGGCCAGGCCGCTGGGCTGGGTCAGCACCGTTACGGCCTGCTCGGAATAGCCCTCGTGCTCGTTGGAAAAGCGCCGGCCATCGACGTTGATCTGGATGCCGCCCCGCATCATCAAGGCCCAAGTAACGAGGATGGCGTGCGGTTCGGCGATCGAGCCGTGGCCCTGATAGGCGCCCATGTGGCGGAGTTCGGCCCCCATGGCCTCACCCCACAGCACGGCATCACCCTGATTGCCGACATGGCCGAAGATCATGGCCTGGCGCATTTCGGGGATGTGGCGCGAGACCAGTTCGGGACTGCCGGCAAAGCCGCAGCAGGCCAGCACCAGGGCGCCGCAGCCGACATCCTCGTGGCTGCCGTCTGGGCGCTGGAAGCGCAGCCCCCGAACCCGGCCATCGGGCTCGGCAAAAAGATCGCTGACTTGGGCCTCGGTTATCACGTCGACTTGGGCCGCGGCCAGCGCCGCACTCAGGCTGCCCATCAATTCGGCGCCGGTACGCGAAGGCGGCGCGTGCATGCGCAGCCGGCTGTGGCCGGGGTAAAGAAAACCGTCGACCAGTTCGATGGGCACGGCGTGGCGCTCGGCCAGCCATTCGACGGCGGGCCCGGATTCGCGGCAGACCGTCTCGACGATAGCTGGCTCGACCTGATTGCCGGCCTTGGCCTGGATATCTGCAGCCAGGATATCGACCGTATCGTCGACTCCGGCGGCGCGTTGCCAGTGCGTGCCGCAAGCCGGAATCATGCCCGAGGAAAGCGCTGTCGAGCCGGCCGGTAAAGCATCTCGCTCCAGCACCAGCACCTCGGCCCCGGCCTCCCGAGCCGCCAGGGCGGCGACCGAGCCGCAGGCACCGGCGCCGATCACCGCCAGCGGCACCGTCAGGTCAAAGCCGTCGGGTGGCGGCAAGATGCTCATCGCTGCAACGCCGCCTGCACCTCGGCGCAATTGGAAATCGTGGCAATGGTCGAGAGCGACCCCATGGAATGGCGGTGGGCCTCCTCGCCGAAGGCGGCGCAGCCGTCTTCCAGCACAACGAGCGAGAAATCCCGCACGTGGGCGTCGCGCACCGTCGAGGCGACGCCACCGTTGCTGACGATGCCGGCGAAGATCAGGCTGTCGATCCCAGCGCGCCCCAGCACGAATTCCAGCCGGCTCTGGTAAAAGGCCGAAAAGGCCACCTTCTCGACCGCCAGGTCGGCCGGCGCAAGTTCCTCGATCAGGGCCTGGCCGAAGCTGCCGGGCAGGAAATCGCCGCGCCCGAGGAAAGGCCGCAACTGACGCAGGTGCGCACTGATGAAGGGCTCGCCGTCCCTGCCCGGGACCAGCGTGAAATGGGTCGAGACGATCCAGCCACCGGCCGCCCGCATGGTTTCGACAAGCGGCGCCAAACGCCTCGGCAGGGCGGCGATGGCCGGATCGCCGACACCGGCCCGGCCGTAGGCGCCGTCAGGGTGCAGGAAATCGTTCTGCAGATCGACCAGCATCAGGCCCGTGCGGCCAGCATCGAATTTCAATTCCGCCATCAGCCTTCCTCCGCTGCCAGCACCAGATTGCCCCAAGCGTCGACGCGAGCCACCAAGCCGGGATCGACGAAGGTCGTAGCGTCGGGCTGTTCCAGTACCGCCGGCCCGGCGATAGCGGCGCCCACCGGCAGCGCGAGGCGTTCGAAGACCGGGGCCTCTTGCCAATCGCCGTCGATCCAGATCGGGCGGGAGTGGCGCCGTGCCGCCTCCAGACTGCCGCCTTCGGGGGCCAGCACCGCCATGTCGAGCTTAGGACGGCGGCCGATGACGGCGAGGCGCAGGTTCAAGAGCCGGATGGCGATGCCATCGAGCAGGCGGCCATAGACCTGGCGGTAACGCGCCTCGAACGCAGATTTGACTTTCGGCGCGTCGACGCCACTGCCCCCGTCACGGATTTCCAGTGCCAGCGGCACCGCCACGGTGTGGGTCTGGCCGAGATAGAGCATATCGAGCTCAATCAGGCAGTCGATGCCGGCCAGGGCGATGCCGGCACTCTCGACCAAACGGCTGCCGGCCGCTGCCGCCTCGACGATCTCGGCGTCAAGCGCCGCCGCGTCGAGGTCGTCGAGCATGACGTTGACTGTGTGCACGAAATCGTGGCGCAGGTCCGCAATAACACAGCCCAACGCGCTGGTGACGCCGGGATAGCGCGGCACCAGAGCGCCCGAAAGACCGACCTCGCGGATCAGGGCACCGGCGTGGAGGGCGCCGCTGCCGCCAAAGGGCATGGCCGCGAAGTGGCGCGGATCATGGCCCCGCTCGACCGAGACCAGGCGGATGGCGCCGGCCATGTGCGAGTTGGCGAGGCGAATGACGGCCTCCGCCGCCGCCATGGTGTCAAGCTCCAGCGGCCGGCCGACGTGAGCCAGGATGGCGGCCCGGGCGGCCTCGACGTCGAGGCGCTCGAGGCCGTCGCCGATGGGGCGTTCGGCGTTGATGCGGCCGAGCACGACGTTGGCGTCGGTCACTGTCGGTCGCTCGCTGCCCAGGCCATAGCAGGCCGGGCCGGGATCCGAACCGGCGCTTTCGGGACCCACCTGCAAGAGCCCGCCGCGATCGACCCAGGCTATCGAGCCGCCGCCGGCACCAATGGTGGTGATCTCGATCATCGGCGTACGCACCACCAAGCCGAAGTCGACCGCAGTCTGGGCGCTGAGCGTGCTTTGACCCTCGGCCACCAGCGAGACGTCGAAGCTGGTGCCGCCCATGTCGCAAGTGATGACATTGGCCTGACCCGCAGCTTTGGCGATGTGGGCACCGGCGATGACCCCGGCCGCCGGCCCGGAAAGGGCGGTGCGGATGGGCCGCTGACGGGCGCTGTCGACGCTCATGACGCCGCCGTTCGATTGCACGATGAGGATCTCGCCGGCAAAGCCTCGCTCGCTGAGCGAGCTCTCTAGGCGGTGCAGATAATCGCCGATGAGCGGTTGCAGGTAGGCGTTCAGCGCCGTCGTCGAGGCCCGTTCGAATTCGCGGATCTCAGGCAGGATGTCGCTGGAGATGTTGACGTGATCGTTGGGCCAGACCTCGCGCAGGGCAGCCAGAGCGGCCCGCTCGTTGGCGGGATTGGCGTAGGCGTTGACAAAAAAAATGGCCACCGCTTGCACCCCAGCAGCCAACAAGACTTCAGCCGCCGCCCGCACCTCGGCAATTTCGACGGGGGTGTGAACGGTACCGTCGGCCAACGTGCGTTCAGTCACTTCGAGGCGACGTTCACGGCTCACCACGGGCTCGAACTGGCCCCACAGGCCCCAGGTGTCGGGCCGGTCGCGCCGGCGCATCTCCAGGACATCGCGAAAACCCGCGGTAGTGATGATACCGGTCGGCGCGCCCTTGCGCTCGAGCAGCGCATTGGTGCCGACCGTGGTGCCGTGGACTACCGTGGCGCATGCCGCCGGGTCGGCAACCGCGGCGATGCCGGCGGCGAAACCTTCGGCCTGGTTCTCGGGCGTCGTCGGCACCTTGGCCACGGCACAGGCGCCGCTCTTTTGGTCGAGGGTGAAGACGTCGGTGAAGGTGCCACCGACGTCGACACCAACGATCGTGCCGCGCTCGCTCATTCGCCGGCTTCCGGCTCGATGCTGCCGTCACCAGCCACCACGACGCCGTAGTCGCGCTGCGCACCCTCGGGCGTGACGTAGCCGAGCCGCACGTCCCGGGCCACACTTTCGTGGCTGCGTTCATCGACCGGGCCATAGCCGCCGCCACCCGGCGTCTCCAGCCTCAGGCGCTGGCCGCGGCGAATGCTTATGCCCACCATCTTGGAAACGAAGGGGGGCTCGTGTTCGCCGTCGTCCTGTTCGAAAGCAAAGCGGTTGAGGGCGCCTGAGCCGCCGCCCACCACGCCCTGGGGAGGGAAGCGGCCGCGCTCGCCGAAGAGGAATACATCGGTGCTCTCCTCCAGAAGCTCGATCTCGTAGAGCGCGCCGAGGCCGCCCCGGTGGCGCCCCGGGCCGCCGCTGTCGGGGCGCAATGCCCATTGGGTGAACATCACCGGATAGGCTGCCTCGAGAATCTCGACGGGCGGGATGGTGGCGGTCGAGATGGGCGCGTTGCCGTGGTTCAAACCATCACCCTCGGGATGGCCGCCGTGGCCGCCGCCGAAGAACGAGAACATCACCCAGCGCCGGCCGTCGCCGCGGTGGCCGGCCAGCGAGAGCGCATTGATGGTGCCGTAGGCGCAGGCGTTGGAGCGCGCCGGATCGGCCTGGGCGAAGGCGCCGAAGACGACATCGATAACGCGCAGGATGGTCTCGGTATAGCCGCCCACGGGCTTGGGCGGGCCGACGCTGAGGATGGCGTCCTCGGGAATGACGAAGTCGATGGGCTCGAGCACGCCGGCGTTGGCCGGCACGTCGCGGAAGATGTGCTTGATGGCGACGTAGCACGATGCGATGGCGGTCGAGCGCGAGATATTGACGGGCCCGGCGCACGCCTTGGCCGAGCGGGAAAAATCGAAAACCAGGCGGTCGCCTGCAATGGTCAGATCGAGGGCGATTTTCAGGGGCTCGTCGACGATGCCGTCGTTGTCGAGCCAGTCGTCACAGGAATAGGTCCCTTGGGGAAATTCGGCGATGTGCGAGCGCATCAGCCGCGCCGCCCGTTCCTGCAGTTCGGCGAAGGCCGCGGCTACGGTGCCGTCGCCGTATTCGTCGAGCAGCGCCGTCAGCCGGCGATGGCCCAGTTCCAGGGCATTGATCTGGCCGTTGAGGTCGCCGTAGAGCGAGCCCGGCAGGCGGCTGTTGGCCTTGAGGATTTCGACTATGTCGTTCCGGATTTCGCCTTGCACGAAGAGCTTCACAGGCGGGATCAGCATACCTTCCTGAAAGCTCTCGGTGGCCACCGGGTTGTAGTTGCCGGGCACGTTGCCGCCGACGTCGTGCCAGTGCCCCACCGAGGCCAGATAGCAGTAGACCTCGCCGTCGCGGTAGAAGGGCTGCACCAGCTTGAAGTCTGAAAGATGGGTGCCGCCGTCGTAAGGGTCGTTGAAGATGTAGACGTCGCCCTCGGCCATGTCGCCCTCGCGCGCCGCCTTGGCGATCACCGTCTTGACGGCAAACGCCATGGCGCCGACGAAGATGGGCAGGCCCGATTTGCCCTGCACCAAGGTCTCGCCGGTGAGGGCGTCGTAGATGCCGTGCGAAGCGTCGTGGGCCTCGGCAATGATGGGATTGAAGGCGGAACGAAACAGCGTCGCGTCCATTTCGTCGGCGATTTGCTCCAACCGCCCCTTCAGCACCGCCAGGGTGACGGCATCAATCGTCATCATCAGTCTCGAAGTTGGCGGCGTCATAAACTTGGCCGGCAGCCAAAATATCGGCCGTGCCCAGGAGGTCGTTCAGCCCTTGGAAGTCGAGCATGCGGTCCTTGAGGGGCTGGTTCCAGCCGTGCTCGCTGAGACTGGCGAAATACTCCGTAGTCAGCTTGGCTTGGGCCCGCACCAGGCCGCTGGGGAAGATGACGATGGCAAATCCCATGGCTTCCAGCTCGGCCGCCGTGTGCATGGGCGTGCTGCCGCCTTCGACCATGTTGGCCAGCAAAGGCACGCGGCCACGAAAGCGCTCGCAAACCGACGCCATTTCAGTTTCGTCGCGGGGCGCCTCGACAAACAGCACGTCGGCGCCGGCCTCGGCGTAGCGTTCGGCACGCTCCAGCGCCGGCTCCAGGCCCTCGACGGCGATGGCGTCGGTCCGGGCGACGATCAGGGTGTCATGGCGGCGGGCGTCCGTGGCGGCCTTGATCTTGCCCACCATCTCGGCCGCCGGCACCAGAGTCTTGCCGGCCAGATGGCCGCAGCGCTTGGGCAGAGTTTGGTCCTCGAGCTGGATGGCGGCAGCGCCGTCGCGTTCGAATCTTGCCACCGTGCGCTGGACGTTCAGCGCATTGCCGAATCCGGTATCGGCATCGACGATCACCGGCAGTTGGCAGCGCTCGCGGATCAGGCCCAAGGTATCGGCCACCTCACTCATGCTTACCAGGCCGATGTCGGGCCGACCGAAACGGGTATAGGCGATGGAGGCGCCGGAAAGATAAAGCGCCCGGAAGCCGGCCCGTTCGGCCAGCGCCGCACCCAAGCCGTCGTAGATTCCTGGCGCCACCAGGATGCCGCCGCTTAACAGCTCACGCACGTTTCCCCCCTGCCAGACGTTTCGCCAGATGGGGCACCAGGCCGCCATCCCGCACCATGGCGAGAAGATGGGGTGGAATCGGTTCGCAGTCCAGAACTTCGCCGCCCTCGAGCACGATGGCCGCGGCCTCGGCATCGACCGCCAGGCGTTGGCCGGGCTGGATGCGCGGCGCCGCCGCCGAGACCAGAGCCAGGAGCCCAAGGTTGAGGGCGTTGCGGTAGAAGATACCGGCGAACGACGATGCCACCACGGCGATCACGCCAAGATGACGGAGAACTTCGGCCGCCTGCTCTCGCGACGAGCCGAGACCGAAGTTGCGCCCTGCCACCAGCACATCGCCCGGCCGCACATCGGCGGCAAAGGCAGGGTCGAGAGCCTCCAGGCAGTGCGAAGCCAGCACCTCGATGGGGCCTTTCATATAGAGACCGGGTGCCAGCCTGTCGGTATCGACGTCGTCGCCGAAGACCCAGGCTCGGCCTGTCGGCGCGCTCATGCCCTCTCCTCCAACAACTCGCGGGGATCGACGATGCGGCCGGCCACAGCGGCGGCGGCTACGCTGAAGGGCGAGGCCAGATATACCCGGGAGTCCGCGGCTCCCATACGGCCTTTGAAGTTGCGTGCCGTCGAGGCAATACAGACCTCGCCAGCCGCCAGCACGCCGGCACCATAGCCGGCGCAGGCGCCGCAGCCCGACGGCATGAGGATGGCGCCGGCCGCGGTCAGCGTGGCCAGGGTGCCGTCGGCCGCAGCCGCCGCCGTCGTTGCCGTGCTGGCCGGGGCCAGCAAAAGCCTGACGCCGGGTGCCACCTGGCGCCCCCGCAGCACGGCGGCGGCACGTTGCAGATCAAGCAACTTGGCCCCGGTGCAGGCGCCGATATAGGCCTGATCGATGGCCACCGCGTCGACCGCCTCGACCGCCACCGCGTTGGCCGGACTGTCGGGCAATGCGATCTGCGGCGCCAAGGCGCCAGCATCGAATTCGTGCCGCTGGGCAAAGCTGGCATCGGGGTCCGACTGCCAGTCCTCGAACGAACCCGCGTCCGCACCGGCCAGGCGCAGGAATTCCGCCGTCGTGGCGTCGGGCGCCACCAGGGCGGTCTGGGCGCCCAGCTCGGCCGCCATATTGCAAAGCGTCATGCGCTCCGCCATATCCAGCGCCGCCAACGCCGAGCCGCCGTATTCGATGGCACCGTAGCCGGCACCATCGAGGCCCAGCCGGGCACACTGGGCCAGCGCCATGTCCTTGGCCGTTAGCCCCGGACCAAGCTCGCCTTGCCAGTCGATGCGTAGGCTTTCGGGCACTCTGATCCAGGTCTCGCCGGTGGCCAGCACGCCTGCCATGTCGGTGGCGCCGACGCCGAACATGAAGGCACCGAAGGCTCCGCCTGTAGGCGAGTGGCTGTCGCCGCCGACTACGAAGAGTCCCGGCCGCAAGTGACCGTGCTCCGGCAGTACGACGTGGCAGATGCCGCGCATGTCGTAAAAATGCCGGATGCCGTTGGCCGCCACCCAGCGCCGCGTGAGATCGAGGATGGCGGCACTTTCGGCATCCACCGCCGGTACGTAGTGGTCGCTCACCACCACCACCTTGTCGGCATCCCAAGGGCCGACACCAAGTCGCTCGAGAAGCGGCGCTACCCGCCGCGGACCGCCGGAATCATGGATCATGGCCAAGTCGACCTGGCAGGTGACGATCTCGCCAGGCGTCACGCTCTCGCACCCTGCGGCCCGGGCGATGATCTTCTCCGCCAGCGTCAAGCCCACGGATTCCGTCCTTCCATAAACGAACTTTGAATCACTCTACATTTGCCTATCATGCCAAATCTGTCATCTAATCAGAATGACAATAATAACGTTCCGGCCTTAGGCAGGGCGAAACCGGAACCAACGGAGGGAGGATGACGTGCCTACAAAACGATCTCTGATAACGGCTGCCGCACTGGCCGCCGCCGTGTTGGCCGGATCGCAGACTGCGGCCCGGGCCGAGACCGCGCTTTCGCTGGTCTATCCGTTCCCCGATTTCCTGGTCTACACCAAGAGCTGCAAAGCCCTGGTGGCCAATATCAACAAGGCCGCCGCCGGTCAGGTCAAGATCGACATCAAGCCGTTCAACTCGATCAAGATGTTCCAGCAGCCCGGCGCCGTGAGCAAGGGCGCGGTCGACATGGTCTGCACCCCGGCCGCCTTCTACGCCCAGAAAATTCCCGAGAACGAGGCCATCTCGACCTCCAACTCCTCACCCGCCATCGTGCGCAAGAACGGCGGCATGGGCGTGATCGACGATTTGCACCGCAAGCACTTCAACATGACCTATCTGGGCTGGATCGATTCGGGGCTGGGTTTCTATATCTTCACGCAGGATCCGCCTAAGTTCAAAAGCGACGGATTACCGGACTTCGCCGGCGTCAAGATGCGCGACAATCCGATCTACGGCGCCTTCTTCCGGGCGCTCGGAGCGACGACCCACAACATGTCGTCGAACCAGGTCTATTCGGCCCTCGAGAAGGGTGTCGTCAACGCCAGCGCCTGGGCGTCGCTGGGCATCACCCAGCTCAAATGGGACAAATTCCTGCGCCACCGCGTCGATCCCATGTTCTACCATACCGACATCGGCATGATCATGAACCTGGACGCCTGGAAAGGCCTTAACGCCGCGGCGCAGCAAGTCATCAAGGCGGAGATCGTCAAGCACGAGGTCTCGAGCCGGGCCGCCCGTATCGCCGAGTCCAAGGCCGAAGAGAAAAAGCTCATCGCCGAGGGCATGAAATTCTGGCCCACCCCGGCCGGCGATAAGTACCTGCAAATCGCCATCGATTCGGCATACGACCGCATGACCGGCCGGCTCAAGAAGATGAAGCGCTCGCTGGATGCGGCCGGCAAGCTGCGCAAGCTCTACCAGGAGGGGGCGTCCGACAGATAAGCCGGCGCCGGTAGAGCCAATAACGGCGGCCAGCCCATCGTGCTGAGCAGCATCGACAGGACCTACACCTGGGTGCTGCGCCTGATGATGGGCCTGGCCGCCGTCTACCTCGGCCTGATGATGGTGTCGATCGTCTACGCCACCACCTTTCGCACGCTGGGGCTCCCCTATTCGCCCTACTCCTTCGTCTTCATCGAATACGGGTTCATTTACTGTTTGATGTTCGGATCGCCTTGGATCGTGCGCCAGCGCGGCCATGTTTTCATCGAGATCCTGACCGCCGCCGTATCGCCCGGCGTACGCGTCTGGCTGTCTCGCCTGGTGGCCCTGATCTGCGTTTTGGTTTGTGCGTTGTTTGCCTTCTATTCGGGAATACTGGCGCTCGAGGACATCCGGGTCGACGAGATCGACGTACGCGGCTCGATGGACATCCCGCGCTGGATCGTCACCGTTACCATGCCCTTGGGTTTCGGCCTGATGGCGATCGAGTTCCTGCGTTTCGTACTGGGCCGCGAAGTCATGCACACGGGCCAGGCCGGGGTGCACGAATAGTGCGGACCTGAAGCGCCCTCATGGAGTGGTACTGGACCCTCGCCGTCCTGCTCGGCTCGATCCTGGCGCTNATGGCNATCGGCATGCCGGTGGGNCTGGCCTTCCTCGGCGTCAACGTGGTGGCGGCAAGCTATTACATGGGTGGTCGCGGTGACTTGCTGACGGTCATCGAACGCGGCGTCGGTGTGCTGGCCGGCAACGCTTTCGAATCGATGACCACCTTCGCCCTGGTACCCATTCCCATGTTCCTGCTGATGGGCGAGTTCTTCTTCCACACCGGCCTGGCCAACCGCATGTTCAATGCTGTCGAGAAGCTGATGGGCCGGGTGCCGGCGCGCTTGTCCTACGTCACCGTGGCCGGCGGCACGGCCTTTGCCACCTTGTCGGGCTCGTCGATGGGCTCGACGGCGCTGCTGGGCACCCTGATGGTGCCGGAGATGACAAAACGGGGCTACAAGAAGTCGATGTCGATCGGCCCCATCCTGGGCACCGGCGGCCTGGCCATGCTGATCCCGCCCTCGGCCCTGGCAGTGCTGCTGGGCACGTTGGCCGAGCTCGACATCGGCAAGCTGCTGGTGGCCGGCATCATGCCCGGCCTGATCCTGGCCGTGATGTATGCCGTGCTGATCTACGTGCGGGTCAAGATCGACCCCGAGGCGGCGCCCAACTACGAGATCGAATACGTCTCCTGGGCCCGGCGCGCCCGGCTGTTGCTGCTCGACGTGCTGCCCATGGTGTCGATCGTCATCGGCGTCATCATGCTGATCATGTTCGGCGTCGCCACGCCCTCGGAAGCCGCGGCGTTTGGCTGCCTGGGCGTGGTGCTGCTGGCCGTGGCCTACCGCTGCCTGACGATCCAGGCCACCTGGAAGTCGCTGGAAGGGGCCGGCCGGGTGACCATCATGGCTCTGCTGATCATATTCGGCTCCTCGACCTTCAGCCAGATCTTGTCGTTCTCCGGCGGCTCCAACGGCCTCATCCTGTGGGTTACCGGCTTCGACGTCTCGCCGCTGTATATGCTGCTGGTGATGTTCGGGATCCTGTTGATCCTGGGCATGTTCATGGACCAACTTTCGATGATGCTGCTGACGGTGCCGATCTTCTTCCCGCTGGCCCAGACCTTCGGATTCGATTTGATCTGGTTCGGCGTCATCATCCTGCTGGCGCTGGAGATCAGCTTCACGACGCCGCCCTTTGGGCTCTTGCTTTTCGTCATGCAAGGCGTCGCGCCGCCGGGCACCCGCTTCAGTGAGATCTGCCTGGCCGCCATCCCTTTCATGCTCTGCGCCATGACCTTGGTGGCGCTGATCGTCGTCTTCCCGGAAATCGCCACCTGGCTGCCTTCGCTATCACAGTGAGGAAAACGGAGGAATCATGCCCGTCGTCACCATCACCCTCATGAAGGGCTACGACGTCGAGACCCGTGAGCGTCTCGCGCAGCGCCTGACCAACGCCGTCTTGTCGACCATCGCCGCGCCGCGGGACGGCACCACGGTGATGATCTACGAAGTCGACCCTGAAGTCGGCTACCGCCGCGGCGGCATCCCCCGCACCCCGGGCGCCCCGCTCCCCTCGCCGGCCGAATTGGTCACGGATTTCCTGGCCGCCATGGAAGCCCGGGACCTCGAGCGCGCCAGATCGTTCCTGGACAAGAATTTCGAAATGACCTTTCCGGGCGGCGCAACGTTCAGCAAGCTGGAGGAATTGGTCGAGTGGGCCAAGCCCCGATACAAATCCGTGCGCAAGGTATACGACCGCTTCGACGAAGCCATCACCGAACAGGGCGCCGTGGTCTACTGCTTCGGAACCCTCGAAGGCGAATGGCTCGATGGCTCGTCGTTCGCGGGCATCCGCTTCATCGACCGGTTTTCCGTGGCCGAGGGCAAGCTTCAGGATCAACGCGTTTGGAACGACATGGGGGAAATGGGGGCGTAGCCGCTGGCAAAAATCCCCGGCAGCGATATATCGCTTGGCGACGACCTACCAATCCGGGGGAAGACATGGTCACGATACTCAGTGATTTGGGCGAGATCGAGATCGCTGCAACGGCGAGCGAGGGGGACCGGCTCTGGCTGGCGGAGCGTGAGCTCGAAGGCGTCACCGGCTGGGCGCTGAAGCCGGAAGGGTTTTGTCGCGGTGAAGTCTGCGTGCCCCTGCCAGCAGGGCGCGAAGAGGAATTCGTACGCGACGGCCAAGCTGACGCAGCGGCCCTATGGCGCCATCTGGGCGGGCCGGTGCTGCACGACGGCCACGGTACCTGGGTGCTGGGGGCCAGTGCCGCCGTGCGGTCGCAGCGGCTGAGCAGCCTGGAAGCTCNCGATTTTACGCTGCCCGACCTCGAAGGCCGTTCGCATACGCTATCGCACCATCGCGGCAAGAAGGTCTTTCTCGCCACCTGGGCCTCGTGGTGAGGCTGCCGGGCTGACCTGCCCGTGTGGCAGGCGCTTTACGAAGANCTGAAAGAGCAGNATTTNGTCGTNATNGCCGTGGCCATGGACAGCCGCGACGATGCCGCACGTCCTTGGATCGAACAGGCGGATGCCAGCTATCCCTGCCTGATCGATCGCGAGCACCGGGTGGCCGATCTCTACAACATGGTCAACGTGCCCCAGGCGGTATGGATCGACGAGCAGGGCCACATGGTACGGCCCAGCGAAAACGCCGGGGCTTACGAGAGTTTCCGTTCACTGGACCGCAGCACCGGCAAGATCCCCGAGGCGGTGGCCGAGATCGGCGCCAAGTCCCGCCAGACCTACCTGGCCGCCATCCGTGACTGGGTGGCCAAGGGCGAGGTCAGCGAACATGTCTTCGACACCTCGGCGGCCCGCGCCCACGTTTCGGTCATGCAGGATGACATCGCCCTGGCCCATGCCAATTTCCGGCTGGGCCTCTACTTGCTGCGCCAAGGAAAGACCGAGGAAGGCGATGCCTTCATGCGCGAGGCCAGCCGGCTGCATCCCGATTCCTGGAACATGTGGCGTCAGCACTGCCCGCTCGACGAGCGCGGCCTGGCCTCCAACCCGGAATTCTGGCGGCGCGTCGAAGCGCTCGGTGAGCGCAAGTACTATCCCGCCGTCGACATGGCCGGTATGCCGCAATAGGCCGTTTGGTTTAGAGGTCCGCCGTATCGCTGAAATCGACTGCGGCGCGGCGCTGGGCCTTGGCCTTGGTGCGCAGCGTCACCCAGCGCGGTGCCACGGCAATCATCTCAGCCAGGCGCCTGGCCTCGGCCAACAATTCGCCGGGCTCGACGATGCTCGAGACCAGGTGCAGCGCCAGTGCCTCCTCGGCATCGACGCGGCGGCCGGTGAGGCAGAGCTCACGAGCGATGGCGCCGCCGACGATGTCATGAAGCGGCCCGTAGGTGACGTCGCCGAAGGCGATCTCGGGATGGCTGAAGAAGACGCGGGGCGTGGCGATGCGAATGTCGCACATGATGCCAAGGTCGAAACCGCCGGCGATGGCCGGGCCGTTGAGGGCGGCGATCAGCGGCAGGGGAAATTCCAGGTGAGCCTTGAGGAAACGATCGCCCGAACGCCACAGGTGGTCATGAAATTCCTCGTCCTGCTTGGCGCGCTCGAACTCGTCGAGATCGAAACCGGCGCAGAAGACGTTGCCGTTGCCGGTCAGGATCACCGCCTTCAAATCTTCGTCGGCGGCCAATTCGGAAAAAGCGATGCAAAGCTCGTCACGCAGCGCGATCGACAGGGCGTTCTTCTTGTCGGCCCGGTCCAGGGTGATGGTGGCAATGGCACCGTCGCGCGCCACGGCGATGTAATTCGGCATATGATCCTCCCGTAATCTACCTGCGCCAGTCTACTCCGGACTTGCCGCAGCGCGCGAATCGGGCGAGGCTCGGGTCAGGAGGCAAGCATACTCGAAACGGTCGAACTGAAGCTCGATGAGATCTACGTGCCGGTCAAACAGCGCAATTCGCTGGACGTCGGCACTGTGGAGGCGCGGGCCGAGAGCTTCATGGAAGAGGGCAGCCAGCGCCCCATTCAGGTGCGCCACGACAAGGAGCGCAAGCGCTGGGTCCTGGTCGCCGGCATCAACCGCCTCGAAGCCCTAAAGGCGCTGGGCGAAGAAACCATCGAAGCCATGGTGGTAGACGCCCGCCAGCATTAGCCTGATTTCGGCGCCTCCTTGAGTTTTATTGCACCGCAGCAAGGGTCGCGCGACGGCGGCGTTTGAAGATTTTGCCTGAGTCCTCGCGGGGCAACTCGGCGGCGAACTCGATGGTGCGGGGGAGTTTGTATTTGGCCAACCTGGGCTCGAGCCAGCCGCGCACCTCGTCGACCGTGGGCTCATGGCCCACTTCGGGCTGCACATAGGCACAGAGCGACTCGCCGAATTCCTCGTCAGGGATGCCGAAGACAGCGCAATCCTGCACGCCAGGCATGTCGATCAGCACGGCCTCGATCTCGGCCGGGTAGATGTTGACGCCGCCCGAGATCACCATGTCCCAGGCGCGGTCGCAGAGGAACAGGTAGCCATCCTCGTCGAGGTAGCCGATGTCGCCGCAGGTCACCAGGCCGTCGCGCCCGACCTGGCGGCGCTTTTCATCGAGGCCACGATAAACGAAGTCGGGAAAGCCTTCGTTCCAGACGTAAACCTCGCCGATCTCGCCGGCCGGCAGCACGGCACCCGCCTCGTCGTATATGCGCACGGTGGCAAAGGACAAGGGCTTGCCCACGGTGCCGGGTTTTTTCAGCGCCTCCTCGCTGGTGACGAAGACCACGGCACCGGTCTCGGTGCCGCCGTAGTATTCGTTGATCACCGGGCCCCACCACTCGATCATGCGGCGCTTGACCTCGGACGGACAGGGCGCCGCAGCGTGCACCGCGAATTTCAGCGACGATAGGTCATAACGCTGCTTGACCGCGTCCGGCAGCTTGAGCAGGCGCACGAACATGGTCGGCACCATGTGCAGGTGCGTGATGCGGTGCCGCTCGACCAGCGCCAGCAGTTCCTCGGCCTCGAAGCGCGGCTGCAGGATCACCAGACCGCCCGACTGGGCGGCGTAAAGGGCGTAGAAGTTGGGCGCCGAATGATAGACCGGCCCGGTGACGACGGTGCGCATGTCGGCGTTCGATCCGATGTCGAAAACCAGGCTCACCATCTCTCCCATGCGGCTCACCATGGCCTCAGTGGCCGGCTCGCGCTGCACGCCCTTGGGCAGGCCGGTGGTACCCGAGGTGTAGATCATATTGGTGCGAACCGGCTCGGGCGGCGCGTCCCAGGGTTTCTGTTCCGCCAACCAGGCGTCCCAATCGGTAGCACCGGCGGGCACATCACAGGTAGCCGGGTCGAGGCCGTAGGCATCGCGGATCTCCGGCGGCGTGGCGACCACGAACAGCTCCACACCGGTGGGGATGGCGTCGCTGATGGCGGGCAACAGGTCGGCGTGAATCACCATCGCCCGGGCGCCGCAGTCGCGGATGACGTGGCCGGCCTCGTCGGACTTGAAGTGCCAGTTGACGGGCACCGCGTAGGCACCCACCAGGGTGGCCGCCATGGCTGCCTCGAAAAAGGCGAAGTCGTTGCGCAGCACCATGGCCACAGCACCATCGGCGCCGATGCCCAGCGCCGCCAAGCCGCTGGCCGCCTGGGCCACCCGCTGCGTGAGCTCGGGATGCGGGAGCTCCCGTTCACCACTGATGATCCTGCCGATCATGGACAACTCTCCCGCCGCTGGTTTTCGCCATCGTGGCCCAGTCGTCGTAATTGACGCAACTGGCTGGGCTTAGGTTTGCTGCCGGGGCTGCACCAGAGCGACGCCGGCGATGACGACGCCCAGCGCCAGCCAAACCACGATCCCGTGACGTTCCCCGAACAGCAACATGCCCCAAAGCACGCCGGTGCCGGTGACGATGTAGCCGACTTGGCTGAAAAAGACCGGTCCCGCCCGCGTCAGGATGAAGAAGAACAGAATGAAAGCGCCGCCGGATATGCTGCCCAGGATCAAGATTCCCAGGTGCGAAACGTTCCAGGGCGGCAGCAAAGACACCGTGTAGCCGCCGGGAACAGTGATCAGGGCCAAAATCAGGGCGGCGGCCAGCAGCATGCCGCAAGCCAGGCCAATGTTGTCGCCGTCGGCCGGCCGAAAGCGGGCACCCAGGATGGAGTTGATGGCGTAAAAGGTGGGCGCCACCAGGGCGACGCCGAGCCAAACGGGATCGACACTACCGACCAGTTCCCGCCCCGGCAGCACCAACAGCGCCACGCCAGCCAATCCGAGACCCAGACCGAGTAGCCGCCGGCCCTCACGCCGCTCCATGCCCAACATCACCGCCAAGGCATAAGTCAGCATCGGCGAGGTCGCCACCAGCATGGACAGCACACCCGCCGGCAAATGGAAGGCGGCGGCATAAAGCGCCGTCGAGGGCAGCGCGATGCCGCAGGCCCCGGTCATCAGGTAGTAGCCGAAGTAGTTACGCCGAAGTGGCAGGCGGATGCCCCGGACCAGAGTGACCACAAGCAGAATGGCGCCACCGATACCGGTCGAACATAGCGCGATGCCGATGGGCGCGCCGCCGCCGCCCACCGCTATTTTGGCCATGGAAAAGCTCAAACCCCAAAGCGTGCCCAGCAACGCCAACGGGCCATACATGCCGAACCGCGCGATGGCGGCCTTCATCGGGCGTCGAGCGCACGCAGGAAGGCGAGGAGCAATGTACTCATGTCCCGGGCCGCCGCTCCGGCGTATTTGAGTGTCTGATCGTGGCTCAAGGCTTCATCGCCCAGGCCGGCGGCCAAATTGGTCAGCACCGAAACGGCGGTAACGCGCAAGCCGCAATGGCGCGCCACCAGTACCTCCGGCACCGTCGACATGCCGACGGCATCGGCCCCCAGCGCGGCAAAGGCCCGGATCTCGGCCGGGGTCTCGAAGTTGGGGCCTTGGCAGGCGATATAGACGCCTTCGTGCAGGGTGACGTTCGTGTCGCCGGCGGCTTGGCGCAAGAGATCCCTGAGCGCCGGATCGTAGGCCTCGTCCATGGCAAAGAAGCGCGGCCCGAAATCGTCGTCGTTGTCCCCCACCAGGGGATTGCCGGGCAGCATGTTGATGTGGTCGCTGATCATCATCAGGCTACCGGGGCCGGCGGCAACATCGAGGCTGCCGGCGGCGTTGGTGGCGAAAAGGATCTCGCAGCCCAGCAGCTTCAGCGTGCGAATGGGTACCCGCACGGCGCTCAGCGGTCCGCCTTCGTAGTAGTGCACCCGGCCTTGCAGGCAGGCTACAGGCACGCCGGCCAGGCGGCCGACGATCAGTTGCCCGGCGTGGCCCTCGACGCCGGGCGTCGAAAAGCCCGGGAGATCGGCATAGGAAACCGTAGTGGCTTCGGCGATGTCCGCCGCCAGGCCGCCCAGTCCGGAACCGAGGACTATGCCGACGCGGGGCGTGATGTCGCCAGCGCGGCCTCGGACAATAGCCGCCGCAGCCTGGGCCTGGCCGCTCATGTGCCCTCCAAGTTTTCCGGACCGAAGGCGTAGGGCATCAATTCGCCCAGCGCGACGGTCTTGCGCAGGCCCTCGGGACCACAGACGTGAACCGGAGTCTCCGGCCCGGCGAATTCGGAAAGCGCCTGCCGGCAGCCACCGCAGGGCGTGCAGAGTTCGTCACCGCCAGCCAGAACCAGCACCTCGACGATGCGGCTCTCGCCGGCAGCCACCATGCTGCCGATGGCGCTAACTTCGGCGCACCAGCCCTGCGGATAGGCCGAATTTTCGACGTTGCAGCCGGCAAAAATCCGGCCCGAGGCCGTGCGCAGGCAGGCGCCTACGGCAAAGCTCGAGTAGGGCGCGTGGGCGTTGGCGCGCACGGCCCGGGCGGCAGCCAGCATATCGTCCGGTGCGGTCACCTCAGCGCTCCTTTATGTAGGGAATTCCGATGGCCTTGGGCGGCACGGCGCGGCCCACGAAGCCGGCCAGCAAGAGCACCGTCAGCACGTAGGGTAGGGCCTGGATGAACTGCACTGGAATGACGCCGACCAGAGGCAGCTCGACGCCCTGCAGGCGGATCTGTACGGCATCGGTGAAGGCGAACAGGAAACACGCCCCCATAGCCGGCAGCGGCCGCCACTTGCCGAAAATCAGCGCCGCCAGGGCCAGATACCCCCGACCCGCCGTCATGTCGCGCAAGAATGACGCGTTCTGGGCGATGGAGAGATAAGTGCCGGCGATGCCGCAGAGGAATCCCGTCACCATCAAGGCCCGGTAGCGCATGAAAGCGACTGAGATTCCGGCCGTATCGACAGCCTCGGGGCTCTCGCCGACGGCCCGCAGCCTGAGCCCGAAGCGCGTGCGGTAGAGCACCCAAGTGACCAGCGGCACAATGGCGGCGGTGATGTAGACCAGAATGTTGTGGCCGCTGATGATCTCGGAATAAAGCGCACCTATGACCGGAACCTCGGCCAACTCCGCGGCCAGGGGCAGCTCGATGGGCGTGAAGCGCGCGCCCCGCTGCAGCAGCGGCGTCTGGCCGCCCAGGCCGAACCAGGCCGTGGCCAAGGTCGGCCCCAGGCCGGCGGCGATGATATTGAGCGCCATGCCCGAGACCACCTGGTCGCCGTTGTGGGTGACGCAGGCGTAGGCGTGGATCATGGCCAGGCCCATGGCGAAAAGAATCCCGACCAAAAGCCCCAGCCAGGCCGAACCGGTAATGGCGGCGGTCGAAGCGGCAGCGAAGGCGGCACCCAGCATTTTGCCTTCGAGTCCGATGTCGACGACGCCCGAGCGCTCGGAGAAAAGACCGGCCAGCGAGGCCAGCACCAAAGGCGTCGCCATGCGCAGCGTGGCATCGAAGATCAGCACCAGCATGGTAAAGAAGTCGCCCATCGCGCCCCGCCCTACTCCGCCGCCTCGGCGCGGCGCACGAAAAAGGATTCGATGCGCGGCCTGAACATATGCTCCAACGCTCCGGAAAACAGGATCACCAGACCCTGGATGACCACCACCATGTGGCGCGTGATGGTGGGCATCTCGAAGGACAATTCCGTGCCGCCCTGGTAGAGCGCGCCAAACAGCAGCGCCGCCAGGAAGACGCCTATGGGATGGTTGCGCCCCATCAGCGCCACGGCGATGCCGACAAAACCGTAGCCGCCGGTGAAGTCGAGCAACAATCGGTGCTGCACGCCCATGATCTCGTTAATGCCGACGAAACCCGCCAAGGCGCCCGAGACGCACATCGTCAACATGATGGTGCGGGCCGGCGAGATGCCGGCATAGACGGCTGCCGTCGGGTTCTGGCCGACCGTGCGAATCTCGTAGCCCCAGCGCGTCTGCCAGATGAAGATCCAGACCAGCAGTGAGCAAACCAACGCCATGAAGAACGAAAAATTGAGCGGCGACGAGCTCACTTCGATGCCGATCCATTGCAGCATCTCGTGCATGAAGGGCAGCCAAGTGTTGGCCTCGAATTCGCGGCTCTCGGGCGACTGCTGGCCCGGCTTGATCAGCACCTCGACCATCAGATACGTCATCAGCGCTGAGGCGATGAAGTTGAACATGATGGTGGTAATGACGATGTGGCTGCCGCGTTTGGCTTGCAGATAGGCCGGGATCAGCGCCCAACCGGCACCGAAGGCCATGGCCGCGGCGATCGAGACCAGCAACACCAGCGGAAAGGGCCAGCCGCCCATGTTCAAACAGATCAGGCCGACGCCGAGGCCACCCAGGTAGGCCTGGCCTTCGCCGCCGATGTTGAAGAGTCCGCAGTGGAAGGCCACGGCCACGGCCAGGCCGGTGAAGATGAAGTTGGTGGTGTAGTAAAGCGTGAAGCCGGTGGCCTCGGGATAGCCGAAGGCACCGATCAGCAGGAACTTGAGCGCTTTGAACGGGTCCTCGCCGATGGCAGTGATAATCAGGCCCGAGATGAGGAAGGCGATCAGCAGGTTGACCGCCGGCACCAGGGCCAGGTTGACCCAGCGCGGGGCCTGGGTTGGGGCAGCGTCGGTCATGGTGCGCTGCCCGCCACTCGTTCACCGGCCATCATCAAGCCCAGGGCCTGCTCGCTGGCCGCGGCCGGGGCCACCTCGCCGACGATGGCGCCGTTGAACATGACGAGAATTCGGTCGGCCAGCGACATGATCTCGTCGAGCTCGACCGAGACCAGCAAAATCGCCTTGCCGGCATCGCGCATGGCGATAAGGCGCTTGTGGATGAACTCGATGGCGCCGATGTCGACCCCGCGCGTCGGCTGGCCCACCAGCAAAACGTCGGGGCTGCGGTCCATCTCGCGGGCCAGCACGATTTTCTGTTGGTTGCCGCCGGAGAAGTTGGCCGTGGCCAGGTGGGAATCGGCCGGGCGCACGTCGAAATCGTGCATCTGCCGGTCGACGTCGGCTACGATTTCGGGCCGCTTCAGCAGCACCGGCCCGTTATAGCGGTGGGTGTCGTGAAAGCCCAGAATGGCGCTCTCGCAAGCCTCGAAGGCAACCACCAAGCCCATGCGATGGCGGTCCTCGGGCACGTGGCCAAGACCCAGCCGGCGCATCTGGCGGCCGTCCTCGCCGGCTGTCGACACCACTTTTCCCTTGATGCGCACCTGGCCCGCGGTGGCCGAGCGGATACCGGACAGGGTCTCCAGGAGCTCCGACTGGCCGTTGCCGGCGACGCCGGCGATGCCGACGATCTCGCCGGCCCGCACATTGAAGCTGACGCCGCGCACGCGCTCGATGCCCAGCCCGTCGACGACTCTCAGTTCATCGACCTCGAGAAAGATCGGGCCAGGCTGGGCCGGCTGCTTGTCGACGCGCAGCAGCACCGAGCGCCCGACCATCATCTCCGCCAGTTGCTCGCGGCTGGTCTCGGAAGTGCGGACGTCGGCCACCAGACTGCCCTGGCGCATTACCGAGACGTTGTCGGTCAGTGCCATGATCTCGCGCAGCTTGTGGGTGATCAGGATCACCGTCTTGCCCTGGTCGCGCAGCGAACGCAGGATGCGGAAGAGGTGTTCGACCTCCTGTGGCGTGAGCACGCCGGTGGGTTCGTCAAGAATCAAAATGTCGGCACCGCGATAGAGTGCCTTGAGGATCTCGACGCGCTGCTGCAAGCCGACCGGCAGATTACCGACGATGGCGTCGACGTCGACCTCGAGGCTGTAGTCCTGCTCCAGCCGCCCCAGTTCGCTACGCGCCCGGGCCAGGCTGGGACCCAACAGCGGCCCGCCTTCCACACCCAACACGACGTTTTCAAGAACAGTGAACGTATCCACCAGCTTGAAATGCTGATGCACCATGCCGATGCCGCGCTTGATGGCATCCTGGGGGCTTTTGATGGCAACCCCTGTCCCGTCGACTTCGATGCGCCCGGCGTCGGCCTGATAGTAGCCGTAGACGATGGACATCAGCGTCGACTTACCGGCGCCGTTCTCGCCGACGATGCCGTGGATAGTACCGCGCGGGACGGACAGCGAAACGGCCCGGTTGGCATGCACCGGGCCGAACCACTTGTCGATGCCCGTGAGCGCCAGGGCGGGCGCCTCGGCTACCTCCGCCCCGGCACTCACGACGCTTACTGCCTCGCGGTCCCGGCTATTTGGACATGTAGTCGGTGACCTTGATCTTGCCGGCGATGATGTCCTTGCGGGCCTGCTCGAGCTTGGCTTCCATGGCGGCCGAAACCAGGCTGCGGTTGTGCTTGTCCAAAGCCCAGCCGACGCCTTCTTCGGCCAGCCCGAGAACCTTGATGCCGCCCTTCCAGGTGCCCTTCTTGGCGGTCATGAAGGCGTCGTATACGGCCACGTCGACGCGCTTGATCATCGACGTCAGCATGGTGCCGGGATGCATGTAGTTCTGGTTGGAATCGACGCCGATGGCCAGCTTGCCGGAATCCTTGGCCGCCTGGTAGACGCCAACGCCGGTACCGCCGGCGGCGGCATAGACCACGTCGGCGCCGCGGTCGAACTGGCTGCGGGCCAGCTCGCCGCCCTTGGTCGGGTCGTTCCAGGCCGCCGGCGTGGTGCCGGTCATGTTCTGGAAGATCTCGATGTTCGGGTTGACGTGCTTGGCACCCTCGACATAGCCCAGCGCGAACTTGCGGATCAGCGGGATATCCATGCCGCCGACGAAGCCGACTTTACCAGTCTTCGAGGCCAGGGCGGCAGCCATGCCGACCAGGAACGAGCCCTCGTGCTCCTTGAACACCACCGACTGCACGTTGGGCAGGTCGACCACCATGTCGATCAAGGTAAATTTGGTCTTGGGGAACTCGCGCGCTACCTTGTCGACGGCCGAGGCCTGGGCGAAGCCCATGGCGACGACGATGGCGGCACCGCGCCGCGCCATGTTGCGCAGCGCCTGTTCGCGTTGCGATACGTTGGTGACCTCGAACTCGCGATACTTGATGCCGGATTCCTTGCGGAAACGCTCGGCACCATGGTAGGCGGCTTCATTGAAGGATTTGTCGAACTTGCCGCCCATGTCGAAGACGACGGCGGGCTGGAAGTCGGCAGCCTGAACGGATGCCACGAGGCCGAACGTAGCCGCAGCCAGCGCGGAGATAAGCGTGCGCTTCATGATGGTACCTCCCCCGATGTTATGTTGTTGGCAGATGGAGCTAGTGGTTTGACTCGATTATGGCGTAGCGCCAGGGCTCCAGCAACTAGCGCTGATCGAAATCTACCCTTGCACCTTTCGCCCGGAACAATCATCTCCATTATGCTGGTTGTTTTCACGCGGGGGTTTTTTGGGGCATGAGTGACGGTGACGTTACTCGCCGGTTGGCGGCGATCCTGGCTGCCGACGTGGCCGGCTACACCCGCATGATGGAGGCCGACGAGGCCGCGACCCTCGACGCTTGGTGGTCGGCGCGGCGCCAGATCATCGATCCCTCCATCGCAGA
>NZDS01000033.1 GCA_002690215.1 Rhodospirillaceae bacterium | reverse complement strand
GCACCGAAGGCGGCATGAACAACTTCGACGACATCCTGACCAAGGATGAGATCAAGAAGTTGGCCACCTTCGTCCAGATGCCGCCGCCGCAACCGCCGGAGCTCGACCTGGCGACCATGAAGAAGCGCTGGAAGACCTTCGTCAAGCCGTCAGCCTATCCCAGCAAGCCGGCTCACGGCCGCAACTGGGAAAACTTCTTCCTGGTCATTCTGCGTGATGCCGGCAAGGTTGCCGTTGTCGATGGTGATACCAAGGAAGTGGTGACCCGCATCAACACCGGCTATGCCGTGCACGTGATGAAGGAATCCTCCGACGGCCGTTTCTGGTACACCATGGGCCGTGACGGCCGCATGACCAAGATCGACCTGTGGATGGATCCGCCGCAGTTGGTGGCCGAGGCGCAGATCGCCTACGACGCCCGCGACGTTGCGGTTTCGCACTTTGGCAAGTGGAAGGACAAATACGTCATCGGTGGCAGCTATTGGCCGCCGCATTTCGTCATCCTCGATGCCAAGACCATGGAGCCGCTGAAGGTGGTCTCTACCCGTGGCACCAACGTCAACGGCGCCTACGTCAACGAATCCCGCGTGGCCGCAGTGTACAACACGCCACGGGCACCGACCTGGATCGTTGCCGCCAAGGAATTAGGCCAGCTTTGGCAGGTCGACTACAGTGACATCGACAACCTCAGGATCGATGTCATCAACAGTCACAAGTTCCTGCACGACGGCTTCTTCGATCCCGAATTGCGCTATTTCCAGATCGCCGCCAACGCCTCCAACCGCATGGAGATCATGGACTCGATAAAACGCAAGTTCGTGGCCTCGATCGAGACCGGCACCAAGCCGCACCCGGGTCCGGGTGCAAACTGGGTCGATCCCAAGTGCGGGCCCGTAGGTGCGACGGTGCACCTGGGCGAGGGCAAGATCACCACCTGGGGTAACGATCCCAAGGGCCATCCCAAGCAGGCCTGGAAGATCTGCTACCACACCAAGACCGATGGTGCCGGGCTCTTCATCCGCACGCATCCCAATTCGCCCTACGTCTTCGCCGACCAGACCTTGTTCCCCGAGGTCGACGTCAATCAGAGCATCAAGGTGCTCGACAAGAAGACCGGCAAGATCGCCAAGACCTTGCGCGTCACTACGGCAAATCCGCCGACCAAGGCTACGCCGTGGCCGTCTTCAACCTCGGGGTGATGTGGGAGAACGGCGTCGGGCTGGAGAGCGACGATGCCAAGGCCGCCCAGCTCTATCGCACGGCCGCCGAAGCCGGTCTGGCCGCTGCTCAGTACAATCTCGGTGTCATGTGCGCCGAGGGGCGGGGTGTCGAGCAAAACAACGACGCCGCCAAGTACTGGTTCCGCAAGGCCGCCGAGCTGGGCAATGCCATGGCCCAAAGCAACTTGGATGTAATGAACGCCAGCAACGGAGAAGCCGGCGACGGCGGCGATTNAAGGACAACACAGGTTGCCCTGAGCGGATCTTCCAGCAAGGCGCGGCGCGGGTAAAATAGAATGATTTTAATAATTGCTATTGCTTTTTTGGGAGCCGCCGTGGTCTGATATATGTAGCCCGGGGGGGCAACCTATTGGATCGGACGGAAGGTGATGCCGAAGATCCTGCCTAAGGAGGCCATCGAAAGCTACCGCAAAGACGGTTTCTATTCGCCCATCCACGTTCTATCGGAGGCTCAGGCGACGGCCGCCCGAGCCCGGCTCGAAGCCTACGAGGAAAGCAGCGGTGGCCCCATCGGCGGGGCCTACCGTTTCAAAACCCACCTGTTGTTTCCTTGGGTCGACGAACTGGTCCGTGACGAGAGCATCCTTGACGCCGTCGAGGACGTGCTGGGACCAAACATCCTTTGCTGGAATACCAATTTCTTCATCAAGGAAGCTGGCGACCCCGGCTTTGTCTCGTGGCACCAGGATTCTACTTATTGGGGCCTCAGCGAGCCCGACGTGGTCACCGCCTGGTTGGCGTTGTCGCCGGCCAACGAAGCCAGCGGGGCCATGCAGATGATTCCAGGCTCGCACTTGCTCGACCAAGTGGCCCACCGCGATACTTTCGATGAGGACAACCTGTTGACCAGGGGCCAGGAAATCGCCGTCGAGGTGAACGAAGACGAAGCCCAATTGATCGAGCTCGAGCCCGGCGAGATGTCGCTTCATCACGTGCGCATCTTCCATGCCTCGGCGCCCAATCGTTCGACTGACCGGCGCATCGGCCTGGCCATCCGTTACATCCCCACCCACGTTAGCCAAGTCGTCGGTGAAAGCGATTCGGCGGCCTTGGTGCGGGGCGTCGACGACTACGGCCATTTCGAAGCCGAGCCGCGGCCCGAGAGCGATCTCGCTCCCGCCATGCTGGAATTGCATCAGCGCTACGCCGACAATCAAGCCAAAGTGCTCTACCGCGGCACCGACCGCACGTCTTTCTAGGTGTTTGGGGACACGTACCTTAATGCCTATTTATTGGGCATTAAGGTACATGTCCCCAAACTAGCATGTCCCCAAACTAGGCGGCGCTGGGCAGGCAGGCCGGGCCGATGGGCTCGAAGCTCTTGTAGCCGAGCACGAATTCGCGGTGGCCGAGCGTTTCGGAACGGCTACGGGCGCCGCCGGCCACGGCCGCCACCAGGTCGCGGATCTCTTCTCCCACCTCGCTCAAGGTCGCCTCACCTTCCAGGATTCGCCCGGCATTGACGTCCATGTCGTCGGCCAGGTTGCGGTAGGTTTGCGGGTTGGCGCAGACCTTGATCACCGGTGAAATGGCCGAGCCGACCACCGAGCCGCGACCGGTGGTAAAGAGAATCACCTGGCAGCCGCAAGCCATCAGTTCGGCGATTTCGTGGTTGTCGTTGATCGAAGGAAAGCCGAAGCGGGGCTCGCCGTCGGGAACGATGTCGAGCAGATAGAGCCCGCCGCTGGGCGGTCGATCACCGGGCTTCAGCAGCCCATTGATGGGCGACTGGCCGCTCTTGGCGTAGGCGCCCAGGCTTTTTTCCTCGATTGTCGAAAGACCGCCCTCGAGATTTCCTTCCTCGATGCTGCCCTGGCCCATGGTGCGATAGTAGGACACCGCCTTGGCCATGCAGGCCAGGATCTCGCGGCCTAGTTCGGGCCGGGCTGCGCGTTCGGCCATGAAGTGCTCGCAGCCGATAAGCTCGCCGGTTTCTTCGAACATCACCGCCGCGCCGTCTCCGACCATTAGATCGAATGCCTTGCCCACGGCCGGATTGGCGGTCAGGCCGCTGGTCGTGTCGGAGCCACCGCAGATGGTGCCGACCACCAACTCGTGGCTCGACATGGGCACGGGTTTTTGTTCGTCCAGCGTTGTCAGGGCATCCGCCAGCCACTTTTGCCCTTCGGCGATGGTCGCCAGCGTGCCGCCGTGGTGTTGGATCACCAGAGTCTCGACGGGCCGTCTGCTGGCGGCGATGCGGGCGCCGAGCTCGCCGCGATCGAAGCCCTCGCAGCCCAGCGACACCAGCAACACCGCGCCGACGTTGGGGTGACAGCACAGGCGCTCCATCATCTGGAAGCCATAGGCGCTGCGAAAGCAACCCGAGAAGCCGATGACATGAACATCGCGATCGCGAAAGCCGAGCGCGATCTCGCTGGCTACGTGGCGAGCGCATTCGACCAGATAGGCGACCACGACGACGTTGCGGATGCCCTTGGTTCCATCGGCTCTGGGGTAGCCTTGCATGGCTTAGCTCCGGCGGTTTGATCAGAATTTCTGGAACTTTACGAAGGCTTCCTGCGGGTCCATGCCATTGAGGATAGCAGCCCTGACCTGGTCTTCAGTGGCCATCGCCGTCTCGGCGTTGTTGACGATAACTTCCGCCGCTTCGGCCGGCAGCACTACCACACCGTCGCGGTCGGCGAGCATGTAGTCGCCGCTGTTGATGGTGGCGTCGCCGATGCTAATCGGATCTTCGAAACCATGAGGCAGCCAGCCGTTGAGCACGTCGCGTGGCGTGAAGTAGCGGCAGAAGACCTGAAAGCCTATGTCGACAATGAATTCGCTGTCGCGGCAGCCACCGTCGACGATGTAGCCCCGCACGCCTTTCAACTTGAGCGTTTCGGCCGAGAGCTCGCCCATGTGAGCGATGGTCGAGTCGTTGGGCTGGCAGACCAGAACGTGTCCGGCCGGGGCTCGCGACAGCACGCCGGTCCATTCATAGACCGTCTGGTAGGGATCCGTACCTTGTTTGATCGAGCCGCTGAAGGTCCAAGCCGGACCCGCCAGTCGCCGTTCGGGAAGCAGCGGCCTGAGTTCAGGCGGTAAAGTGAAATCGCGAAAGCTCATCTCCTGCATGACGTCGTGGACGATGCCGGTGTAGCAGTTCTCGAGGCGTTCGCTCAGTGACATTGGCTTAGCCAGTGTTGGGCGGGGGTACGTACTGAGGAGGTTTGGCGCCGCCGTTGGCGCGGCGGGCCCTGGCCTGGTCCGGTGTCTCGACTTCTTTTGCCGCGGTCAAAGCAGCCTTGCGGTCGACCGGGAAGGGCGCATCATGGTCCCCCGGCGGCATCACGTTGGCCGGGTAGATGGCGATCTTCTGCTTGGCCGGGTCGAGGGTATGATCGAGGTCGAGCTCTCGTTCGTTGGCGCCACCCGCGGCCACCGTCGCTTTGCCCGTCACCTCCAGGTCGAGCCACCACTTTTTGATCAGATTGCGCCTGCCGTTGCCGAACCGGTCGTCAAGCCAGACCGCTATGGGCACCAGGAAAGGCTTGGCCCACAGTGCGTTGACGCCGAACCAGCTTGCCACGCGGGTCAGCAACGGTCCGTCCGCCGTCACCACCTTGTTCAGCGGGCAGGTCTTCATGCAGCGCCCGCAGGCCGAGCCGCGGGTGTTGGTCAGGCGGTAGCGGGCGCAGCGCTCGGCATCGATGCGCCAGATCTCGTAGCCGTTGAAAACCGTCTTGTCGCCCCAGGGAATGGCGTCGCAGGGGCACTCGCGGGCGCACTTCCAGCAGTGCGAGCAAAAATACTGCAGCCCGATATCGATCGGCTTGTCCGGCACCAGCGGCATGTCGGTAGTCAAAATCACCGACTTGGATCGCGGGCCGAGGAAGGGGTTCAGCACCAATTCGCCGATGCGGCTCATCTCGCCCAGTCCGGCCCAGAGAATGCAGGGCAGTTGCAGAACGTCGGAATCGGCGCTGGTTTGCGGCCGCGCCGGAAAGCCCAACCCGCGCAGCAGCTCGGCCATCATGCCGGCGATCTCGGCACCCCGCAGATAGGCCCGCATGGACTGCGCGCCGGAGATCCAGTCGTCACCGCTGGCCCCCTCCATGGTCTCGAATTCCTGATCGATCAGCATGACCACGGCGTAACGATGGTAGGGTTCGATCGGCGTGCCGTCGGATTTGTGTGAATACCAAGCGTGGCGCGGCACTTCGCATATGCCGGTGATGTCGGCGCCCAGCGCATAGGAAAGCGACTTCATGGCCCGGGTGTTGGCGGCGGCGTCGCCATGGCCCGAAGTGTCGACGTCCTTGGTTTCGCCGTCCTGCTGCGCCATCAGGGCGCCGATGGGCCGGGCCAGGCCATAGGAGGTGGGATGTTTGGTGGCAAATCGTCGGCGTTCGCGCTGGGCCTTGGGCCCGAGGTCGCCGCGTAGCGCGCGCTCGAAGAAGGCTGCCCGCTTGGGCACCCGCGGTACTTCGTCGTCGAGAATCAGGGTGGTGGGCCGCTCGACCCGCTTGACCTGTTCCATGGGGTAGGCGCCGAGGTGGCTGGCGCGGCGCGCCCGGCGCTGGCGTTCGCGCCCCGATTCGGCACCGTTTTGGCCGAGCCAATAGCCCAGTCCCCGAGCGCCGCGCAGGGCGCCGGCCGCCAATGGCCGATCCGGAGCGAGTTCGTACGAAGTGGAGATCGCAGCCAAAGCGAAACGTTGGCCAAGATAGGGATGGATCAGCCGCTCGCCGTCACGCAGCGCCAGGCCGGCCAGTACCGCCAGCCGCTCCAGGTCAAGGTCGTTGTGGCCCAGCATCTGGGGCGTCGCTGCAAAGCCCATGATGCGGATCTGGCGGGCCACGACGGTGGCGATTTCGGCCGCCCTCATGGCCGCCACGTCGGCTACGGCGGGGGCGAACCAGGCCTCGGCCGGATTGTCCGGTTCTGGCACCCGGCCGTGTTCGACGAGCAGGACCACGGCGAATTCGTGTCCGGCATGCCGGCCCTGACGCCAAGCCAGCTCGGGAATGCGGCAAACACCGACGTGGGCGGCATTGAGGAAGTAGGCGCTACCCTTGATGTCGGCCGTGCGACGTTCGCGGTCGTCGGGCACTGGCGCCGGCTCCGTCGCCGCGTCCTCGTCACGAAAGCCGGCATAGACTTCGAGGTAGTGATGCGCGGCAGTGGCCAGCAATCCTTCCGGCCGGACCACCGTTTCCACTTCCGGCAGCGCCGGGCGCGCCGCCTCGGACGCCAGGATGGCGTCGTCACGAGGCAAGGTCTCGGCGGGGAAGCGGCCGAGGTGATAGGGCCTGCGGTGGTTGGCGGTCTTGATGAACATGATCGGGCGGGCCGGCCGTGCCTTGCTAGGTCAGTCTCCTAATAGGTAGCCCGGCCGCCCGAGATATCGAACACCGCGGCGGTTGAGAAAGAGGCCTCTTCCGACGCCAGCCAGGTCACCATCGAGGCCACTTCTTCGACTAGGCCGAAGCGGCCCATGGGGATCTTCGACAGCATGTAAGCGACGAATTCGTCCGACACCTGATCTAAGATCGCGGTCTTGATCACCGCCGGTGTGAGGCAGTTGACGCAGATGTTTTCCTGCGCCAGTTCCTTGCCCAGCGACTTGGTGAAACCGATGACGCCGGCCTTGGCCGCGGAGTAGGCGGAGGCATTGGGATTGCCTTCCTTGCCGGCGATGGAGGCGATGTTGACGATGCGGCCGTAGCCGCGCTCGCGCATGCCCGGCACCACGGCGCGGCAACACAGGTAGGTGCCGACCAGATCGACCTCCACCACCTGGCGCCATTCGTCGACGGGATAGTCCCAGACGGTGTGGGTCGGGCCGGCGACGCCGGCCGAGTTGACCAGGATGTCGATGCCGGCCAGCGCCGTTTCGGTTTTCGCAGCCGCTTCTGCTGTGGCCTCGGCGTCGGTGATGTCGACGGTCACGGCCACGGTCTTGCCGCCCGCGGCCAGCTTGGTTGCGGCTTCGGACGCCGCTTTTTCATCGAAATCCCAGATCGCCACTTGGGCGCCGGAGGCCAGCAGGCGTTCGACGACCGCAAAGCCAATGCCACGGGCGCCGCCGGTGACCACGGCGGTCCTGCCTTCAATATCGAATTTGTTCAAGATTTACCTCGTGGGTTTGGCGGGCGCTAGCTGGCAAGACGATGGTTGAGGCCGGTGTCGAACATGGCCACGACGTTTTCCGGCGGCACCTCGAACTGGATGTTGTGCACGCTGGTCAGGGTATAGCCGCCCTGCTTGCCGAAGATGTCGATGCAGCGTTTGGTCTCGGCCTCGACCTCGGCGGCCGAATGGTAGGGCAGGGTCTCCTGCGAGTTGATGCCGCCCCAGAAGGCCAGGCGGTCACCGAATTCGCCCTTGAGGCGGTCGGGTTCCATGTTCTTGGCCGTCACCTGCACCGGGTTGAGCGAATCGACGCCGATGTCCAAAAGGTGCGGGATGAAGTGGTAGGCCGAGCCGCAGCAGTGGAACACCGACTTGGCGCCGGTGTCTGCCTTCAGGGTTTGCACGATGCGTTCATGGCGCGGCTTGATGTAGCGGGCGTAAAGGCCTTCGGGGTCGAACATGCAGCCGTCCTGGGTGCCCAGGTCCTCGCCGAAGAAGACGATATCGACGTTCTCGGCGCCGGCCTCGCGGATCATGTTCTGCGAGGCGCGGATGCAATAATCGGCCAGCTTGTCCATCAGGTAGCAGTTGGCGTCCGGGTTCTTGTAGAAGTCCTTGAGGAAGTCCTGCATGCCGCGCATGGGGTAGGCGCGGTGGATGACCTGGGCCGGCACGTTGAGCACGAGGCAGTAGTCACCGGCCGCCTTGTAGGCCGCCACCTGTTCCTTGATGCCACGCACCAGGCCGGGGTTGTCGGGATCGGGCCAGTCGAAGGCGTCGATGCGCTCGGGCGTCAGCTTGCCGTCCCAGAAGGGGCCGTGTTTGTAAAGAAAATGCTTGTCGTTGGTGCCGGTGGTGCCCTTCAAGGTGACGCCAAACTCGTCGATGTAGGTGAGGTCATCGACCCAGCGATTGGGGCCGTCCTCGTAGGGGCCGGCCATGATCGGGCGGGTGTCGACGCCGAAGCGCTGTAACACCGATTCGTCGGGCAGCGCCAACTGGTTCAGGGTCGACATCACCTTGGTTTCATGATCCAGACCGAGGTGATCCTTGAGCCGGTCATAGGCATCCAGCACGATCGAGGAAGCGAAGGTACCACCCAGGTCGATGGGCACTCGATCGGCCTCTTCGTGGTTGATGGCAGCCAGCACCCGCTCTCTCGGTGTCCAACTCATGGCAATCTCCTTGAACCATTCTCCGGGCCGAAAATTGTTATATTTCAATTGCTTAATCCGACTTTCCCGGTAGCCGGCGGAACTAATATATCACCCTCGTCTTAGCCTCGGGAGTCAAATCGCTAAAATTTCGCAGGTCGTCATTGAACAATGCCACGAATGATGACTAATATATCAGATAGCCAGAGAGACACCGGCTGCAGCACCTTCGGGGATTGCGGCAAAAGGGTCCGGAGGCGGTCCCGGGGAGCGGGAC
>NZDS01000032.1 GCA_002690215.1 Rhodospirillaceae bacterium | reverse complement strand
AGAAATAGGCGATGTTCGATGTTGTCAGAAACATCTGATGGCATTCGCTGCAAAGCCGGGCGCAATGGCCTTCCGGCCGCGCCGACGCCAAGCGGTGAGGGCTTCGTGCGCCCTCAAAGCCGGCGTTCGGCGCATAAGATTCGCAGCCTTTCGCGGTAGCCGCAGAAAAAGAACTTCCAAAAGGCCTTACGCAGAGACGCTCGGCCCCACCGTCGCGCTGCCGGAGCCGGACACCGTTACCGTCACCGAACCGCTGACGGGCGAAAAAGTAACCATCGGAGCGGCCGAGGCGGCCTGTTGTGCCATTGCCTGATGGACAGCCTGCGCCTGCTGCGCTTGCTGTGCTGCCATCTGTTGCTGGGCTACGGCAGAGACGCTCGGCCCCACCGTCGCGCTGCCGGAGGCGGATACCGTCACCGTCGCCGAGCCGCTGACCGGCGAAATACTAACCATCGGAGCGGCCGAGGCGGCCTGTTGTGCCATCGCCTGTTGGACAGCCTGCGCCTGCTGCGCCTGCTGTGCCGCCATCTGTTGCTGGGCGAGGGGCAGGGAGATGGTCGGTCCCACCGTCGCGCTGCCGGAGCCGGACACCGTCACCGTCGCCGAGCCGCTGACCGGCGTCCAAGAGACCATCGGAGCAGCCGAGGCCGACGCGGCCTGTTGGGCAGCCTGCGTTGAAAATAGGGAAAAAAGCCGAATCTGCCGGTTTCACCGCGATTTTCTAGGCTGGGCCACCTTCGGGTTCCAAAAGCGCGATCAGCTCGTCGGCCGTGTAAACATCACCGACCACCAAGGCCAGGGAACACAGACTGGCCATGTGGTCGCTGTCCTCGAGGGCGGCGTTGGCGTCGCTCACCATGATCACCTTGAAGTCGCGCATCATGGCATCGCGGGCCGAGGATTCGCAGCAGACATTGGTCAACGTGCCGGTGATCAAGACCGTATCGATGCCGCGCTGCTGCAGTTGCTCGGCCAGATCGCAGGCGCCCGGCAAGAAGGCGCTGTAGCGGTTCTTGCGAGCCCTGATATCGCCCTCCCGGACCTCGAGCTGGGGCCAGATCTCATGGCCCGGCTGCCCGGCTGTCAGGGCCTGGCGCAAGGGCCCGGCCCGGGCCGGAACGTTGACGTGGTCGAGCATCCCTACCCAATAGTCTTCGGCCGCCGGCCCCAGCGTCATCTGCACCCAGGCGACGGCACCGCCGGCTGCTCGAGTGGCCAGGGCCAGGCGGTTGATGGCGGGCACGATCTGGCGCGCCACCGGCACCTCGCCTGCCGCGCCCTCGGCCATGAAGCCCCCTTGCATATCGATCACCACCAGAGCCGTGCGGGCCGGGTCGAGAGATTCGTAAAGGTGCAATTTGCCGCGGCGCTTGACGATACGCGCAACCATTTCGGCCGGCAGCTCGGAGGGATGCATGGCGGGCTCCGTCTCATGGGCGGGAAAGGCGATCATGGCTAAGCGGCCACAAGGACACAAGTCGGGGTCCGGGGCGGCCCTCGCAAAACTCCCCCTGAANTCCTTGTGATTNCCNGGCCCGTTTTAAGCGTTTGTTAAGCCTGNCNCCNGATACTGCGGCGCNATNGGAANGGCCGGGAAAGCGCCGATGACTGCGCCCGACGACAGCGACAAGGCGGCGGCCGGCGAAACAAAGCCGAAGTCGAAACAGACGCTGGCGATTGCCCTAAAGGACAAACCGGGCAATGACGCGGCGCCGCACATCACCGCCACCGGACGCGGCAAAGTGGCCGAACAGATCCTGGCCATCGCCTTCGAGCACGGCGTCAAGGTGCGCGAAGATGCCGATCTGGCCGAGATATTGGCGGTGCTGGAGGTCGACAGCGTCGTACCGGTCGAGGTGCTGGCCACGATCAGTGAGATTCTGGCCTACGTCTACCGCGCCAACGCGGCGCTGCTGGAGGAAAACGAAACGCCGTGAGCACGCTGACCGAAGTCGAACAATCGATCACCGAACTGGCAGAATTGGTGAGCCAGGCCCGCGGCCTCGTCGGTAGCAGTGAGAGCATCGACCTGAACGGCCTGACGGCCCGCACCCAGGGCGTCTGCGAGCGTATCGCCGAACTCGAGCCCGAACTCGCCAGGCGTTTGGAAAGCCGTCTGGCCAACCTCATCGTCGAGCTCGATGAGCTGGCCAGTCAGGTCGGCGCCCAGCACAGCGAACTTTCGGAGCTGCTGAACGAGCTTGAACCACAGGGCCCCGGCAGCGGTGACGGCTAGGATCGAGTATGGCTTTCGACAGTATTCTGACATCAATCTTTGCGCTCATTCTGGTGCTCGCCCTGATCGGCGTACTGGCCTTGCTGGGCCGCCGCTTCGGTTTGCTGGCTGCCGCCCGTCCGGCCCGTGGCGGGGGCCGCCGCCTGGGCATCACCGAAGTGGCGCCGGTCGACGCCAAGCGCCGGCTGNTTCTGGTGCGTCGCGATCAGACCGAGCATCTGGTGTTGCTGGGCGGCGAGAGCGACTTGGTCATCGAGCGCAACATTCCGGCCACGGAATCTTCGAATTCGCAACCGACAGAGCCAACAACGACTAGGAGCACGGCATGAAGTGGGGCTCGATCGCGGTTGCGGCATTAGTAACTCTGGTAACCCTGGCCGAGCCGGCGACTGCCCAGCAGGTCACCGTCGATCTCGGCTCCGAAGGTGCGTTTACAGGCCGCATCTTTCAGCTCATCGCCCTGATCACGGTAATCACACTGGCGCCCTCGCTGCTGGTGGTGACGACGTCGTTCACGCGCATCGTCGTGGTGCTGTCGCTGATGCGCAGCGCCATCGGCGTGCAGCAGACGCCGCCCAACACGGTGATCGTCGGCCTGGCGCTGTTTCTNACCTCTTANGTCATGGCGCCGACCTTCGAGCGGGCCTACGAAGACGGCATCCTGCCGCTGATCAACGACGAGATCACCGAAGAACAGGCCTTCGAACGGACCGCGGCGCCGGTGCATAAGTTCATGCGCGAAACGGTGCGCGAGAAGGATCTCAATCTGTTCATCGAAATGTCCCAGGTGGAAACCCCGGAAAAGGCCGAAGATATTCCGCTGCGAGCGCTGATCCCGGCCTTCATGATCAGCGAGCTCAAACGCGCCTTCGAGATCGGCTTTCTGGTCTTCGTACCTTTCATCGTCATCGACATGGTGGTGGCCTCGGTGCTGATGTCGATGGGCATGATGATGCTGCCACCGATCATGATCTCGTTACCCTTCAAGTTGGTCTTTTTCGTGCTGGTCGACGGCTGGCACCTGATCACCTCGAGCCTGGTTCGAAGTTTCGGTTAGCTATCAGCGCCCCTGAAATACCGGTGGGCGTTTCTCCAAGAAAGCCCGGGGACCTTCGACGGCGTCTTCCGTGGCCGCCAGCTTTTGGCTGTGTTCGGCCTCCAGGGCCAGCGCTTCGACTACGCTGAGGTCGGCCGAGCGCCGCATCACATCACGCGCCGCTTGCACGGCCAAAGGCGCATTGGCGGCGATCTCGCGGGCCAGTTCGAGCGCCGTATCGAGTACCCGTTCGGGCGCCTCGCAGCGATTAACGAAACCCGCCTCGAGGGCCCGCTCGGCAGCGATGGGGCTTCCCGTCAGCAGCAACTCGGCAGCCAGCGCCGGCGGCATCAGGCGCGCCAACCGCGCCGTGCCGCCCATGGCCGGTATCAGCCCCAGACGCACCTCGGAAAGACCAAGGCGGGCGCCCGCGGCCACCAAGCGCAGATCGCCGGCCAGCAATAGCTCCATGCCACCGGCGATGGCGTGGCCATTGGCGGCCACGATCAACGGCCGTTCGAGGTCGAAGTCGCGCAGTGTGGCGCGGCCGGCCAGGCCACCATCGGCGACGATGCGGTGGTCCCATTCGTCCTCGGCCTGGCGCGCGCCGGTAAGCAGCGGAATGAAACGCCCGAGATCGAAGCCGGCGCAAAAGGTCGACCCCTCGGCCCCCGTCAGCACTATCGCCCTCACGTCGACATCGTCGCGCAAGGACTGCCAGCATTCGGCCAGGCGCACGATCAGTTCGGGATTGAGGGAATTGCGCGCCTCGGTCCGGTTCAGCCTGACCAGGGCAACGTGTTTGTCGATCTCTACCTGCAGCACCATATTAACCTCCACGCGACGGATTCCGACCAGATCCCCAACCCGGTGTATCATGATCCGGCGCGGATATTTTTAGTATCAAGCCGCCATTGAGGCGGCGGCCAAGTGCGCGGAGCGCACGCCCGGCGAGGGTCAACAAAAGGAGATCAATCATGGCGGCACAAGAAACGGCCCTGATCGTCGGCACCGGACCCGGCCTCAGCGCCTCGCTGGCGCGGCTCTTCGCTGCCGAGGGCATGGCGGTCGCCTTGGCATCGCGAAATATCGACAAATTGGCGGACCTGGCGGCCGACACCGGGGCCAAATGCCATGCCTGCGATGCCGGCCAGGCCGATCAGGTGAAGGCCCTCTTTGGTGCCGTCGCGGCCGACACGGGGTTTCCCGACGTGGTGGTCTACAATGCCGGCTACCGCACCCGCGGACCCTTCGTCGAGCTCGACCCGGTAGAGGTCGAAAAAACCATCATGATCAGTTGCTACGCCGGGTTCTTGGTCGGCCAAGAGGCAGCCCGCGGCATGCTGGGGCGTGGCTCCGGCTCGATCTTGTTCACCGGCGCTTCGGCCTCGATCAAGGGCTATGCCCAGTCGGCCCCTTTCGCCATGGGCAAGTTCGGCTTGCGTGGCCTGGCCCAGAGCATGGCCCGCGAGCTGGCGCCGGTTAACATCCACGTCGCCCACTTCGTCATCGATGGCGGCATCGGCCGGGCCGATGATCCGCGCGGCGCTGGGCGCGGCGAGGACGGCCTGCTGCACCCCGACGAGATCGCCCGCAGCTATCTCCACATCCATCGCCAACAGCGCAGCGCCTGGACCTGGGAGGTCGAGCTGAGACCCTGGGTCGAGAATTTCTAACCCGCTCGGCGGGCCTTTCGTTTGTGCCGCGCCAAAGGGGTAGTTTTAAGTCTGTTCTTTGAGGCTAAGGATTCAATTGAATTCTTGTTTATGTAATTCTAGTGACGCTGGAACAAAACCTCTAGTCCTTGGGGGCGTAAGGGTTGCGGCCCTTGCGCAGGTTGAGTCGTATCGGGCTGCCGGGGAAATCAAAAACCTGGCGCAAGTCGTTGATCAAATAGCGGCTATAGGATTCCGGCAACGCCTGGGGCCGGCCGGTAAACAGCACGAAGGTCGGTGGCCGCGCTTTGACCTGGGTCATATAGCGTAGACGCTGGTGGCGGCCGCGCTGGGCCGGCGGCGGGTGGCGTTCCTGCGCTTCGGCCAGCCAACGGTTGAGCTCACCCGTGGGTACGCGCCGGTTCCACACCTCGTAGGCGGCATTGACCGCCGGCATCAGACGATCAAGGCGTTCGCCGGTCAGTGCCGACAGCGGCACCACCGGCAAGCCCCGCACCTGCGGCAGTGAGATCTCCAGGCGTTCGTCGAGCGCCCGGCGGGCAGGGCTACGGTCGTCCACCAGATCCCACTTGTTGACCGCCAACAGTAGTGCCCGGCCTTCCCTGACGGTCAGGTCGGCGATGGTCAGGTCCTGCTTTTCCAACCCCTGGGTGCCGTCGATGACCAACACCACGACTTGGGCCATGCGGATGGCACGCACGGTATCGGCGGTCGACATCTGCTCTAGTTTTTCCTGTACCCGGGCCTTGCGCCGGAGACCGGCCGTGTCGACCAGCTCGATGGTGCGGCCGGCACTCTCCCAGGTCACGGCGATGGCGTCGCGGGTGATGCCGGTCTCGGGACCGGTGAGCAGCCGCTGGCTGCCGATCAGGCGGTTGATCAAGGTCGACTTGCCGACATTGGGCCGGCCCACCACGGCCAGGGTCAGGCCGGATTGGATGCTCTCGTCGTCCGCTGCCTCGCCCTCCTCCGCCACCTCCCCTTCTGTATCGACCACAGCGGCCAAGGCATCGTGAAGCTCGGTCAGTCCCTCGCCGTGCTCAGCCGAGATGGCGATAGGCTCACCCAGGCCCAACGCAAAGGCCTCGTAATAGCCCGCCTCGGCAGCCCTGCCTTCGCACTTGTTGGCCAACGTCAGCACTCTGTCGCCACGGCGGCGCAAGCGCTGGGCGAAGTGCTGGTCGACCGGCGTCACACCGGCCCGGGCGTCTATCAATAGCAGGGCCACGTCGGCTTCCTCGAGCGCCGCCTCGGTCTGCTGCCACATACGCTCTTCGAGGCTATCGTCCTCGCCCTCCTCGAGGCCGGCGGTGTCGATAACCCTGAAATTGAGCGCTGCCAGCCGGCCAGCCCCTTCGCGCCGATCGCGGGTCACGCCTGGGGTGTCGTGGACCAAGGCCTGGCGGCGACCGACCAACCGATTGAAAAGTGTCGACTTGCCAACGTTGGGGCGGCCGATGATGGCCACTGTCAGCATGATGGCTCAGCGGTAGGCAATGAGGTTGGCGTCGTCGGTGAGGAAAAATAGCGTGCCGTTGGCCACCACCGGCGGGATCGAAACCGGCACCGACATATCGAGCGAGCCCAGCACAAGTCCGGTATAAGGCGACACCGCCACGGCTGTGCCGGCTGACGACGTCACCACCAATCGGTCGCCAACCAGTAGCGGGCCACTCCAGCGGATAGGCTCGCGCTCTTCCTCGTCCTCGTAGCGCGCCAACTGGCGCACCCAACGCACCCGGCCGTCGAGCCGCGAGAGGCAAACTACCTGACCTTCCAAGGTAACCACGAAGAGAAAATCCCCGGCCACCCATGGCGACTGCACGCTGGCGATATCCTGCTCCCAGACGCGGCCGCCACTGCGCAGATCGATGGCCACCATGCGCCCGGCGTGGCTGACGGCATAGACCCGGCCGCGGTCGATCACCGGCCGGCCGTTGATGTCGCTAAGCTCGGCCAGCGCCGTCATGCGCCCGGCCCGGGTCAAGGCGTCGGCCCAGGCGATGCGGCCGTTCTCCACCCTAAGCGCGAAAAGCTCGCCCGAGGAATAAGGCGCCACCACCAGGTCACCCTGCACAGCCGGGCTCGAGGCACCCAGCAGGCCCGCATTCTCGGCGATGCCGACGTGGCTCCACTGCAGTTGCCCGTCGATCGCCGACAGCGCCCACAACTGGTTGTCGTGGCTGATGACGAAGACCCGGCCGGCGCTGACGGTGGGGGCGCCGCGCAACGGCACACCGATACGGTGGCGCCAGAATTCGGCCCCCGTGGCGGCCTCCAAGGCAATCACCTCGCCATAGCCCGAGGCGATATAGAGAATGCCCGATTCGACCGCCAATCCGCCGCCGATGGCGCCCTCTTCCTCGCCTTTGGGCACCACGCTATAGCTCCAGCGAGCCGCGCCGCTAGCAGCGTCGAAGGCGCTAACCCGACCTTCGGCATCGAACACGAAGACCAGACCATTGGCCACCACTGGCGAAGCCAGCAAGCGGCGCAAATCGTCGGAACCGGCGCCGGCATCCTGGCGCCATAGCTCACCAACGTTCTCACCGGCTGCCAGATGATGCATGGCGTGGCTGGGATCGCCACCGTCCTGAGGCCAATCGGCATTGGCGTAAGGCTTGGGTAGGCGCACATCGAGGTCGGCGATGTCGGGATCGGGAACCAGAGTTCGTTGCATGGCGATGACCGAGATGCGTTCGCCCGGCAGCGGCGGCTTTTCGATACTGCCCAGCCATTCCGGCATCGAATCACAGGCCGCCAGAAGCGCTGCCAAGGCGAAAGCCAGGGCTGCCACCGGCAGCAAACGCAACCGCGCCGACGCCATCACGAAGCGCCGCCCAACGCCGCCAGCATTTCGGCAGCTCGGGCGCGAATGCCGGCCGGCGCACCGGCATCGTCGGCCAGTTCAGTGAACAATTTCTTGGCCTCGTCCAGCTTGCCGCCCTGTTGAGCCGCCAGGGCCGCCACCTCACGGGCCGAGTAGCGCCACGGGCTTTGCCCAGCCAAAAGCGGCGCGAGTCGCCGCTCGACCTCGCCCACGGCGGCGCCGTCGAGGGCGCTGAGCGCACCTAACAGCCGGGCCAGACCTTGTAGCAGATCACTATCAGCCGTCTTCGCCAGGCGGTCATAAATCGCGATCGCGCCCTGCTGGTCGCCACCCGACGCCAGTGCCGCCGCCTGCTGCAGCGCTGCCAAGGTCGGGTAGCCGTCGCCACCGTCGGCGACCAGGCCGGCAAAGGCGGTCGCCGCCTCGCTCGACTTGCCGGCCGCGAAAAGCTCTACGGCGGCGGCGAACTGAGCACCATCAGCCTCGCGGGCTGCGCGCACGTATTCGCGCCAACCGACGTTGGCAGCCGTTCCGACGACGATAAAAACCGCCAGAACGATGACGTAGCGGCCGTACTTCTGCCACAGCTTGGCATAGTGTTCGTGTCGTAATTCTTCGTCGACTTCCCGAAATACGTCGGCCAAAAGCTCCTCCAACAGCCGCCCAAAGGGCCGCTAAAATAGCTTCTCACGTTGGCAAGAGCAAACGCCGATCATGGGCAACTGCACTGCCTCACGCGGCAGCCACTATGACGTCGGGAAGTTTCGGATCGAGGCAACAGGGCAACTCGCCGTCGGCCGCCGCTGCGGCCTCCTCGTGCGCCGCCATGAGCGCCGCGATGGCGGCCTCTCCCAGCACCTCCAGGGCCAGCGGAAAAAGATCCGTCTCCTCACGCTCTATGTGGCAGCGCAGGAGCCCGATGTGAGCCAGCACCATGCCAGGAAGCGCAATGCAGGCAACGGTGTCGCCCTGCGCCGCTGCCGCCACCAGGGCATTGAGCTCGGTGGCGCTGCCAGCCACCGCAGCGTGCTCGCGGGCCACCACTTCGAGCAGCGGCCGGGCCTCGGCGCTGACCCGCTCCAGGGCTTCACCGAGCGCTTGCTCCCTGAGTTCATGCCCGCGGCTCGGGCAGTGAAACAGGCAGGCCAACAGACGGCCTGCCGAAGGTAGCTCGTGATAACCCCGGGCGCCGGCGCCGAAATGGCGCTCCAGCACGTCAGTGAGGCTGACGATAGCCAAATGTTGGCGGCTCAGGTCGGCAAAGGGGTTGGTCATGACCGGTTCCACGGCAAATTCTCGTACCCCTCAACATGAGGGCAATCTGAGCCCAGACAACAGGACAGATTGACGCAGTTCGAAACCTCGATTCGGTGTCGATAACAAACTAAGTTGTCCGCTTTAGGTACCACATCAATTGACCGCTTCTGTTGATGCTGTTGGGCCTGTGGGGTTGTGG
>NZDS01000031.1 GCA_002690215.1 Rhodospirillaceae bacterium | reverse complement strand
TCGCGCCCGGCCGCTGTCGATGGCCTCAGCGGCCAGCGCAGCGCCGTCCTTCAGGGTTTCGGCCTTGCCTGCCGTGATCAGCGTGGCAGCGCTGTTGAGCAGCACGATGTCGCGGTAGGGACCGGCCTCGCCGTCCAGCAGGGCGCTGAGCGCCCGGGCGTTGGTCTCGGCGTCGTCGCCCTTGAGGGCCGCCGGTTCGGCCAGCTCGATACCGGCCTCGGCAGGCGTGATCTCGAAGCTGGTGACGGCGCCTTGCTTGAGTTCGGCAACAAATGTGGGGCCCGTCGTGGTGATTTCATCCAGACCGTCGCTGCCATGCACCACCCAGACGTGTTCGGTCCCCAGACGCTGCAACACCTGGGCCAGGGGCTCGACCCATTCTTTGGCGAAGACGCCGACCATCAAGCGGCTGACGCCGGCCGGATTGGCCAGCGGCCCAAGCAGATTGAAGATGGTGCGCGTGCCCAGCTCGACCCGGGTGCCACCGACATTGCGCATGGCGCCATGGTGGCGCGGCGCCAGCATGAAGCACATGCCGGCTTCCCACAGCGCCGCTTCGACCAGGGCCAGGTCGCATTCGATCTCGACTCCCAAAGCCGCCAGCACGTCGGCGGCGCCGCTCTTGGACGACATGGCGCGGTTGCCGTGCTTGGCCACCGGCACGCCGCAGCCGGCCACCACCAGACCCGAGGCCGTCGAAATGTTGAGGGTGCCGGAGCCATCGCCGCCGGTGCCGACCACGTCGACGGCACCTTCGGGCGCACGGATGCCGTGAGCCTTGGCACGCATGGTAAGTACACCACCGGTGATCTCGTCGACGGTCTCGCCGCGCACCCGCAACGCCAGCAGAAACCCGCCCATCTGGGCCGGCGTGGCATCGCCCGACATCATGATATCGAAGGCGGCACGCGCCTCGTCGACGCTCAGCCGATGGCCGGCGGCCACCCGGGCGATCAGGGACTTCATATCGGATAGGTCGGCGCTCATGGCAGTTTTCTCAGCTCCCCTGGCGGTGCGGCGCAGAAAACAAGGCCCGCCTCCTTACGTCAAGGTATCTTTGCCGACTGCGGCGTCCCTCAATCCGGGAGTCCGGTCTGGCGCAGGCCGTCGAGATAGCACTCCATGATGTCAGGGTTCTTGATCGGCACCGTTAGGCGCACGTCGGCAAGGCCTAGATTGGGCACCAGGGCAAGCAATGCATGGAGTTCGGCGCGGGCATCGTCGGCTCGTCCAAGATGGCTGAGGCTGGAGGCCAGAACGCGATGACCGGCGGGGAAATGCGGCCGGGCCTGCAGCAGCCGGTGAGCCCAGTCCACGGCTTCTTCGTGGCGTCCCGCCACCGCCGCCGCGTGGGCTATGTGGTTGTACCAAGAGGCCAGAAAGGGGTCTCGCGGACTGTGCCGGATAGCCTTCTCGACATTCGCCCTGGCGCCTTCGTAATCGCCGGCATACCCCAACGTGCCCCCCATAATGGCAAAACCGTCGGCGTCATTTGGGTTGAGATCGACGGCCTTCTCGATGCTACGCAAGGCCTCGTCGTGACGTTTCAGATAGAGCTCCATGATCGCCAGGCATCGATACCCCATGGAGTCGTGATCGTCGAGCGCCACCGAACGCAATGCCGCCTCGTGGGCTTCCCGGATCGAGCGCCAGCGATCGTCGCCCCAGTCGTACATGAATTCCATGTGCAGCGCGAAGCCGAGCAGGGCGTAGCAATTGGCGTCGTTGGGATCGAGCTCGATTCCTTGACGCGCCAGCCGCATGGCTTCGGCATTGTCGTCGGCGGTGAAACGGCCGTAGCGCCAAAGTCCATGCATGTAGCAATCGCGGGCGCCGGGATTGGGCGCCTTGCGGCGCCAGGCGCGGTGCATCTCGGCTGACAACAGTTCCTGCGCCAGGCCGGCGACGATGTTAAACGTGATCTCGTCCTGAACGGCGAAGACGTCGTCCAATTGGCGGTCGTATTGCTCGGCCCAGACGTGCCGGCCGCTACCAGCGTCGATCAACTGGGCGGTGACACGGACCTGGTCGCCAGCCTTGCGCGCGCTGCCCTCGACCACATATCGCACGCCCAATTGCTGCGCCACTTCCGTGACGTCGACGTGGCTGCCCTTGTAGGTGAAGCTCGAGTTGCGGGCGATAACGAAGAAGCCGCGGTATTTGGAAAGCCGAGTGATGATGTCCTCGGCAATGCCGTCGACGAAGAACTCCTGCTCGGCCTCGCCCGACATGTTCTCGAAAGGCAGCACAGCGATCGAGGGTTTGCCGGGAAACGCCGGGGCGGCTGCCGGCATTGCTGTTGGCGCCAGCGCGGCATCGCGGACCGAGGCCACCAGGTCGTCCAGGGCCTGACACAGGTCGTCCCGCTCGGGCGCCAGCTCGACAAGCTTGCGGGCAAAGGGTAGGGCCTGTTCGGGCTGCTCGGAGAGTCGTTCCAGCAAACGCTGCAGGATGCGGATCCGCAGAGTCTCTGCCTCCTCGCGCTGGGCCAGGCGCCAGGCCTCGAATTCCCGGCAATCCGCGAGCTCCAGATCTTCGAGAAGATCGCCGCGAAACATTCCGGCCAATTCCTGCAGACGTTCGGTGGTCAAGCGACCCATGCCGGCAGCACAGGATTCTCGGATGGCCAGGATGTCGACCAGGGCGCCGTTCGGCTCGAAGGCAACGCTGTCGCGGTTGCTGACGATGCGTTTGGCGGTGGCGTCGTCGACCAGCGGGCGAAGTTTGCTCAGGCTCCAGCGCAGCGCCGCGCGAGGATCGTCCGGCCGCTCCCAGAGCACACCACATAGCTGATCGCGCCTTTGGCGGCGGCCGGTCAAAGCTAAATATGCCAACAATGCCAGGGTCTTACGGGACTGGGGTAAAGTCAAGCGCTGACCCTCTCGGGTCACTTCGATTTCTCCCAAAAGTCGAATTTCCAGCACCGCCAGCTCCCCCGACCGGCCTGATATCGGTCAATCGTAGCACTTTTTCGCTGCCGACGTCGTTTCAACGCCGTTCCAACGCTTTTTGCACGCCCGTACCAACGCCCGCTCAAACTCCGCCCGGCTAGGGTGATCACCGGCAAACATTCCCGGGAGGGTAATTATGAGCGCCAAGATCCTCGTGGTAGACGATGAGCCCGATATGGAGAGCCTGATCCGTCAGCGCTTTCGCAAGCAGATCCGCAGTGGCGATTACGACTTCATTTTCGCCGGCGATGGCTTGGAGGGTATCGACGCTATCAAAAGCGAGTGCCGTTTCGATGTGATTCTCAGCGACATCAATATGCCGCGCATGGACGGCCTCAAATTCCTCGAACACGTCAGGGAATTTGACGAGGACCTAAGGGCTGTCGTCGTCACTGCCTACGGCGACACAGCAAATATTCGCACGGCCATGAACAGGGGCGCCTTCGACTTCGTCACCAAGCCCATCGACATGGCCGATCTGGAAAACACCTTGCAACGGACGCTCAATCACACCGCCATGATTCGCGAGATGCGCCGCCAGAAGTCGAGCGCGGAGCAAGCGCGGGCGGCGCTCTCGCGATATTTTTCGCCCAATCTGGTCGAGGAACTGGCCCGAAATCCAAAACTCTTCGAACTCGGCGGCGAGCGGCGCGAACTTACTTTCCTGTTCACCGATTTGGCGGACTTCACACCCTTGGTCGAATCTCTCGAACCGACGCTGGTGGTCGCACTGCTCAACGAATACCTGGACAACATCACCGAAATCGTCTTTCGCCATCAGGGCACAGTCGAGAAGATTGTCGGCGACGCCGTACACGCCATGTTCGGCGCGCCACTGGATTGCCCTGACCATGCCGCCCGGGCCGTGGCCTGCGCACTCGACATAGATGCTTTCGCACGGCGCTTCGAAGCCGAGGTGCTGGGTCGCGGGTTGCCGTTGGGGGAGACCCGTATCGGCATCAATACCGGCACCGCCATCGTCGGTAACTTCGGTGGCAAGCTTTACTTCGACTACACCGCCCACGGCGACGCCATCAACGTCGCAGCCCGCTTGGAAACCGCCAACAAGGTGCTGGGAACGCGAATCTGCGTCAGCGAATACACGGTGGCGCAGGTGCCGGGTTTCAAAGGCCGCCCCGTCGGCGAGTTGGTGCTCAAGGGCAAGAACAAGAGCCTGGGGGCCTATGAGCCGCTCCACTGTGATCAACACGCGACGCCCGCGACTTCCGCCTATGTCGCAGCTTACGACAAACTCGATCGCGGCGATCCGGTCGCTTGCCAAGCTTTCGCCTCGGTGGTCGGCGAGCATGGCAACGATCCTCTGGCGGCCTGGGCTCGCCAGCACGGCCTGGCCATCCGCGACGCATCCGGCCGGGTGATACGCGTAATCGGCTCGACCGGCGACATCACCGAGCAAAAGGAGTTGGGCGAGGAACTGGAACAAACCCGGCAACGGCTATTGGTATCCGACAAACTGGCCTCCTTGGGTCAGCTCACCGCCGGTGTCGCCCACGAGATCAAGAACCCTCTCAATTTCGTCAACAACTTCGCCGCCCTGTCGCTCGATCTGCTCGACGAGTTGCAGGACGAACTGGCGCCGTTGCGCCAGGGACTGGGCGAGGAAGGGAGGGTTTCGCTCGACGAAATCGTCGACATGCTGGCCGACAACCTGAGCAAGATCGCTGAGCACGGCAACCGGGCCGACAGCATAGTCAAAAGCATGTTGCTGCATTGCCGCGAAGGTACGGCCGAGACCCGCGAGGTGAATATCCAAGATCTGGTCGAGGAACCGTTTCGCTGCCAGTGGACGGCAGCAGCTCGTCGGTCTTTTCCGCGGCGACTTCCATCTCCTCGATCTCCGGCAAATACAATCGAACCGTGGTTCCCAGACCCACTTCGCTTTCGATCTCCAAATGGCCGCCGGATTGCTCGACAAAACCCTTCACCATGCTCAAGCCGAGTCCGCTGGCTTGTGCTCGGCCCTTGGTGATGAAGAAAGGATCGACCACCCGGTCCAGCAAAGCGGGTTCGATGCCGCTACCGGTGTCGCGCACCAAAACCGCCACATGGTCCCCCGCTACATGTTCCATGGAGTCGGAGACCAGTCGACCATCGTCCTGGGCTCGAGTGACCAGAAAGCTGAGGGTGCCGCCGTCTGGCATGGCATCCCGAGCGTTGATTGCGAGGTTGATCAGCGCGGCTTGAAGGTGGCTTTGGTCGGCCAGCACCAGCGTCGCCGGCCCTTCTACATTGATTTCGATCTCAACGGTCTCATCGAGCATGGGGCGCAGCAGGTTCACGGTGTTGGTGACCAGTTCGCCAACATCTACCGTTGTTGGCACCAGCATTCCCTTGCGGGAATAGGCCAGCATCCCGCGCGTGATGTCGGCACCACGCAAGGTCGCGTTCAGCGCCAGCCTGACCATCTCCAATTTGGCGCTGCCCTCGTCCAGGCCCTCCTTCAGGAAATGCAGATTGCTCGAGATGACCTGCAGCAAATTGTTGAAGTCGTGCGCCACCCCGCTGGTGAGGTGTCCGACAGCCTCCATTTTCTGGCTTTGAGCAAGCTTGCGTTCCAGTTGCTTGCGTTCGGTGATGTCGCGAAGCACGATCTGGTGGGCGCTCTGGCCCTCCCAGAGAACGTGAATTATCGTGCCCTCGCTATCGAAGACCGTGCCATCCAGTCGCAACGACTTGAACTCCACATGGGCCTTGGGTTCGCTGGCGACCAAAATGCTCTGGAGCCGCTCGCTGATAATGTTGCGATGGTCGGGATGCACAAGATCGAGTTGACGGCGACCCACAACCTCTTCGGGACTGCTCGCCCGGTAAAGCTGCGCGGCGGCTCGATTGGCAAATAAGAACTCACCCCCGGCGCCGACGATGAGAGACGCTTCGGGGGAAATCTCCACTAACGAGCGGTAGCGTTCCTCACTTTCCTGCAAAGCCGCCTGCACTGCCGCTTGTTTGGCGATGACTTCGTCCTGCTCCTGTTGCAGGTCGAGCGAGCGCACAAGAAAACCCGTCACGTCGCGCGCCGTGCTGGTAAGGAGAGCGCCGAAGACGAACGTCAAGGCGACGAAGATGTTGGGAAAAGTGTCGCTGACGATGAAAAGGGCCGCCAACGGCGTAAGCACGAGCACGAGGAAAATAAGGGTTGAGGGCAGGTGCACCGCCAGCGTGACCGTTCCCCCCGCCGCGGTCCCGACAACCACGAGAATGAGGAAAAGCTGCAACTGAGGGTCTGTGGCCGGGTAAATCACCCAAATGGCCGACCCGAATACCAACGATTGGACAACCAGTGTTATGAGGAACCAACGCAGCCAAACCGCCGTTTCGGATTGGCTTCGAGGTTGCCTTCGATAGACCAGCGCCGTCCAGTAGCGGTAAAGGGCAACGGCACTGCAAATGCCCGTCCAAGCTGCCAATCGAACCATCGGGACAGCAGGTGACAGGATAAGGAAGAGCGCCGCGATGACCAGCAACGTCGCGGGGACGGCGACTCGAAGCGAGGCGTAGAGCAGATCGACCTGTTCGGCTCTCGCATCGAGTGTCAACCACCCTGGAACGGCGCGTAGCCAGGATTTCAATACTTCCCGCCTGTAGAGGAATCAAAAATGGGCCGAATGTATCCGATTTGCCGGCATTCCCTTCGAGCTCTCAAAACCATGATGATCGTAGCCACATTGCGCCATTGAGGAAAGGCTATCCAGAGCGCACACGACCCGACGAGGCCTGCCAAAGCAAACCTTGACATTCCAGTAACTGGAACCTTTATCATAGGTACAACGCCCCGATTGAAAGGATGCTCCGTGACCCTTGCCGAGCAAACCTCCGCCGACGTGGTAATGCCGGTTCGTGGCATGACCTGTGCCGCCTGCGTCAGCCGGGTAGAACGAGCTTTGACCGCCGTGCCGGGGGTACAGGCCGCCAGTGTCAACCTGGCCGCCGAACAGGCCACAGTAAGCTACGAGGCAGCCACCACGGGGCCGCTAGAATTGGCCGAGGCGATTCAGCGCACAGGCTTCCAGGTGCCTGAGGAAGAGCTTGAATTGCATCTCAGCGGAATGACCTGTGCGTCGTGCGTGAGCCGCGTCGAGGCGGTGCTTGAGCGCCTGCCTGGAGTCCGCTCGGTGCAGGTCAATCTGGCCACGGAGCAGGCGGCCGTGCGCCTGACTGCGGGCGCTGTGGGC
>NZDS01000030.1 GCA_002690215.1 Rhodospirillaceae bacterium | reverse complement strand
GGCACCACACACTTCCACTGGTGGACAGCAGAATGAATCATCCGGAATCGGTATTAGAGGCTGCCGCCGAGTGCTTCACGACGCTGCTACGCGATCATCCGCAACATGCCGTGGCGTTGGGAAAAATGGGCGTGGTGCAGGCCGAGCTGGGCCTGGCGGCGGCGGCCCGGGCCAGCCTGGAGAAGGCGGCGGAGCTCGATCCTCAAGCGGCGCTGGTGTTCAGCAATCTCGGGCACCTGCTGTTTCGCAGCGGCGACTCAGCAACCGCCGCCGAGCACCTGCAGCGCGCTGTCGAGCTTGATCCCGATCTCGACATTGCCTGGTCCAACCTGGGCGATGTGCAGCGCGATTCGGGGCGCTGGGACGAAGCCGCTATTTGCTACCGCCGAGCCCTGGCGCTGGCGCCCGACGATGGTGGCGTGCTGGGCAATCTGGTTTACGCCTTGATGACGCTCTGCCGATTTGCCGAACTGGAGCCGGCGCTCGGCCGGCTTGCGGAACTGGCCGCGGCGGCGCAGGCGGCCGGCCGGCCCAGCCCCATCGATCCCTTCCTGGCCTGCTTTCTCGAATTGCCGATGGCCGACTTCCAGCGCATTGCAAGTGACCGAGCCAGGGCTATCGCCGTTACCACCACTGCTAGCACCACGGAGGCGGGCAGCGACGAGGGCCGACCGGCGCTCTCGCCGCGCCGCGCCGAGCGGCTGCGCATCGGCTATGCCTCGGGCCAGTTCGCCGGCCACGCCACCGGCCACCTGGTGCAGGACATGTTCCGCCACCACAACCGCGGACGCTTCGAGATCATCGGCTACGGCCTCAAGCCCAGCGACGGCTCCGAACTGCGCCGCCGCATCGTCGGCGACATGGACATCTTCCACGACCTCTCCGGCCATTCGGACCGCCAGGCCGCCGACACCATGCGCCGCGACCGCCTCGACGTGCTGGTCGATCTCGATGGCTTCGTCAGCGGTAACCGCAACCGAGTTTTCGCTCTCAGGGGGGCGTCGCTGCAAGTTTCCTATCTGGGCTTTCCCGGTACCACGGGTGCCGCTTACATGGACTATCTTATTGCCGACCGATGGCTGGTGCCGTCCGAACATGAAGCTTTTCTTAGCGAGGCGCCGGTGCTGCTGCCCGGGAGCTACCAGGTCAACAGCCACCGAGCCCTGGGTCTGGGACCGGTGCCGCCACGGGCCGAGTTGGGGCTGCCTGAGGGCTTCGTCTTCTGCTGCTTCAACGTCTCGCGCAAGATCGATGCGGCCACCCTGGGGCTTTGGCTGGGCCTGCTCGAGCGCTTGCCTGAGGCCGCGTTGTGGCTGCTGGTCGACAGTCCCGAGACGCTGGAGAATCTTCGCCGCGAGGCCGCCGCGCGGGGGCTGGACGGTGAGCGCCTCATCGCCGCGCCGCGCCTCGACCCCGAAGCCCATCTGGCGCGCTGCCAGGCTGCTGATCTCTTTCTCGACACCCTGGTCTGCAATGCCCACACCACGGCCAGCGATGCGTTGTGGGCCGGGGTGCCGGTGCTGACCTGTCCCGGCGCCAGCTTTGCGGCCCGGGTCGGCGCCAGCCTGGTGGCGGCGGCGGGGCTCGATGAGCTGATCGTCGCGACGCCGTCCGAATACGAGGAAACCGCGCTGGAGCTGGCTCGCAACCCTGGTCGCCTGCTGAACCTGCGCCAGCGCCTGCAAGCCGGCCGCGAGACATGCGCGCTGTTCGACACAGCCGGGCTGGTCGGCCACCTGGAAGCTGCCTTCGCCGAGATGGTGGCGCGCCAGGATCGCGGCGAACCCCCCGGCCGTATCGTGATCTAGAATGATCTAGAACAGGAAATACCCGCCATCGATCATGAAGGTTTCGCCGGTGTGGTAGCCCGAGGCGTCGGACATGATGTAGACGGCGATGGCGCCGAAGTCCTCGGGCTTGCCCCAACGCCGCATGGGGATGCGCGGCAGCACGGCTTGTTCGAATTTCTCCCAGGCGAAAGCGTCGCTGGTCATGGCCGTCTCGATCCAGCCCGGTAGCACGGCGTTGACGGTGACGCCGTGGCGCGCCATGCCCACGGCCAGGGCCTTGATCATCGAGATCAGGCCGCCCTTGGTGGCGGCGTAGTGTTCGTTACCCGGCGCGCCCGAGACGGCCGCCAGGCTGGCCGTGCCGATCAGCCGGCCGCCGGGATCGCCGGCCTTGGCTCGCTCCTTCATGTGGGCCGCTGCGGCCTTCATGGTGAAGAAGGCGCCATCCAGGTTGATGGCCGTGACGCGGCGCCACTCCTCGGCCGAGATGTCGAAGATCGATTTGCCTCGGGTGCTGACGCCGGCGTTGGCGAAGCAGGCGTCGATGCGGCCGAATTCGGCGATGGTTCGGGCCATGCCATCGGCCACGGCGGCCTCGTCGCCGACGTCGATGGGCAGCGCCAGGGCCTTGACGCCGGTGGCTTCGAGTTGGGCCTGGGCGGTGGCGTTCTTTTCTTCGTTGCGGCCCCAAATGCAGACGCTGGCGCCGGCTTGGGCTACGGCCTCCGCCATGCCCAGTCCGATACCGCCGTTGCCGCCTGTAATCAGCGCAACCTTGCCGCTGAGATCGAAAGCCTGATAGGTCATGCTGCACCCGCCTCATGAAGGAACGACGAACAAAACTTCGCGGTCGCGCCTTGACTGACGCCAACCGCCACCGGCCATGCTAAAAGAGGCGGCAGCCAATGGATACAACCAATGGATAGAGAGTAGGAATTCACGTTGCAGACATTTTTCCGGTTGGCGCCATGACCGTGCTCGAAAGCAGCCTGGACACGCGCAGCGAAAGCTATGCCGAAAACGCGGAGCACATGGCGGGCCTGGTCGACGACTTGAGGCAGCAGGTCAGTCAGGTCAAGCTGGGTGGCGGTGAGAAATCGCGGCTCAGGCACCTCAAGCGCGGCAAGCTTCTGCCGCGTGAGCGTGTGCGCCGGCTGTTGGATCCGGGCTCGCCCTTCCTCGAGCTCTCGCAGCTCGCGGCCCACGACATGTATGGCGACAACATTGCCGGCGCTGGCATCATCACCGGCATCGGCCGCGTCGAGGGCACGGAATGCGTCGTGGTGGCCAACGACGCCACCGTCAAGGGCGGCTCCTACTTTCCCCTGACGGTGAAGAAGCACCTCAGGGCCCAGGAGATCGCCCGCTTCAACAACCTGCCCTGCATCTATCTCGTCGATTCGGGCGGCGCCAACCTGCCCAACCAGGACGAAGTCTTTCCCGATCGCGAACACTTCGGCCGCATCTTCTTCAACCAGGCCACGCTGTCGGGTGCCGGCATTCCGCAGATCGCCGTGGTCATGGGCTCGTGCACGGCCGGCGGCGCCTATATCCCGGCGATGTCGGACGAATCCATAATCGTGCGCAAGCAGGGAACCATCTTTCTCGGCGGGCCGCCGCTGGTCAAGGCGGCGATCGGCGAAATCGTCACGCCCGAGGAATTGGGCGGCGCCGACGTCCATTCCCGCACCTCGGGCGTTACCGACCACTATGCGCTGGACGACCGCCACGCGCTGCGCATGGCGCGCCGCGTGGTGGCTAATTTGAACCGGCAGAAGGCGCCCAACCTGACGCTTAAGCCGGCGCGTGAACCCAAATACGACCCGGCCGAGTTGCATGGCCTGATCCCCAAGGACGTACGCATCCCTTACGACGTGCGCGAGGTCATCGCGCGGCTTCTCGACGGTAGCGAATTCGACGAATTTAAAAAACTCTACGGTGTGACGCTCGTCACAGGATTTGGCCGCATACACGGTTATCCTGTCGGCATCGTGGCCAATAATGGCGTGCTGTTCTCGGAATCGGCACTCAAGGGAGCGCACTTCATCGAACTCTGCTGCCAGCGGGGGATACCGCTGATTTTCTTGCAGAACATCACCGGCTTCATGGTCGGGGCCAAGTACGAGGCCGGCGGCATCGCCAAGGACGGCGCCAAGATGGTGACGGCCGTGGCTTGCGCCAACGTGCCCAAGATCACCATCATCATCGGCGGCTCCTTCGGTGCCGGCAACTACGGCATGTGTGGCCGGGCCTACGGTCCGCGCTTCCTCTGGATGTGGCCCAACGCGCGCATCTCGGTGCTGGGCGGCGACCAGGCCGCAGCGGTGCTGGCTCAGGTCAAGCGCGACTACATGGAGGCCGANGGCGAAGACTGGTCGGCGGACGAGGAAGAGGCCTTCAAGGAGCCCATCAAGGCCCAGTACGAAGGCCAGGGCCATCCCTACTATGCCTCGGCGCGACTCTGGGACGATGGCATCGTCGACCCGGCCGACACCCGCATGGTGCTGGCGCTGTCGCTATCGGCAGCGCTCAACCAGCCGGTCGAGAAAACCGACTTCGGCGTTTTCAGGATGTAGCGGGTGGCCGGGCGCCAAGGAGAATGACCTCATGAGCGTGGGCAAGGTGCTGCTGCAGCAGGACAACGAAGGCGTGGCCACCATCATCCTCAACCGGCCCGACGTCCATAATGCCTTCGACGACGAGGTCATCGCCGATCTGCGGAAAAAACTCGACCAACTGGCCGACGACGACGAGACACGGGTGGTGATCATCACCGCCCGTGGCAAGTCGTTCAGCGCCGGTGCCGACGTCGAGTGGATGAAACGGGCGGCCGGCTTCAGCGAGGAGGAAAACTTCGCCGACGCCCGCAATCTGGGCTGCCTGCTTTACCGTCTCAACTCGTTGCCGCTGCCCACCATCGCCCTGATCCAGGGCCCGACCTTCGGCGGCGGAGTTGGCTTGGTTGCCGCCTGCGACATCGCGGTGGCCGTCAAGAGCGCCACCTTCGCCTTCTCCGAGGTGCGCCTGGGCCTGACGCCGGCCACCATCTCGCCTTACGTCATCAGCGCCATCGGCACGCGCCACGCGCGGCGCTACTTCATTACCGGCGAGACATTCGATGCCGACGCAGCCCTGCGTATGGGCCTGGTGCATATCGTGGTTACCGACGCCGGCGAGATGNATGCTGCCCGCGACCGACTGCTGCGATCGATCCGCGAGGCCGCACCCAAAGCGGCGCGGGCGGCCAAGGATCTGGTGGCGGCGGTGCGGGCGCGGCCGGTCGATGACGCCATGATCGAGGACACGGCGCTACGCATCGCCACGCGCCGCGCCAGCGCCGAGGGCATCGAAGGTATCAGCGCCTTCCTCGACAAGCGCAAGCCGGAGTGGTAGCAGAAGCCCTCTGCCAGTAGTATCCGGTCCCTCATGTTCGATAAGATCCTCATCGCCAACCGCGGCGAAATCGCCTGCCGCGTGATCCGCAGTGCCCGCCGCCTGGGTGTGCGCACTGTCGCCGTTTTTTCCGAAGCCGATGCCGCTGCGCCGCACGTCGAGATGGCCGACGAGGCCTACCTGATCGGACCGCCGGCGGCCAGCGAGAGCTATCTCAACGCCGGCCGTATCCTCGAGGTGGCAAGCCACGCCGGCGCCCANGCACTGCACCCGGGTTACGGCTTCCTGTCCGAGAACGCAGGCTTTGCCGAGGACTGTGCCGCGGCCGGTGTGATCTTCATCGGCCCGCCCGCTGCAGCCATCCGTGCCATGGGCCAGAAGCACGCCGCCAAGGCCCTGATGGCCGAGGCAGGCGTGCCGGTGGTACCGGGCTATCACGGCGAAGATCAAAACGACGAGGTGTTGGCCCGGGCCGCCGAAGAGACCGGCTATCCGGTGCTGATCAAGGCCTCGGCCGGCGGCGGCGGCAAGGGCATGCGGCTGGTCGAGGATGCGGGCGCATTCGCCCGCGAACTGGCCGGTGCGCGCCGCGAGGCTAAGGGCGCCTTTGGTGACGAGCGCATGCTGATCGAGCGTTTCGTCTCGCGCCCGCGCCACATCGAGGTACAGGTCTTCGGCGACGCCGAGGGCAACGTCATCCATCTTTTCGAGCGCGATTGTTCGTTGCAACGGCGCCACCAGAAGGTGGTCGAGGAGGCGCCGGCGCCTGGGCTGCCGGAAGATATGCGACAGGCCATGGGCGAAGCCGCGGTGGCCGCCGCCGCGGCCATTGGCTATCAGAACGCCGGCACCGTCGAGTTCATCGTCGAAAGCGGCGCCGGCTTCGACCAGGCCGAATTCTATTTCATGGAGATGAACACCCGTTTGCAGGTCGAGCACCCGGTGACCGAGATGACCTGCGGCCTCGATCTGGTGGAATGGCAGCTTCGGGTGGCGGCCGGCGAGCCCCTGCCGCTGAGCCAGGACGAGATCGTCAGCGAAGGCCACGCCATCGAGGTGCGGCTTTATGCCGAGAACCCGAGACGCCGCTTCCTGCCCTCACCGGGCCGCCTGGAATGGCTGCAAATGCCGGTGGAAGGGCCGCACGTGCGGGTCGATGCCGGCGTCGTCCAGGGCGATCTGGTGACACCGCACTACGATCCCATGATCGCCAAGTTGGTGGTCTGGGAGCGCAATCGCAGCCAGGCGCTGCGCCGCCTCAGACGCACGCTCGCCGACGTCCATCTGGCCGGTGTCATCACCAATATCGAGTTCCTGGGCCGTATTGCCGCGCACCCGGCTTTTGCCGAGGGCGATTTCGACACCGGCTTCATCGACCGCCACATTGACGACCTGGTGCCGCCGCCCGAGCCGGTGCCGGACCGCGCTCTGGCGTTGGCGGCATTACACATGCTGCTCAGCCGTGAGGCCGAGGCGGCCGCCGCAGCGGCCGCTTCGCAAGACCCCTGGTCGCCCTTCAACAGGGTCAACGGCTGGCGCCTCAATGATGCCGGGCACGACGAGTTCGCTCTGATCGACGGCGACCGCGAGGTTACCATCACCGTGCACTTTCCGCCCGGCGCCGAGGGGCTTTACCTGCTCGAGCTGCCCGACGGCGACGTCGAGGTCCAGGGCAGCTTGGGTGAAGGCGGCCAGCTCGAAGCCCGGGTGGCCGGCGCGCGCACCACCGCCGGGGCCTGGCGCAGCGGCAACGACATCACCATCGTGGTTGAAGGCACCACTTATCGCCTGGGCTTCCACGATCCGCTGGCGGCCGGTGACGTCGAGGAGGACGGCGGATCAACGATCGCCGCGCCGCTGCCCGGCCGCGTCGTCAGCCTGCTGGTCGAGTCCGGTGCCGAGGTCGACAGGGGCGACGCCCTGATCGTCATGGATGCCATGAAGATGGAACACACGCTTAACGCACCCATGACCGGTCGCATCAAGGGCATCCACGTCGCCGAGGGCGCCCAGGTCGAGGAGGGCACGCTGCTGCTGGAATTCGAGGTCGTCGAGGACGAGGCGTGATGGTGACCAGTGGTTAGGGAACCACAGAGGCACGGAGGCACAGAGGCACAGAGTCACAGAGGCACAGAGAGCTAATTCGGTTTGTCCGCAGGGATTCTCTGTGTCTCTGTGCTTCTGTTGTTAATCTTCAATCCCTTTCAAGCACCCCTCAAGGGCAGAGCTGGCGCACCAGGTCCGCGAAATCCTCAGCTTCGATGTCGAACTCGCCGGGCTCGCTTTCGGGCGGCAGGAATTCGCTGGGCTCACTCAGGTTGGGTTGCAGGTTGGCCGTGGCCAGACCCGCGGCGCGGGCGCCGCGGAGGTCGAAGGGGTGGGCCGCCACCATCATTACCTGGCCGGGTTCGAGCGCCAGCAGCCGGGCGGCGCCCTGGTAGGAATCAGGCTCGGGCTTGTAGGCGGGCAGGAATTCGCAAGAGAGAATCAAATCCCAGTCGATACCCGCGGTTCTGGATGAGCCCACCAGTATGGGCACGCTGAGGATCGAGAGGATCGAGACCACGTAGCGCTGGCGCAGTGCGGCGATGGCCTCGGGCACCCCCGGCCAGGCAGGCATGTGGTGCCAGGCCCGCGTCAGGTCGTCCTTTTCATCCGGGCTTAGCGCCAACTCGGCGAAGGCCTCATCCATGCCGTCGAGCGCCTGCCTGTGCATGCCGTCGGCGTTCATGATTTCGGCATTGCCGCTGTTCATGGCAACCAGGTGGTCGAACATGGCGGCACGCCAGGTACGGGCGAAGGCCTGGGCGTCGACCGCCGTTTCCTTGGCGGCGGCAAGATCGGTGACGGCGTTGATGATGGTGCTCTGCCAGTCGAAAACGGTGCCGCCGACGTCGAAGGTGAGAGCCTCGATGCGGGATAGATCTATGGTCACGGGAAGGTTTCCTTGCTTGCTTGCCGCCCCCTGGAGCGCCGACCGTAACGCCTTATTGCCCCCGGCGGAAAGGGCTGTATTTTGGGGCCCCGAAAACACCGGACATATACCATGGCGTCATATCAATACATCTACGTGATGAACGGCCTGTCGAAGGTCTTCCCCGGCGGCCGCGAGGTGCTGAAAGACATTCGTCTGTCGTTCTTTCCCGGCGCCAAGATCGGTGTCCTGGGCTACAACGGCGCCGGCAAGTCGACGCTGCTGCGCATCATGGCCGGCATCGAAACCGAGTTCGCGGGCGAGGCCTGGCCGGCCGAAGGCGTGCGTGTGGGGTTCCTGGCCCAGGAACCGGAACTCGATCCGGCCAAGGACGTGCTGGGCAACGTCATGGATGGGGTGGCCGAGACCAAGGCGTTGTTGGACCGCTTCGAGGAGGTCAGCGCCAAATTTGCCGAACCCATGGACGACGACGCCATGAACGAGCTGATCGCCGAACAGGGTGAGGTCCAGGAACAGATCGATGCCCTCGACGCCTGGGATCTCGATCGCACCATCGAGATCGCCATGGATGCGCTGCGCTGTCCGCCCGGCGAGACCCAGGTCGAGACGCTGTCGGGCGGTGAGCGCCGCCGCGTGGCGCTTTGCCGGCTGTTGCTCGAGCGCCCCGACATGCTTCTCCTGGACGAGCCCACCAACCACCTCGATGCCGAGAGCGTGGCCTGGCTCGAACGCTTTCTCAAGGACTATCCCGGCACCGTGGTGGCGGTCACCCATGACCGATATTTCCTCGACAACGTGGCCGGCTGGATCCTCGAGCTCGACCGCGGCCGAGGTATTCCCTTCGAGGGCAATTATTCGGGCTGGTTGGTACAGAAAGGTGCCCGGCTTGAGCAAGAAGGCCGCCAGGAGGACGCCCGCCGCCGCACGCTGGCGCGCGAGCTGGAGTGGATTCAACAGTCGCCCCGGGCCCGTCAGGCCAAATCCAAGGCCCGTGTCAGCGCCTACGACGCGTTGCTTTCGGAGGAGCACGAAAAGGCCCGGGCCGAGGCCCAGATCATCGTGCCGCCGGGGCCCAGGCTCGGAGATCTGGTGATCGATCTCGAAGGCGTTTCCAAAGCCTACGGCGACAAGCTGCTGATCGACGACCTTTCGCTGCGCCTGCCGCCCGGTGCCATCGTCGGCGTCATCGGCCCCAACGGCGCCGGGAAAACGACTTTCCTGCGCCTGCTGACGGGCCAGGAAGAATCTGATTCCGGCGCCTTACGCATCGGCGACACGGTAGCGCTGGGCTACGTCGACCAGTCGCGTGACAGCCTGGGCGCCGAGCGAACCGTATGGGAAGAAATCTCCGACGGCCTCGACGAGGTCGAGCTGGGCAAGCGCAAGATGCCCAGCCGGGCCTATGTTGGGTCCTTCAATTTCCGTGGCGCCGATCAGCAGCAGAAGGTGGGCCAGCTATCGGGCGGCGAGCGCAATCGCGTACATCTGGCCAAGATGCTCAAGTCGGGCGCCAACGTGCTGCTGCTCGATGAGCCCACCAACGATCTCGATGTCGACACCCTGCGGGCGCTGGAGGAAGCGCTGCTGGAGTTTGCCGGTTGCGTCGTCGTGGTCAGCCACGACCGCTGGTTCCTCGATCGCATCGCCAACCACATCTTGGCCTTCGAGGGCGACAGCCACGTGGAGTGGTTCGAGGGTAACTACGAGGCTTACGAGGAGGACTACAAGCGCCGCCTGGGCGCCGAAGCCGAACAGCCCCACCGGATCCGCTACAAGCCGCTGCACCGGGACTAAGCGCGCCGCGTTCAGCCGGTAGCTTTTTTCATAGGCCGGCGGCGCTCGGATTTTTTCTGTTTGCCGCGAACTTTGGATCGCAGTTCTTCGAGCAGGCTTTCGACTTTGCCGCCGCCGCGGCGGATGACCGAGGAGAAGGCGTCGCGCTGGGTGATGGCCATGCTGACGCCCTCGATGACGACGTCGACGATCTTGAAGCCCTGGTCGCGCTGGCGCAGCCGCCAGTCGAGGCGCACCGGCTTGCCCTTGGGGCGCACGATCTTGCTGCTGACGATGCGGTCGCGCTTGGCATCGTTGCGCGTCTTACCGACGACGATCTTTTCGCCCGAGTACTGCCCCAGGCGGTCAGAATAGGTGTTGACGATGTAGTCGCTAAAGAGCCGGCCGTATTCCTGGCGCTGATTCTTGCTGGCGCGGCGCCAGTAGCGGCCAAGCGCGAAGCGGCTGATGGTGCGGACGTCGAAGCCCTCGATGAAAAGGCGGCGGAACTCTTCCAGCCGACGCTCGGCGGGCAGCTCCTTGTCAGCCAGCACCGACACGAACTCGTCACCCAAGGTCTGGATGAAGTCGATTGCCTCAGCGTCTGCGGCGCGCGCTGCGCCACCAGAGGTCAGCAAATACGCGACCAGCGCGAGAGGGGCAAAGCGGCGAAGAAACATGCGGTGCGGGATCTTGGTTATTCGGGCTTGGCCGAGGCGCGTTCGTCGCCGATTTCGTCGTCCATGTCAATCGAGATCTCGGGCATGGGTACGGTCGGCGCCGGCTGGCCGTTGCGGATCTCGTCNTTGCGGCGNTGCCGGTAGAGGCTGCGNATGGTGGCGTAGAGGTCGATNGCCGANCGCTCGATNTCGTCCAGNGTCTCGATGTTGCGCGACCGCGTATCAATGGCCCGCAGGGTGTAGCGCACGGCCGGCACCAGCGGCCGGTCGACGTTGCGGGCGTAATAATATACCGGATCCATGAAGTAGTCGCCGACCAGTCCCACGGTGTCGCGCACCGGCGAGGGACCGATCAGCGGCAGCACCAGGTAGGGCCCTTCATTGACACCCCAGGTTCCCAGCGTCTGGCCGAAATCCTCGTTGTGGAATTCGAGGCCGCCGGCCCGCTCGTACGAGGCGACGTCGAACAGCCCCAGGATGCCGGCGGTGCTGTTGATGAGGAAGCGCCCGCCGGTCTCGCCGGCCCGCGTTAGTTCGCCCTGCAGAAGGTCATTGCCGAAAATCACCGGCGAGCGCAGGTTGTCGAGGAAGTTCTTGACCATGCTCCGCCCCACGTCGGGCAGCGCGTCGCGGTAGATCTCTGAGACCCAACGCAGGAGCAACGCGTCGAGGCCCCGGTTGAGCTCGAAGAAATAGCGGTTGAGAGGCTCCAGGGGATCGTTGGCGGCCTTGTATTCGGCCACCGCCTGCTCGTCGTCGGAATCGGGGAACGAGGCACAGCCGGCCAGCGATCCACCTACGGCCAAGGCTGCCCCCAGTAGACCGACCGCCAACAAACGACGCAGTGTTACACCCGCTGACATGGTGCTACCGGACTCCCCGTCTCAACTGTCTCCGCCTTGATCTGGCGTCTTTTTGTTTCATGCGCGCGTCGCCCACTCGGGTTGCCCACTCGCGATATTCTCCGTCCCGTCCCGATCCCGGTTCATGGCTACCTTGCCGGCACTCCGAGAGCCAAAAAAAGCCCACAATTAGCTTGCCGGAAGCAAGGCAGACAACACCGCCCACGCCGGATCGGATCAGGCCTTCCACCCCTGTCAGTAGCACAACTGGCAACGCATGACCAGCCGACCGTGGGCTTCCTGCCACAGGAAATGGGATTCTGTTGCCATTTTGCCGCTACGCAAAATCGCTCAACATTTTGCGCCTGATCCGAAATAGACCACAAAATCTGGTCAGTATTACCACAGCCGTTGCGCTGCACTCACATAAGTCCAAGGGATCTCGCAGGGGGTGTTGCCCTCCAGATCTGGGTCATCGGAATAAATCCTGGACGCACATATAAACATATGTTTATATGTGCGTATCTACTCAGGAAGATGGTAGTTTTGGACTTGGAGGTATGACCTGACCATGGAGGCGCTGCTCAACGGATTGCGGGCTGCCGGCGAGACCACCCGCCTGAGAATCCTGGCGCTTTGTGCCCAGGGCGAGCTTACGGTGACAGAGCTGACGCAGATACTGGGCCAGAGCCAGCCGCGGGTCTCGCGCCATCTCAAGCTGCTCTGTGACGCCGGCCTTTTGGAACGCCTGCGCGAGGGCACCTGGGCCTTCTACCGGCTGGCCGAGGAGGGCGCTTGTGCCGAGCTCGGCCACACTCTGATTGCGCTGTTACCGCCCGACGACGCGGCACTGGGCCAGGACCTGCAGCGGCTGCAAGCGGTCAAGCGGGCCCGGGCCGACGAGGCCAATGCCTATTTCCGGGCCAATGCGTCGTGCTGGAACGAGATCCGCTCGCTGCATGTGCCGGAAGCCGAAGTCGAAGCGGCGCTGCTGGCGCTCTTTGCCGACCGTACCATCGACAGCTTCCTCGACATCGGAACCGGCACCGGCCGGGTGCTGGAGCTTTTCGCCGACCGCATCCGCCGCGGCATCGGCGTCGACCTCAGCCACGATATGCTGGCAGTGGCCCGGGCCAGCCTCGAGGATGGGGGATTTCGCCATTGCCAGGTGCGCCACGCCGACATGTACCGCCTGCCGTTTGCAGACGATTCCCTAGATGCCGTGACCTTTCACCAAGTGCTGCACTTCGCCGATCAGCCGGCTGCGGCACTGGCCGAGGGGGCCCGGGTGCTGGCGCCTGGCGGGCGCCTGGCGGTGGTCGATTTCGCGCCCCACGGGCTCGAAGTGTTACGCGACGACCATGCCCACCGCCGCCTTGGATTCAGTGATGCCGAGGTGGCCGAGTGGTTCCGTGCCTGCGGCCTGGAACTGGATCCCAGCGTCAGCCTCGAAGGCCAGCCGTTGACCGTCGTCATTTGGCCTGGGCGCAATCCGGGCGGGGCGTCGGCCCTGCCGGCAGCGCCGCCGGCGGCTTGGACGGAGGCCCGGCCATGAACCTGCTGGCCAACCGCTTGCCCCAGGCCCAACTTCAACCCGCGGCCCAGCTTCAGGCTCAATCCGGGATGCCGGCCGGTATCTCGGTCTCGTTCGAGTTCTTTCCGCCCAAGTCGGAGAAGATGGAAGAGGCGTTGTGGCGGGCCATTCGCCGCCTCGAGCCGTTGGCGCCACGCTTCGTCTCGGTCACTTATGGTGCCGGTGGCACCACCCGCGAGCGCACCCACGCCACGGTCCGCCGCCTGGTCGAGGAGACCAGTCTGGAGCCTGCCGCCCATCTGACCTGTGTCGGTGCCAGCCGGGCCGACGTGGACGCCGTAGCCGAGAGCTATTGGCAGGCCGGCGTGCGCCATCTGGTGGCGCTCAGGGGCGATCCGCCCGAGGGCGAGGCGCATTACCGGCCGCATCCCCAGGGCTACGCCTATGCCGTCGACCTGGTAGCCGGGCTCAAGGCCGTGGCCGATTTCGAGATTTCCGTCGCGGCCTATCCCGAAAGCCATCCCGAGGCGCCCTCGGCGGACTTCGACCTCGACAATCTGAAGGCCAAATTGGACGCCGGCGCCAGTTGCGCCATCAGTCAGTTTTTCTTCGATCCCGAGGTCTTCCTGCGCTTTCGCGACCGCGTTCGGGCGGCCGGCATCACGGTGCCCCTGGTGCCGGGCATCTTGCCGGTGACCAACTTCGGCCAGGTGGTGCGCTTCGCCGCCACTTGCGGCGCCAGCGTTCCCGACTGGTTGGCCGAAAGTTTCGCCGGCCTCGAAGACGACCCCGAGACCCGCCGACTGATCGCCGCCATGGTGGCCGGCGACCAGTGCCGCCGCTTGGCGGCCGAGGGCGTCGAGGAGTTCCATTTCTACACCCTCAACCGGCCCGAACTGACCTACGCCATCTGCCACGGCCTCGGGCTGCGACCGACTTCGCTGTGTCTGGCTGCCGAGCAAAGCTGAGCAAAACAATACAGGACCCACAGGAATCTCATGACCGAACTGCTCGACCAACTGGCTAGCCGCGTGCTGCTTTGCGACGGCGCCATGGGCACCCAGGTGCAGGCCTTCGACCTCGACCTCGAAAGCGATTTCCAGGGCCAGGAGAACTGTGCCGAAATCCTCAACCTGAGCCGCCCCGACGTAGTAGACAAGATCCACCGCGGCTACCTCGAGGCCGGATCGGATATCATCCAGACCAATACCTTCGGCGGCTCGCCACTGACGCTGGCCGAGTTCGGGCTGGCCGAGCAGGCTCATGAGATCAATCGCCGCGCCGCCGAGATCGCTGTCGCCGCGGCGGCCGAATTCACTCAGAACGGCAACCGGCGTTTCGTGCTCGGCTCGATCGGCCCCGGCACCCGGCTGCCCAGTCTGGGCCACGTCGATTACGACAGCCTGGAAGCGGCGCTGCAGGTGCAATGTGCCGGCCTGGTGGCCGGTGGCGTCGACGGCATACTCATTGAGACCTGCCAGGACCCGTTGCAGATCAAGGCCGCCGTCAACGGTGCCCGCTTGGCTTTGGCCGCTGCCGATTGCCAACTTCCGATCTTGGTGCAGGTTACGGTGGAGACCACGGGCACGCTGCTGGTGGGCTCCGAGATCGCCGCTGCCGCCACCGTGCTGCATGCGCTCGAGGTCGACAGCCTTGGCCTCAACTGTGCCACCGGTCCCCAGGAGATGGCTGAGCACGTGCGCTGGCTGAGCGAGAACTGGCCCAAGCCTATCTCGGTTCAGCCCAACGCCGGCCTGCCCGAGCTGGTTGACGGCCAGACCCGCTATCCGCTCGGCCCCGACGAGATCGCGCACTGGCTGGAACGCTTCGTGCGCGAGGACGGCATCAACCTGATCGGCGGCTGCTGCGGCACCACGCCGCAACACATCGCGGCACTCAGGCAAATGCTGGGCGCGATTTCCGACGATGGCACCAGCGTTGCGCCGGCGCCCCGGCCGGGAAAGTGGACGCCTTCGCTGGCCTCGCTCTATAGCCAGGTACCGTACCGCCAGGAGAACGCCTATCTGTCCATCGGCGAGCGCTGTAATGCCAACGGCTCGAAGAAGTTTCGCGAGCTGCTGGCTGCCGAAGACTGGGACGCCTGCGTCGCCATGGGCCGCGAACAGGCCCGCGAAGGCTCGCACACCGTCGATCTCTGTACCGCCTACGTGGGCCGCGACGAGGTGGCAGACATCGGCCAGGTGCTGGGCCGCATGCGTGGCTCGGTGCCGGCACCGGTGGTCATCGATTCGACCGAGTTGCCGGTCATCGAGGCGGCGCTCAAGCTCTATGGCGGCAAGGCCGTTATTAATTCCATCAATTTCGAGGACGGCGAGCAGGCGGCGGCCGAGCGCCTCAAGCTGGCACGCCGTTTCGGCGCCGCCGTTATTGCGTTGACCATCGACGAAAGCGGCATGGCCAAGGAAACCGGGCACAAGCTCGAGATTGCCCACCGGTTGCACGACTTTGCCTGCCAGCAACATGGCCTGCCGCCCGAGGACCTGTTGATCGACCCCCTGACTTTCACCGTCTGCACCGGCAACGAGGACGATCGGCGCCTCGCGCTGAACACTCTCGACGCCATCGAGACCATGGCCGCCGAGATACCCGCCTGCCAGATCATCCTGGGCGTTTCCAACGTCTCCTTCGGCCTCAATCCGCCTGCCCGGCATGTGCTCAACTCGGTCTTTTTGGCTCAGGCGCTGGAGCGCGGCATGACCGGCGCCATCGTCCACCTGGCCCGCGTCATGCCGCTGCACAAGATCCCCGAGAACGAACGCAAGATCGCCGAGGATCTGATCCTCGACCGTCGCGGCCCGGCCGCCAACGGCAACGTCGGCTATGACCCCCTGACGTCGTTCATGGCGCTGTTCGAGGACCGCAAGTTGGCCGCCCAGACCGAGAAAATTCGGCCCGAAGCCGTCGAGGAACGGCTCACCCAGCGTATCGTCGATGGCGATCGCCAGGGCCTGGAAGACGATCTCGACGAAGCTTTGGCCGCCATGCCGGCACTCGACATCATCAACAGCCATCTACTGGCCGGTATGAAGGTGGTGGGCGAGCTGTTCGGCTCGGGCCAGATGCAGCTTCCCTTCGTGCTGCAATCGGCCGAGACGATGAAGACCGCGGTGGCCTATCTCGAGCCCCACATGGACAAGACCGAGGACACCAGCCGCGGTACCGTGGTGCTGGCTACGGTGCGCGGCGACGTCCACGATATCGGTAAGAACCTGGTTGACATCATCCTCACCAACAACGGCTACGAGGTCGTCAATCTGGGCATCAAGCAGCCCATCGCTGCCATCATGCAGGCCGCTCGCGACCATGACGCCGACGCCATCGGCATGTCGGGGTTGCTGGTCAAGTCGACCGTCATCATGCGCGAGAACCTCGAGGAACTGACCCGCGAGGGCCTCGATCTGCCGGTCTTTCTTGGTGGCGCGGCGCTGACCCGGCGCTATGTCGAAGAGGACTGCCGCCAGGCCTACGGCCCGGGCCGCGTGGCCTACGCCCGTGACGCTTTCGGCGGCCTCGATCTGGCCAACAAGGTGGCGGCCGGCAGCTTCGATGCCCATGTGCTCGGCGAAGCCGAAAAGCACGCTGCCAAACCAAAAAACAGAAAGAGCCTGGGCCAGGCTCCCGAGCGCCCTCCTGAACGCCCGATCGACTGGGACGAGGTAGAGCTGCGCCGTGACCAGTTGGCAGCCGACGCCGAGGTGCCGGAGCCGCCCTTCCTGGGCGCGCGGGCGCTGCAAAAGGTGGCCGTCGAGGCGTTGCTGCCCTATCTCAACGAACGCCTGCTCTATCAATTCCACTGGGGCTTCCGCAAAGCCGGCCGCGACTTGGCCGGGTTCCGCGCCTGGGCCGAAATCGAAGTCAAGCCGATCTTGACGCGGCTCCTCGATACCTGCGCCCAAGAAGGCATTCTCCAGCCCCAAGCCTGCTACGGCTATTGGCAGGCCGCCGCCCAAGGCGACGACTTGGTGCTGTTCGACGAAAGCGGCGAGGCCGCCCGCTTTGCCTTGCCGCGTCAGCCGCGGCCCGGTGGCCTATGCCTGGCCGATTTCGTGCGCGACGTTTCATCCAACCAGCGCGACGTGGTTGGCCTGCAGCTTGTCACGCTGGGCCAGCAGGTGGCCGATACGGCGCGCCAATGGTTCGCCGACGACCGGTACCAGGATTACCTCTACCTGCACGGATTGGGCGTCGAATTGACCGAGGCCTTGGCCGAATACGTCCACAAGCGTATCCGTGGCGAACTCGGCTTTGGCCATGAGGATGCTCGTGAGAGCGATGCGCTTTTGCGCCAGGGCTACCGCGGCGCGCGCTATTCCTTCGGTTACCCGGCCTGCCCCAACCTGACCGACCAGCGTCAGATCCTGAAGCTGCTGGGCGCCGAGCGCATTGGTGTGGTGATGGCCGAGGCCGACCAACTGCACCCCGAACAGTCGACCTCGGCACTGGTCATCCACCATCCCCAGGCCAAGTATTTTTCGTTGTGATCCTGGCCACGACCTGGCGAAAAATGCGGGTTAGCGGGCGTCGGAATTGCTGCGGGCCGGCACGGTGGCCTCGATGGAGGCGCCGAGGAAGATCCAGCGGTTGTTGATCTTGAGGTAGGCGCCGTGTGCATTGCTGGCGCTGAAGACATAGGCCCTGAGGCCCTTGTCCATAAGGCGTTCGACGGTCATGCCGGTAGCCCGGTCGTCGAGACCGTCCAGAGTGGTGCGGCCGCCCCTGGCGGCGCGCAGGCCGGGGCCCAAGTTGAGGGTGGCCGCGTAATCGTCATCGGCCACGTCTAGCACGAAGCCTACCGGCTCCTCGCCCTGAATGACCACGGTGAGGTCGAACTGGCGGGGTTGGGCGGTTTCACCGGAAGCGCCGGCCGCACCGCCCAGGCTCGCCAGGACGATTGCCAGAGTCAGTCCTTTGGCACCCGGCGCCGCCAACATGGGGCCAAAAATTACTCTCGAAGAGCCCGCCGTCGATCAACATGCTGTGGCCGGTGATGTAGCCCGCGTGTTGGCTGCAAAGAAAGGCGCAGGCTTGGCCGAACTCGCTGGGGTTGCCGAAGCGCTCGGCCGGCACCTGGCTGATCTGGTCGGCCGCCGCGTCTTCGACCGAGACGTTGTTCTTCTGGGCGATGAAGGCCAGGCCGCCGCGCAGCCGATCGGTGTCGATAAAGCCCGGCAGGATGTGGTTGATGGTGACGTTGTGCTGGGCCACCGAGCGCGCCACCCCGGCCATGAAAGCGGTGAGGCCGGCGCGGGCGCCGCTGGAGAGATCGAGGCCGAAGACCGGCCGCTTGACCGTAACGGAGGTGATGTTGACGATGCGGCCGAACTGGCGCTCGATCATGCCGTCGATCACTGCCTGGGCCAGCTCGATGGGCGTGACGAAGTTCATCGTCATGCCTTCCTGCATGCCTTCCCGGTCGAGATCGCGAAAATCACAGAACGGCGGGCCGCCGTTGTTGTTGACCAGGATGTCGGCCTGAGGACAGGCTTCCAGCAATGCCTTCTGGCCTTCGGGCGTCGAGACGTCGGCGATTACGGGGGTCACCTCGACGCCGCTGTCTGCGCGGATCTGGTCGGCGGTGGCTTGGGTGACCTCGGCGTCGCGGCCATTGATCACCACATTGACGCCGTTCTGCGCCAAGGCCTGGGCGCAACCCTTGCCCAGACCGCGGCTGGAGGCGCAGACGATGGCGTTGCGCCCGGCAATTCCTAAATCCATGTCATTCTCCCTGCATCGTGCCGGTGCGGCGGCGGGCCGGCGACCGGATTCCTTTTCTAGCCCGCCATTGCTGGCCTGACAACGGAGGCGGGGCTAAGCTCTGCTTCCCTTCGCCCGCCATGACGTACTGCCACGGTTTCCGTATGCCCACCGCCGCCATGATCCTCGCTACCGTGTTCTGGGCCTCGTCGTGGGTGGCAAACAAATCCGTCCTGCCCTTCATCGGCCCGGCCGAGACGGTGACCGTTCGTTTCACCCTGGCTGCTCTCGCGTTATGGGCCCTGGTGATGCTGAGCGGTGATTTGCGTGACATGCGCCGGGTGGGCTTCAGGCCCCTGCTCATGGGGTTGCTGGAGCCCGGTCTGGCCGGTCTCCTGATCACCTGGGGACTGACCATGACCAGCGCGCTCAGCGCTACCGTCTTCCTCAGCCTGATGCCGGTGTTGATGCCCCTCCTGGGCCGTCTGGTACTGGGCGAGGCAGTGCGACCCGTGATCTATCTCGCCGCCGCCATCGCCTTTGTCGGCACGGCGCTGTTGCTTTGGGGTCAGGCCGGCCACGGCGGCGGCTCGGCCTGGGGAAATTTCATCGTGGCATTGGGCGTGCTGACGCTTTGCCTCAACCAACTGCTGGCCCGGCGTGTGGCCCAGGCCTACGGCCGGCCGGTGGTCGTCTCGGCCTGGCAGCTGACGGCGGCGGCGGCGTTGGCACTGCTGGTCATGCTGACGGTAGAGCGCCCGGCCGATCCTTACGCTGGGGCCGACGCCGTGGTCTGGTCGTCGCTGGCCTACATCGCCATCGTCGGCACTTGTTGTACCTTCCTGCTCTACAACTATGCGCTCAGGCACATGCCGGTGGGCCGCATCAGCCTCTTTGTCTGCCTCATCACGCCGTTTTCGGCACCCATGGCGGCCTGGTACCTGGGCACTCGGGTGACGGTGCTCGACTACACCGCCATCGCCATCGTGCTGGCTGGCGTGCTGCTGCCGAGCTGGCGGACATGGGGTCTAGGGAGTGAGGTCGAATGACAGCACCACGAAAGTACCATCAGCCAAAACATAGGCGACGCGCGGCTGGGGATCGATCTCGCTGCCGAAGACGACGATGGCGGACGCTATTTGAGCTTCGTGATCGACTCGGGCCAGTTCCGCAAATCGGCGGACGAAACTAACGACACGCAGGCTGCGCCGGTTGTCGTTCGGCACCAGCAGGTCGACGACGCTATCGCCGTTGACGTCGAGAATGGCGGCCAGGCCGAGTTGGCGCGAGCCTATGGCATGGTTGGAAAAGCCGCGTTGGCGGGTGGTTGGCCTGAGCAGCCCGGCTTCCAGGCGGTAGAGCGTCAGCACGCCGCCGATGTGAGGCGTCACCACCGCCGCCAACTCGATGCGCCCGTCACCGTCGAAGTCGCCGGCGCCGATGGGATTGAGCCAGCGATTGGGCCGGCCGATAGGCGGCGACTGGCCGAGCAACCTGAGCCCTCCCGTGCCCACGGAAAAGGCCGCCAGGGCCGCGCCGCGCTGTAGGTAGGAGCGCACCACGACCAGATCGCTCTGGCCGTTGCCGTCCACGTCGAGCAGCCTGGGGGCAAGGTCTTCGAAGACCGATCCCGGACCCAGCACGGTTTCCAGCGAACGGCCGTCGGCCAGATCCACCGCCAGTCCGCCGGCCTCGATAGCGTCGCCTAGCACGCCGTGGCGGTAGCGTTCCGTGGGCCGGTTGAGCCAGGCGGCACGGATGCGGCCCGAGCCCAGGGTTACGCTGCCGCCGGGTAGCATGCCGGGGCGCTGAGCTGGTGAGGCTCGGGGCTCTTCTTGGTTTTCGAAGGAAATCTTTCCGTCGTCCAGGCGTAGCCGGGCCCAGCGCGAACTGCCGATCACCGCCAATCCGTCCTGATCGCTTTCCAGGCTCTCGACGGCAAAGGGCGCCGGTAGGCTTTGCTGCGTCACGCTCAGGTCTGCGGCGGATACGGGCAAAGCCATCAGCCCCATGAGCCCCGGTATCAGCAGTCCCGGAAGTCGCTTTCTACCCATACCCTTCCCCACGCCCATTCTTACTCTCAATTTGCCAGGACGAAAAAGGGGACAGGTACCTTTATGGACAAAAGTACCTGTCCCCTTTTTCGTCCCCTTTTTCGTCCCGATATTTCGTTGGGCGTCCGGTGTTTGGGGAAAATAGCTCTAAACCTTGCATAGGAGACTCCAGGACGTGCAGGCCAACGGAGACAAGGAGAACAAAATGCCGAGGAGCGCACGGGCAGTCCGGCCGGGACTTCCTCACCATGTCACGCAGCGCGGCAACCGTCGCCAGGTTACCTTCTTTTGCGCTGACGACTATCGAACCTACCTGCGCATCATGATTGGGCGCTGTGAGCGCCATGGCCTGGACATTTGGGCCTACTGCTTGATGCCCAACCACGTGCATTTGATCGCCGTACCGGAAACCGAAGAGGCCCTGGCGCGTGCCGTGGGCGAGACTCACCGCATCTATGCCACCGAGATCAACCGGCGCCAGGGTTGGCAGGGGCATTTGTGGCAGGCTCGCTTTTCCTCGACGGTCATGGACGAGGGTTATCTGCTGGCAGCGGCGCGCTATGTTGAACGCAACCCGGTACGAGCTGAGCTGGTGGCGGCGCCGGAGAAGTACCCTTGGAGCAGCNCCCGTTGCCACGTCGAGGGCACCTACGATCCCTTGCTGTCGGAGTCGCCATTGCTCGACATGGTTGGGGATTGGCGGACTTTCGTCGGCACCGACCTCGGACCGCAGGAACCCGAAGCGCTGGGCGCCTATCTCCGCGGCGAACAAAAAAGAGGACGACCAAGAAAAGGGTGCACCCAAATAAAAGGGACAGGTACTTAACACCCTAAAGGTACCTGTCCCCTTTTTTGGCTCGCCTTAGGCGCCTTCGCGCCGTGCGGCGATGACGCCGAGCAACGCGTCTAGGCCGACCAAATAGGAGTTCGCCCCCAGCCCGGCCACCACGCCGGCCGCCTCGCACGTGGTCACGGGGTCGATGCCGCGGGCCTCGGTGTTGCTCATGTGGACTTCGACGTAGGGCAACTGCACCGCGCGCAAGCAGTCGCGCAAGGCATAGCCGGCGTGGGAGAAGCCGGCCGGGTTCATCAATAGGCCGTCGATTCCGGCCTCGGCAGCGGCATAGATGCGGTCCATGGCCAGGCCTTCGACATTGGATTGGAAGAACTCGACGGTGCAGCCGCGCTCGGCCGCCCGGGCCGCTACCAACTCGTTGACCTCGGCCAGGGTCCGGGTGCCGTAGAACTCCGGCTCGCGCTTGCCCAGCCAGTTCATGTTGGCGCCGTTGAGCACCAGGATGGCTATCGGCGCTATGACTTCCTCGATTCGTAGAACTTGACCAGCTTGACGACGTCGGCCCCGTCAATGCGCCCCAGCGGGCCCGAGCTGTAGGACGAAGTGACGATGCGGCCGTCGGCGCCGACCACGAACTCGGAGGGCTGGATGAAGTTGCGCTTTTCCTCCCACCAGGCGCCGATGCTGTCGGCAACCTCGCGGCTCACCCCCTGGGCTACCGCAAAGGGCAATCCGTCGGCCACTTCCTGGGCCTTCTCGCCAACATCGACGCTGGCCGCCAGGACGCTGGCACCGATGCTTTTCAATTCGTCATAGACCTTGGCGAAGCCGTCCAACTGACGGCGGCAGTAGGGTCACCAATGGCCGCGATAGAAGAGGATGACGCGGTAGTTGCCTTCGAGATCGCCGGGCAGCCCGACGCTGCCGCCACCGACCAGATTGAGGGTCAGCTCAGGAAAGACATCGCCGGTATTGAGTTTTGTCATCGTTAGCACTCCCCCTCCGGGATCCACAACGTCCGCCCTGGTCGGTATTCTAGCGTCTCGATCGTCCCAGGCAATCAGGACCTTGACGGCGGCAGCGCCGATCCCAGGTCCATGACCATGAGCGATTTCCGTTATTTCGTGATCTCATCCGGCGGCGAACGTTGCGACGGCTATGAACAACGCCGCGCCGCCGAGGCCGTGGCGCTGGAGTATGGAGACGGGGCGCACCTGGTCGATACAGTTGCTGCGGTCTACACGCCGCTGATCGAGATCGTCGAAGGAGGCGTGCTCAAGTTACTCGGGTTTGGTGCCTGGAATACCGCGCTTGGGCCTGCGGAAAATCTGATCGAGGCGGTCAAGAAGGGTTACGGGCCGCTGGTCCGGGCCTTCTTGGCCAAAGGCGGCAACGGCCTGGCCCGCGAGGCCCGGGACGCCGGCGGTAGTACGGCGCTGCACTGGGCGGCGGCCGGTGGCAAGGCGGCGCTGGTCGAGCTGCTGCTGGCACATGGCGCCGATCCCGACGCCCGGGATGGTCGTGGCACTACTGTGCGGGAGCTGGCCCGGCGACGTCATCCCGAACTGGCGGCGCTGCTCGATCGCAGCAACTGAGCGAGCTATGATGGGCTGACGGGGAGGGCATCGATCATGACCACCGGATTCCGCATTTTTATCGCCGTTCTGACCCTCGCCTGGCTGCCTGCGGCGGCGCTGGGCCAGAGCGGCAATCTCACGCTCCTGCACGTCAACGACGTTTACGAGATCGCTGCCAAGAAAGGGCAGGGCGGTTTGGCTCAGCTGATGACGCTGCTCAAAGCCGAGCGCGCCCGGGCCGAACACCACCTGACGACGTTGGGCGGTGATCTGCTGTCGCCCTCGGTGCTATCGGGCCTGACCCAGGGCAAGCAGATGATCGAGATATTCAATGCCTTGAGCCTCGACGCTGCCGGCCTGGGCAATCACGAGTTCGACTTCGGCAGCGAGGTTTTGCGCCGGCGCGCCGCCGAATCCAAGTTTCCCTGGTTGGCCAGCAACACGTTGGATGCCGAGGGCCGGCCCTTGGTCGGCCAGGCCATGCTGTTACGTCAGATGGGGCCCTTCAAGGTCGGACTCTTCGGCTTGCTCACGTCCGAAACCAAGCATCTTTCCAGCCCCGGGGCCGGGGTCCGCTTCGCACCCGTGGTGGAGACCGCCAAGGCCACCGTCGCGGCGCTAAGGGAACAACAGGCCGACCTGGTGATCGCGCTGACCCATCTCGACCTCTCAGCCGACCGGGCCTTGGTTCGGGCCGTGCCCGGCATCGACGTCATCCTCGGCGGCCACGACCACGATCCCATCATGATCTACGAGCGCGGCACCCTGATCGCCAAGGCCGGGTACGATGCTCATTACCTGGCGGTGATAGACTTGGCGATCGAGAAAAAACAAGGCCGGCGCGGCCCAAAGACCGTGATCAGACCCCAGTGGCGACTGGTTTCAACCCACGGCGTCGAGCCCGATGCCGAGGTTGCTGCCATCGTTGCCGGATACGAACAGTTGTTGGCCACGAAGCTCGACGTCGCGCTGGGCGAAACCGAAACGCCGCTCGACAGCCGGCGTGCCAGTGTGCGCGGCGGCGAGAGTGCTATCGGCAACCTGATCGCCGATGCCCTGCGGGCCGCTATCGGCGCTGATGTGGCCCTGACCAACGGTGGTGGCATTCGCGGCGACCGGATCTACGAGGCCGGCGCGACGCTGAGCCGTAAGGACGTGCTGGGCGAGCTGCCGTTTGGTAACGTCACGCTGCTGCTCGAGGTTTCGGGCGCCGAGCTCAAGGCGGCGCTGGAGAACGGCGTCAGCCGGATTGAGGACACTGCCGGGCGCTTTCCCCAGGTCTCGGGGCTGAAATTCGTTTTCAACCCCGCCCGGCCGTCCGGCAGCCGGATCCTCGAGGTCGTGGTGGCGGGCCGGGCGCTTGATCCCGGCGGGCGCTATCGGCTGGCTACCAGCGACTACATCGCCAATGGTGGTGATGGCTACGCCGTGCTCAAGGGCGCGCGGCGCCTAATCGACGCCTCGGCGGCCAAGCTGATGGCTACCATGGTCATGGACCATATTGCCGCGCAGAAGAGCGTGGCTCCAAAAATTGAAGGCCGGATTACGAAACGCTGAGCCAGGCGATGCTCTAATTCGCGAAATCGTGGATTAACGCTGGGCCACTTCGAGGATCTTGCCGTTGTCGGGCGGCAGCGTGACGCAGCCCAGGCCGCGCCGCTTGAGCAGCCGGCAGGCCTCGCCGGCGTCGCCTTGGCTGAGTCCGATCAGTTGCGACCGGTAGATCGCCCGGGTCGAGCCCAGGGCGATGGAGATGCGGGCGTGACGCAGCCTGTAGGGCAGCATCCGGGACGCCCGGTCGGCCCGCAACCAGGCCTTGCCATAGCCTTTGTACGCGCCCACCTGAATGCCCCACCAACCGTTGGTCGGCGCTGTCGGGCTGGCCGCCAGGGGTTTTTCGGGCAGCATGTGGTTTTTCGACAGGGAATCTGCAGCCCCGTTCGTCGCCCCATTCGCTCCTGCAACGGACTGTTTTGCGCTCTCCTGATCTGCCTCCTTGCCCGGTCGTGAGGGCCGGACCCCGATGCCGTCGAGGCGGGCCAACAGGCGGCGCGCCAGGTTCTGTTTGTTGGCTTTCCGCGAATTTGCCCTTACGGCGGCGCGCTGACGAAACGGCTTGAGCTTGGCTAGCTTACGCTTGCCAGCCTTGCGCTGGCCCGCCATGTCGAGCACCTGGGCGCGGCGGAAGGCCATGTCCATCAGTCGCGCCGTCTTGCGGTCGCGCCACTTGGGACTGCGCCCGCCCATGACGACACCGATCAGGCGCCGTTTGCCACGCTGGGCCGAAACGGCCACGTTGAAGCCCGAGGCCCGGATGTATCCAGTCTTGAGTCCGTCGGCGCCCTTGTAGCTGTGCAGCAGCTGATTGTGGTTTTTGAAGGTGCGGTTCTTGTAGCGGAACTTCCGGGTCGAGAAATAGTGGTAGTACTGCGGGAAATCGCGTTGCAGCGCCAGCGCCAGCGTCGCCATGTCGCGGGCGGTGCTGCGTTGGTGCCGGTTGGGTAGCCCTGTGGCGTTGCGAAAGCGGGTCCGCCTCATGCCGAGCAACTTGGCCTTTTCCGTCATTTGGCCAGCGAAACTGGATTCCTTGCCACCCAATGCCTCGGCCAGCACGGTGGCGGCGTCGTTGGCCGACTTCGTTACCAAGGCCAGAATGGCGTCTTCGACGCTGATAGTCTGGCCGCGCTTGAGGCCCAGCTTGGAAGGCGTCTGGCCCGCCGCCCGGCGCGATACTTTGAGCCGAGCGTGGAGCTTGAGGGTACCTTTCTCCAAGCCCTCGAAGGTGAGGTAGAGCGTCATCATCTTGGTCAGCGAGGCGGGATAGTGGCGGCGGTCGGCATTGCGCGAGAACAGCACCTTGCCGCTCTTGGCGTCGACGACAATGGCGGTATAGCGCGCAGCCGCAGCGGGCCCCGCCACCAGGGCTAGCCCCAGCACCAGGCCAAGCACGGCCAGCAGCCGCAGACNGCCGCCGCCGGAGGCGATTAAACCGGCGCAAATCATGAGACGACCAAGCATGACCTCCAGTTTCCTACCGTCCCACCAGACCACATGTGGCGCGGGTTTGCAGGCCGTAATTCCTACCCGGCCGCTGGCGAAATTCGCCGCAGCCCCGCAGCCCTTTTGTAAGCCATTGAATCCCAACATCGAATCCAAGGCAAGCATGCAATTGCCGACGATAAATTTTGGTTAACGCAATGACCCAAAATTCGTGAAATTATGTTGCGATCATGGGTAGGGGCCGGCCGATTCGCGAGCTGCTCGCCGAGCCGGTCTTTCGCCGGATTTGGCTGGTCGGCATATTCGGCGGTGTGGCGCGTTGGCTGGAGCTGCTGGTGGTCGGCATCTTCGCCTTCGAGGTCACGGCGTCACCTTTCCTGGTGGCGCTGCTGGTGATCCTGCGCATGTTGCCGCTCGCGGTTTTCGGACCGCTTGTCGGCACCCTGGCCGACCGCTGGCCAGCCCGGCTTTTCCTGCTGGCCAGTCTGAGCCTGGCGACGCTGACCGCGGGCACGATGCTGGCGCTCTTCGTTTTCGAACTGGCCCAATATTGGCACGTGGCGCTGGCAAGTTTTGTGGGTGGCCTGGTTTGGACTACCGACATGCCGCTGCGCCGCCGCCTCTTGGGAGACGCCGCCGGCCCGGATCGCCTGGTTCCGGCCATGGGCCTCGATATCGCCAGCGGCAATGCCACGCGCATGCTGGGGCCGCTGTTGGGTGGCCTGCTCTACCAGGTGCTGGGCAGCATCGGTGCCTTCGCCCTGATCGCCGGCCTTACACTGATCTGCCTGTTGCTGATCTTCGGTGTGCCGGCCGGCGACTCGCCCAATGAACCGGGGCCGGCCACCAGAGTGTTGCGCGAGTTTCGCGAGGCCTTCGCCTTCGTCGCCCGGGACGGCGAGCGCGACGTGCTGCGCATCCTGCTGGTTACCGTGGTTTTCAACATTTGGGGCTTTCCCTTCATCTCCATGATCCCGGTGATCGGCAAGGACGATTTGGCGCTCGAGGCCGGCTGGATCGGTGGCCTGGCGGCGCTAGAGGGGGGCGGTGCTTTCCTCGGCGCCCTGGTCATCGCCGTCGCCGGCCGGGCGCTCAACCTTCGCGCTCTCTATTATTTCGGCACCATGGGTTTTCTCTGTTTCGTCTTCGCCGCCGGCTGGATGACCGAGCCCTGGCCCACGGCGGTGATGCTGTTTTGCGTCGGCCTGGCCGGCGCTGGCTTCACCACCATGCAGAGCACCTTGATTTACAGCGTCGCGCCGCCTCACATGCGCGGCCGCATGTTCGGGCTCCTGGTACTGTGCATTGGCAGCGGCCTGATCGGTTTTTCCAACGTCGGCCTGATGGGCGAATGGTTCGGTGGCTCGACGGCCATCCGCATCATCGCCGCCGAGGGCCTGGTGCCGCTCGTGCTTATTGCCTTGGGGTGGCGCAAACTTTGGCGAGGGTAAAGGGGCAATCCGCCGGATCGTCGTCTTGTGCGTCCGTGGCCTTTCAAATAGCCTGTCGCCCGGGTCCGGAATCATGAACTTTGGTAAGAGACAATCCCAACGGCGCTGGTGGTGCGCTGGGGTCGGTATTGTGGCGCTGCTGTTGCAGTTGGCCGTGCCGCTTGGTCAAGGGCTGACGGCTGCGGCTTTCGGGACCGGCCAAGGCGAGGCGCGCGCCTCTCTCGTTCTTTGTACGCTGCTGAGCACGGTTTCCAACTCGGCGCAGGAGAGTGGCCAAAAGCCGCAGCCCGACCCCGGAAGGGCTGCTGATTTCTGCCCGGTATGCCTGGCGCGAACGCTTAGCGGCAGCCTGCTTGCCGCCGCCCCGGTCGCTCTGGCGCTGCCCGTCGATTGGCTGCAAATTCCGTTAGCGGCGGCGGGCCGGACCCTCGTTGCCGGTCGGACGCCAACCGATCGACTGGCTCGCGCCCCTCCTCAGCTCGCCTGATCCTCAACCCAGCGAACGCTTATTGGCCCATGCGGCACCACGCAGGTGGTTCGCCCTCGCGTGGGCACAGATCAGACCGAGTGAAGGAATCGAATGATGAAAAGAGTCAACACCCTGTTGGCAATCCTGGCCGCAGCGATTGCGTTGTGGAATGCCGAAGCCGTGGCCACAGAAAGCAAGATCGGCGACCTTACCGTGGTGCAACCCTGGGCCAGGGCCACGGCCAGCCTGGCCAAGACGGGTGCCGCGTTTCTGACCATCAAGAATAACGGTGCCCAGGCAGACCGATTGATTGCCGTGAAAAGCGCGGTGGCCAAGAAGACGGGGTTGCATCAGAGCTTGATGGAAGGCGGCCTCATGAAGATGCGGCCGGCCGGCGCCATCGAAGTGCCGGCTGGTGGCATGGTCATGCTCAAACCGGGCAGCTACCACGTCATGTTCATGGGTCTCAAGGCACCGCTGAAAAAGGGCACGTCGATCGCCCTCACCCTGGTTTTCGAGAAGGCTGGCGAGATCGAGGTCACGGCCCAGGTCATGAAGATCGGGGCCATGGGCGCCATGGACATGGGCAGCAAGAAAATGAAGCACGCCGACTAAGGTTCCGACTTGGCCCCGCCGATCCGGCCAGGATCGGCGGGGCGGAACTCGGCTAAGTTACGGGAACCTGAACATGCAACGCCGATTCGTCTTTCCTGTCCTGGCGATCGTTCTCCTGCTTGCCGGAAGCCTGACGTGGAGCGCTTTTCAAAGACTAAGTGAGCCGCCGGCCGTTACCTCGCCGATCCCCGTCGGCGGTGCCTTCGCCCTCGTCAATCACCTGGGCCGGACCGTCACCGATGCCGATTTCCGGGACCGCCACCTGCTGGTTTTCTTCGGCTATGTTTTTTGTCCCGATGTCTGCCCCACGGCCATGTCGACGATAACCGACGCCCTCGAGCGGCTAGGCTCGTTGGGCGCAAAGATTCAACCGCTTTTCATCAGCGTCGATCCTGACCGGGATACGCCGGAAGTGCTGAATTCGTTCGTCGAGAATTTCCACCCTTCGATTGTCGGATTGACCGGCAGCCCCGAACAGATCGCCAAGGTGGCCAAGGGCTACCACGCCTATTTCATGAAGGTATTGGAGGGGGAGGAGGGGGAAGAGCCCGACGAGGACTACCTCATGTATCACACCTCGAACCTCTACATGATGGCGCCAGGCGGGAAGTTTCTCGCCCGCTTCCGCCACGATATCTCGCCGGACGAATTGGCGGCTGGTCTCAGGAAACACATGTAGAGCGGACGATTCTCAGTCCCCGTGCCAGGCCAAAGCGCGGTCCAGGTATGCCCAGGCGCCGTCGGGCGGCTTCCGACATCAGGCCGGAAATTGCGCTTCCAGGTGATATTTCGCCAGAACTGTCTTGACGCCTTCGACAAATGGCTTGGCCGGCACGTCGGGCACCAGCGCGATGGAGACGTGCCCGTCCTGCATCGGCATGACGAGCTGTTGGAAGGCGCCGTATCCGACGACCAGGAAATCGAGGCCGCCACAGTCGAGACGCCCGCGCTGGCCGGCCAGGGTTAGCAGCGTCGGATTGACCAGCAGTTCCTCGAAACGGTTGGATTCAAAGGTGGTTTCTGTGGCCACGTCCGATGCCAACTGCATGGTGACCTCCTGACCGCGGCCAAGGGCGACATAGCGCACCTCCGGGCCGATGGCGAATAGTGCGTCGATCAGCTCTGCGTTGCCATCGCTCTTGGCCTGACTTTCGTAACTCTGGGTCATCAAATCCCCTCCATAGTAACCAGTATAATTCATAATGGTAGTTACGCTATCATCGGATTGGATAACTGGTCAACTATGCTATGCTGGTTATCATGTCCGGTCGTAGAAATCTGCCGACGCTGACCATCGCGACGCTGCCGAAATACGGCGGCCATCGCTGCCTGGATTTCGTCAACACGGTGGAAGGCGCGGATGAAGCAGAACCGAGCGAATACTTCGTGATCCCGGACGACTTACGCATCTGGGCCAGGCGGGCTGACATCGCCCTCGATCCGCCCCTCGGCGAGGCGCTCGAGGCGGACGCCCTCGAGCGTGCCTGGTCGCTGCGCCAGATCATTTATTCCATCCTCTGCGCCATGGTCGAAAGACGCTCCTGTTCGGCGGCCGAGACGGCGCTCCTGACCGCTGCGTTGGAGCGTTCGGCAGGTTCCCGCCGGTTGGTTCCGGTGCCGGGCGGCATCGCTTGGAAACGCACGCGGCGCGACCTGAATTCGCTTATCGATATGCTGGTCGTGGAGGCCGTTGCGTTCCTGGTCGAGGCGCCAAAGCTGCCGTTACGGCGCTGCGTCGGCAGTCACTGCGGCTGGTTCTTCCTCGATTACAGTCGCAACAAGTCACGGCGCTGGTGCTCGATGAGCTATTGCGGCAACCGGGCCAAGGCCCGCCGCTTCCGTCGCCGCAAACGCCCAGCGTCCGAAGCCCTGGATGACTGAGTCGGGGGGCGCCAAATAGCGCTCGGCGCGACTTTCTACGACCTTTCTTCGCAGGCGCAATAATTTCTTTGTTGCAGTGCAAAAAATATGTTGACAGCACGCATCCACCCACCTATATGCAGCCCAGACAGACATATTGCAGTGCAACATAGGGGTTTCCAGAAGCCCCCCGCACCGGTCCGGAAACAACCGGGCCGGCGCCACCCACGAGGAGCCCGAGATCATGAGCAAGCAGAAAACCAACCCTGCCCAGGCCACCAGCGAGGCCGCCGCGCAGACCCTGGACGCCGTCGCCGCGGCCGGCAAGGAGACCGTCGAGACGGTGGTCAAAGTCGGCACCGATGCCGCCGCCCGGGGCTACGAGAAGGCCTTCGCCATGGGCCAGGAGCAGATCGACGCCGCCGTCAAGGGCTACGACCAGATGGCCAGCGCCGGACGCGAAAACATGGACGCCTGGGTGGCCGCCGGATCGGCCGCCAGCAAGGGTTTCGAGGCCATCAACGCCGAGGTCGTCGACTTCACCAAGGGCACCATGGCCGAGCACATGGAGACCTTCGGCAAGGTCGTCGCCGCCAAGTCGCCGCAGCAGGCCTTCGACCTGCAGAGCGACTTCGCCAAGTCGGCCTTCGACGCCTGGGTGGCCCGCAGCACCAAGGTCAGCGAGCTCGGCGTCAAGATCGCCAGCGAGGCCGGCGCGCCCGTCAGCGCTCGTCTCCAGGCTGCCATGGAGAGCTTCGTCAAGCCCTTCGCGTCCTAGACGCATCAACCTTGTTCCCGGCGGCCCGCCGTGCGGGCCGTAAGACAAAAGGGCCCGGTATTGCCCCCCTCCCGCCGGGCCCTTTTTCTTTGTCCGGGCGGCATTCACACGGCGGCCAGCGAATGCCTACAATCACTGCGCTCTTGCCAGCAAGCCCATTCATCCCTTTTAATCTAAGAGTGGCGTTCCATATTTATGGGCGGTGAGGAAGCCTGCCGGGCTCCCGGGAATCCGAGCGAACATGGCGAATCGACGCGATCAGCAGCACATCAACGATGACGATACCGGCACGGCGGTCGTCACCAAGTCGCGGGCCAAGACCAAAAAGCCCTCGATGTACCGGGTGCTGCTGCTCAATGACGATTACACACCCATGGAGTTCGTGGTCCAGGTGCTCAAGCACATCTTCCGCAAGAACCACGAAGAAGCCACGGCAGTGATGCTGCATGTGCACCAGAAGGGTGTCGGCGTTTGCGGCGTCTACACCTTCGAGGTGGCCGAGACCAAGGTCAACCAGGTGGTTGATACGGCGCGCCGCAACCAGCACCCGCTGCAGTGCACCATGGAAAAGGAATAGGGAAGGGGTAGGTAACGACGTGCCCGGTTTTGCCGCCAATCTTGAAAAGAGTCTGCACCGCGCCCTGGCGCTCGCCAGCGAGCGGCGTCATGAATACGCCACACTGGAACATCTGCTGCTGGCGTTGACCGAGGATCCTGACGCTATCGCCGTCTTCAACGCCTGCAGCGTCGACATCGACCCGCTACGCCGCGACCTGGTCAGCTACCTCGAGGAGGAACTGGGCAACCTGGTGATGGAGGCCTACGACGATCCCAAGCCGACGGCCGGNTTCCAGCGCGTCATCCAGCGNTCCTTGATCCACGTGCAGTCGTCCGGCCGCGAGGAGGTGACCGGNGCCAACGTCNTGGTGGCGATCTTNTCNGANCGCGAATCCCACGCCGTCTACTTCCTGCAAAAGCAGGANATGACGCGNCTGGANGCCGTCAGCTACATCTCTCACGGCGTTGCCAAGGCACCCGGCGAGAGCTCCTCCCGGGCCGCCAGCGGTACCGACGAGGAGAGTGAGGAGGGTACCAACCGCGAGGGCGCCGAGGCTCTTGAGGGCTACTGCGTCAATCTCAACCAGAAGGCCGCAGAGGGCCGTGTCGACCCGCTCATCGGCCGTGAAGCAGAGGTCGACCGCACCATCCAGATCCTCTGCCGCAGGACCAAGAACAATCCGCTCTACGTCGGCGATCCCGGTGTCGGCAAGACCGCTATCGCCGAAGGCCTGGCGCGGCGCATCGTCAACAAGGACGTCCCCGAAGTGCTGTTCGACGCGACGATCTATGCCC
>NZDS01000029.1 GCA_002690215.1 Rhodospirillaceae bacterium | reverse complement strand
CCAGCTGCGCGCCCGCTACGGAAAAGGCCGAAGGGCGTAGTCCCACTACGCTCTTCGGCCTTTTCCTTGCGGATCACATCACCTGGGTGCGACGCAGGCCGTGACCCGGTGATAAATGCGGGCTAACCTCCCGCCGACCCTAGTGGAGGAGGAGCGGGATGAATTACGAAAGTATTATTTACGAGACGCGCGGCCAGGTCGCCTGGATCACCCTCAACCGACCCGACGCCCTCAACGCCATGAACGGCAGCTTGTTGGCGGAGCTGCCGGCCGCTGTCGCCGCGGCCGATGCCGACAAGGACGTCTGGGTCATCGTCATCACTGGCAAAGGCCGCGCCTTCTGCGCCGGGGCCGATCTCAAGAACGTACTCAAGGTGATGAACTCAGATGATCCCAACGCGGTCAGGCACTTTTTCGAGGTCGCATCCGGCGCTTTTGCCCGCATCGAAGCCTGCAACACGCCGATCATCGCCGCCGTCAATGGCATTGCCGCAGCCGGTGGGCTGGAACTTATTCTTTCTTGCGATCTGGTGGTGGCGGCGGAAAGCGCCCGCATCGGCGATGCCCACTCCAACTACGGCGTCATTCCCGGCGGCGGCGGCACCGTGCACCTGCCCATGAAGATCGGCCCGACCCGGGCCAAGCAGTTGCTTTACACCGGCGAGCTGTTGCCGGCGGCGACGCTTTACGACTGGGGCCTGGTCAACGAGGTGGTGCCCGACGACCAGCTCGAAGAGGCAACCACCAAGTTGGCCGAGCGCCTGGCTGCCAAGAGCCCACTGGTCCTGCGGCGCATGAAAGAACTGGTGGCCGACAGCCGCGATGCTTCGCTGGTTTCGGCCCAGCGCGCCGAGATCAAGATCTGGGAAGCGCATGCCAACTCGGCCGACGTGCTCGAAGGCCTCAACGCCTTCAGCGAAAAGCGTCAGCCCGTCTATCGCGGTAAGTGAAATGAATCCCTATCGCCTGGGCGACATCGAGATCCACCGTGTCGTCGAGACCGAGGACCCCTTTCTGCCCTTGTTGGAGATCTTCTCTGACGCCACGCCCGAGGACGTCGAGGCCAACCGCCATTGGCTCGAGCCCAAGGCACTCACTCCGGACGGCGTCATCATCATCCCCGTGCAGTCCTACTTGGTGCGCACCAGCCGCCACACCATTGTCATCGACACCTGCGTCGGCAACCACAAGTCCTACGACGGCATGCCCGGCTGGAAGGACCGGCGCCAGACGACCTGGATGGACAATTTGCGGGCCACCGGGATGAGCCCGGACGAGATCGATTACGTCTTCTGTTCCCACCTGCACGTCGATCATTGTGGCTGGAACACCAGCTACCAAAACGGCCGCTGGGTGCCGACGTTCCCCAATGCCAAATATGTCTTCTCGCGGCCCGAGTACGAATCCTCAGAACGCAGCAACAGTTCCGTTTTCCAGGAAAACGTCCTGCCCATCATGGAGGCCGACCAGGGCGTGCTGGTAGATATGGATTACCAGCTCGACGACGAGGTCTGGCTCAAGCCCACACCCGGCCACACCAAGGGCCACGTGGCCATCAACCTGGCTTCGCAAGGCCAGCGCGGCGCCATGTGCGGGGATCTCATCCACAGCCCCATCCAATGCCTCCACCCCGAATGGAGCCCGCGTTTCGACCGCGACCCCGACCTGGCCCGCCAGACCCGGCGGAAGTTTCTGGAGAGCCACGCCGACAACGGCGATCTGGTCATGACCGCGCATTTTCCGTCACCTTCCATCGGCCATGTGGTGAGCCGCGATGAGGCGTTCTGGTTCGATTACGTCCCCTAGCACCCTACCCATCATCCCCGTCTGGGCGGGGGGACGTTGTTGTGGTGATCACAGTTCGGAGCCTTCGGCAAAACGGAGTCTGACTCTGTAATACCATGCATTGTTGATCTTTTTGTTTCAGGCGACTATTGTTTTGAAACAAGAAGGATAAAATGATGTTCAGTTACGTAATCCCAGCGCCTGCGCGACGGCCCCGACGCCGCCCTTCAGTGAGGACGGCATGAGCTTCATGGTGGAAAGGCCCGTCGTTCGCTTCCTGAGCGATCTGCGCCAGACGGGCGGGCTCAGGGGAACCGACATTGCCAACTTCACCGACGTCTCGAAGGCCACAGTTTCCCGCTGGTCCCAGGGCCGAAAGACTCCGCATCCGCGGGCGCAGCTCGTGCTTTCCGATCTTCATTACGTGGTCATGCGCCTGGACGAGTATTACGGCGCCGAGGAGATTCGAGCTTGGCTCTACGCCCGGCACCCGCAGCTGAACGGGGAACGGGCGATAGATCTGATCCACGAAGACCGATCAGAAGAGGTTCTCAAGATTCTCGATCGACTGGACGCGGACGTCTATCTCTGAACATGGCTGCGACTGTCCGGGATGGTGCTCTGCTCGATGCCGTCGAGAGTCTGGCGCTAGCACCCTTTGTCGGAACGGTGTGGCGCTCCGCGCGCGAGGGGCGAGATCCGACGGAATGTTGGCGCGCTGGCGGACGTTGGGACGATCGCACGTTCGACGTTCTCTACACTTCACTGACCCGGGAGGGTGCGATTGCGGAACGGCGCTTCCATCTCTTCCGGGGCCAACCTTTGCCGCCTTCGAAGGTGCGCTACGAGGTGTTCGAACTCCACCTGCGTCTGTCCGCCTCGATCTTCTTCGATGACCTCGCGGCGCTACAGGCGATCGGCATGAACACCGGCGGCTATGGCCTGTCCTACTACGCCGACAAGGCGACCGAATACCCGCGATCCCAGGAGATCGCCGAGGCCTGCTTTTTTCTCGGCGCCGACGGGATCGTCGTTCCCAACGCCCGCCACGAGAGCCAGAACCTGATCGTTTTCTGCGAGCAGGACAGCGACAAGGAAATCGAGGTGGTGGGCAGCCTCGGCCCGATTGATTGGCACGAAGATTAGACGCGTTAATCGTGGGCCAGGCGTTCGGGAATTTCGCTGAGCGAACCCAGCACCGCATCGGCGCGGGAGAAATCCGACCCGGCGTTGAGATCCGTCGGGATCACCCAGCATTTGATGCCGGCCGCCTTGGCGGCCAACAAACCGCGCTCGCTGTCCTCGATGACCAGGCATTCGGTGGCCGGACAGGACACGCGTTCGAGGGCGCGGCGGTAGGGTTCGGGGTCGGGTTTGGTGTTCTTGCAGTCGTCGCCGCTGATGACGAAATCGAAGTAGCGCTCGTAGCCGGTGCGGCCGTGGATGATGGCGAAGTGGTCACGGTGCGAGCTGGTCACGATGCCTATGGTCTGGCGACCATGCAGCGACGCCAGCACGGCTTCGGCGCCGGGGATCTCGATATCCTCGCTGCGCAAGAGGGCGGCGTAAAGCGCGTCACGTTGTGTCTTGAGGTCTTCGATGCTGCGGATCGAATAGCCGGTTTCCGAAAGCAAATGCCAGGCGCCCAGGTTCTGGCGCAGGAAATAGTCGACGTAGGTCTGGCGGCTGAGCTCGACGCCGTGCGAGGCCATGGTCTGGCGGTTGGCTTCGAAGTAGAGGCGCTCGGTGTCGACCAGCACTCCGTCGTTGTCGAAAAAGACGCAGTTGATCATTCGAAGCGGGGGTAGGAGCTGGTGATGCCGGGCTCGCTGACCGGCTCGACCGCGGTGATGTACGAAGTGTCTAGTTGACCAAGCGATGTGACTCCCAGAAGCCCCATGGCGGTGATGATTTCCTCTTCCAGGATCTCCAAGCAGCGCACCAGCGCCGCCTCGCCCCCGGCCGCCAAGGCCCAGACCTGAAGCTTGCCCAGACCCACCGCGCGGGCACCCAGCGCGATCGCCTTGAGAATGTCGGTGCCGCGCATGAAGCCGCCGTCGATGACCACTTCGGCCTTGTCCCCGACGGCCTCGACGATCTCGCCCAGCATCTGGATCGAGCCGCGGTTGTGGTCGAGCTGGCGGCCGCCGTGGTTGGAGACGTAGATCACGTCGACGCCATGCTCGACGGCCAGGCGGGCGTCCTCGGCGGTGGCGATGCCCTTGATGATCATGGGCATGTCGAGCTTGGTGCGCAGGCGGTCGACGGTGGCCCAGTCGAGTTGGGCCAGCGCGGTGGACTCGTCGATGGGCGAATACCGGCGCAGCACGAAACCATTGAGGAGGTCGCGTTCGCGCCGGCCGTAGCGGGCCAGGTCGACGCACAAGCAGAACCCCTGGCAGCCGGCATCGACGGCGCGCTGGGCTTGGGCATCGACCCAGTCGGCATCGCCGCGCACATAGAGCTGGAACGCGATGCGGCCGGGTGAGAGCGCCGCCACGTCCTCGATTTCGGGCTCGTTGATACAGCTCTTCATGGTCAGAATGCCGAAGCTCTCGGCGGCCCGGATCTGGTTGGCGATGCCGCCGTCGGGCCAGATCAGTTGCATCAGCCCCACCGGCGCGAAGAACACCGGGATACGCAGGTCGCAGCCGAGAAATGTGGTCGAAGGATCGACGTCCAGAACATCGCGCAGCACCCGGGGCCTGAAGGCCAGGCGGTCGAGAGCCTGGCGGTTGCGCCTGAGCGTGGTTTCCGATTCGGCACCGCCCGAGACGAAATCCCACATCATTGGGTCCATGCTTTGCCGCGCCGCCATGGCGATCTCCTGCAGCGTCAGCATAGACTGGATGGGGTTTTCGGTCGGATCTTGCTGCGCCATCGGTGGTGCTCCCTGAAATGCCAGCCGGCGACTCTGGCATCCTTCGCGGCGGGAAACAACAAGCCCGGTTGGCGCTTGCGGGCAGGGGCGCCGCGGCCCACAATCCGGCGCCATGGCGACCGAAACGAGCAAAGCCGAGCGCTGGCAGCGCTACTACCAGGAGACCGGTGCCCGGCCGCCGCGCGAGACCTTGCTGTTCGCGCTGGATCGCTTCGAAGACGAGGGGCGGGAGCCCGGCTTCGCCGTCGACCTCGGCTGCGGCAACGGCCGCGATACCGTCGAGATGCTGCGGCGCGGCTGGCGGGTGCTGGCCGTCGACGCCCAGGAAAGCGCCGTTGCCGGCCTTGCCGAGCGGCCTGATTTGCCGCCGGTGGGTGAGCTCCAGACCCTGGTTTCGCGATTTGCGGGGGCGCGCTGGCCTGAGGTCGACTTGGTCAACTCGAGCTTTGCGCTGCCGCTGTGCCCGGCCGCCGACTTCCATGCCACCTGGCGCCGCATCGTAGCCTCGCTCAAGCCCGGTGGCCGCTTTTCCGGCCACTGGTTCGGCCCCAACGACGACTGGGTCGGCGATCCCAGCATCACCCACCTCGAGCGCAACGAGGCCGAGGAAATGTTGGCCGGGCTCGAAGTCGAACATTTCCGCGAGGAGGAAGACGATTCCGTCACACCGCGTGGCACCCCCAAGCATTGGCACATCTTCCACATCGTGGCGCAGAAGGGCCGTGCCGCGTGACAACGCGCGCCGAGGATTGGGTCGAGCCGGCGCTGCACCCGAGTGCGGCCTCGCGGCTATTGCTGCTCGATGCCGCCCGCGGCGTCGCCATCCTGATGATGGTGGCCTACCACCTGGCCTGGGATCTGACGGCCTACCGCTTGGTTATGGTGCCACTTTACGACAGCATCTTCTGGCTCGCCTTTCGCTCCTTCATCCCGACCTGCTTTCTTATCATCGTCGGCGTCAGCCTGGTGCCGGCTTATGCCCGCGGCGTGCAGCCGGTCAAGTTGGTGAAGCGCCTGGCTCTGGTCGGTGGCGGCGCGGCGCTGGTCAGCCTGGCGACCTGGGTGGCCTACCCTCAGACCTGGATCTTTTTCGGCGTGTTGCATTCGATCGCCGTGGCCAGCGTGTTGATTTTGCCGCTGCTCAGAGCGCCCTATTGGCTCTTGTTCGTACTCGGCCTGGCGGTGCTGGCGGCACCCTCCTTCCTCACCCCTCCCGCTCTGGATGTGCCCTGGCTGTGGTGGCTGGGGCTGGTGAAGGAGTGGCCGCCAACCAACGACTACGTACCGATCTTCCCCTGGTTCTCAGCCGTCATCGCCGGCCTGGCCCTGGGCCGGCTGTTATTCGCCAAGGGCCCACCGGCCTGGCTGGCCTGGCGCCCAGCCGCCGGCCCGGCCGCCGGCGCGGCCGGCCTTTTGATTGGCTTTCTCGCTTGGGGTGGGCGCAACGCCCTGGCCATCTACCTGCTGCACCAGCCGATCCTGCTGGGCCTGGTCTGGATGGTTTTCGTGGCTCTGACCGGCGAGAGCGGCGGCGGCTTCATGGGGCGTTGAGAAGTTCGAACTAGCGGCGACCGAACCCGGCCAGCATCTCGGCCATCAGTTGCCGGGTGAGCGCCTTTTCGTGGCTCACATTGCCGTCTGCCACCGCCAACAAGGAGCGTTGCCGGGTCGTCACCAATTCGCGCAACCGGGCTTTGGCTCCCTCGTCGTAGTCGCCAGCCAGAAAGTCGGCGGCTGCCTCGAGTGCGTCCCGCAGGGCTGCCGCGGCGTGCACGTCCGTAGCGTCACTGATCTGGTCGAACAACGCGGTCACCCGGGCCAGAGCGCTTTCGCTATCGAGCCCGGCCAGGCGTTCTTTGGCGTCGTGGACGGACATATCCGCCGGCGCCGCTAACTAGTTCGCCGCGCCGCGGTAGCTGGCCGCCTCCTCGAACATGGCGACGACGTTCTCGGGCGGTACGTCGGGCTGGATGTTGTGCACGGCGTTGAGCACGTAGCCGCCACCGGCGCCTAGCGTATCGATGATGTGGCGGACGTTTTCGCGCACCTCGTCGGGGGTGCCGAAGGGCAGCACATGCTGTGTGTCGATACCGCCCCAGAAGGTCAGCCGGTCGCCATATTTCTGCTTTAGGCCGGCCGGTTCCATGTTCTTGGCCGCCACCTGCACCGGGTTGAAGGCGTCGATGCCCATTTCGATGAGGTCTTCGAACAAAGCTTCGACCGAGCCGCAACAATGATACGTGAGCTTGGCGCCGCGGTCCTTGACGGCGCCGAACATGCGGGCGTGGCGCGGCTTGACCAATTTGCGGTAGATGTCGGGGCTAAAGAGCGTGGCCTGCTGGGTCGCCATGTCGTCGCCGAAAAAGACCAGATCGACCAGGTCACCGACCTCGTCCAGCGCGTTGTGCGCCACTTTGACCCAATGGTCGGCGATGATGTCCATCATGCGCGCCGTGTATTCGGGATGGCGGTGCAGATCCATCAGCCAATCGCCGTAACCACGTACGAACTGGCAGGCGTGGACGACGCCGACGGGCAGGTTGAGCATCACGGCGCAGCCCGTGTCATGGAGCTTCTGGGCGCGCTCACGCAGGCCTTCGTAGTAGCCCGGATTGTCGGCATCGGGCCAGTCGTGGGCCTCGAGATCGGCCATGTCGGGGGTTTTGTTGTAGAAGGGGCCGTCGACGTTGATGTAGGGGTGGGTGTCGCGTTTCTCCCAGGTCGTGCCCCATTCGTCCATGAAGTGGTCGTCGTCTATGCGTTTGCCGACGCCGCCTTGGTAGGCGCCCAGACCGAGAAAGCGGGTGTCGACGTTGAAACGCTCGAGGATGGCGTCGTCGGGGATCACCGTGCGTGAGCGCGCCACCGCCGTCCCAGGTTCTGTCGTGATGCCGAGGTGCTTGCGCAGGCGCTCGTAGGCCGTGAAATAGATGGTCGTGGCGATGCCGCCGCCGAAATCGATCGGCGTACGGTCGGTGGGCCGGCGTTCGAGGGCGGCGAGGATGCGTTCCCGGGAGGTCATTTCGCTCATTGTTCTGTTCCTGTAATTCGTTCCCGTATCAGAGGCCAAGCAATGGCGGCAGGTCGGCGAGAGTGGTGATTTCGGCGTTGGGCTGGCCAGGCATGCGCTCGGGCTTTTGGCCGTAGCGGTTGACCCAGACAACCTGGAAGCCGAAGGCCGAGCCGGCATAGGCGTCCCAACTGTTGGAAGACTGGAAGCAGATCTCCGAGGCCGCGCCACCCAACCAATCGACGGCGAGCTGGTAGACGCTGGGGTGGGTCTTGAAGACGCCGACCTCTTCGACCGACAGCACGGCATCGAGCAAATCGCCGATGCCGGCGCCTTTGACCGCCGCCGCCAGCATTTGGGGCGAGCCGTTGGACAGGATGGCGGTCTTGAGGCCGCCGGATTTCAGCCGTTCCAACGTCTCGGGCACCTCGGCGAAGGCCTCGAGTTCCAGGTAGCAGTTGAGCAACCTGTCGCGCAGCGCAGGATCATCGAGATCGAGTGAATCCATGGCGTAGTCGAGGGCTTCGCCGGTGACCTGCCAGAAATCGGCGTGTTTGCCCATCAGGCTGCGTAGCCAGGTGTATTGCAGTTGCTTGTCGCGCCAGGCGGCCGACAGCGGTGCGGCCTTGTCGCCGAGCGCGTCGCGGCAACTGGCTGTCGCGGCGTTGAAATCGAAAAGGGTGCCGTAAGCGTCGAAAACGCAGGCGCCGACGTTCTGGATGGTCGCCTCAGCCATATCTGCCTCTCTTGTCCGCCGAGCCTCGGACGGCCGCGCCGAAAGCCCGCAGGGTACCTTTGTCGGGGGTTCGGCCGATCCTTATCCGGCTCTTGATTGACAACCCCCGAGCACCCCAATACCCTAATATATCAGACGGCGAATGCCTGTATACGGGCAATCGCGGAGCCTGGGAGGTCGCCGCGCAAACTCACTATTCGGCGGTCTGTTCGGCGAACAATGGGGGGGAGGGCAGGGCTGCGGCGGTGCCGCCAGCCTTGATTGGACGCAACAATTGGGTTCACAGATTGAGTCCACAGGGAGACAATCCATGAAACGACACGTTCAGACTGCGACCAGGGTCGCCGGGCTTGCCATTCTCTCGGGGGCCATCCTGGCGGGTGCCAGCTCTGCTGGTGCCGAAACCAAATGGAAATTGGCCAGCGCCTGGGGCGGTGGCCCGCTGCACGAACTCGGCGCCAAGGGATTCGCCGCCAACGTCGAGATGCTGACAAATGGCGCCATTAAGATTCAGGTCTTTCCCTCTGGCACCCTGGGCAAATCCTTCAAGGTGACCGAGACGGTGAAGAACAACGTCGCCCAGGTCGGCCATCACTGGCCGGGCTACGACTGGGGCAAGGACACCACGGCCGTGGCCTTCGGCAGCTTTGCCGGTAGCATGGATGCGGAGCGCACCATCCACTGGCTCTACGAGGGTGGCGGCAAGGAACTTTGGGCCCAGTGGCGCGACGAGAAATTCGGCGTCGTCGGCTTCCCCTGCGGCATCCGCACGGCCGAAGCCTTCCTGCATTCGCGCAAAGCGGTGCGCACCATGGCCGATCTCAAGGGCCTCAAGTTCCGCACAGCCGGAGCCTGGCAGGCCATCTCCAAGCAACTCGGCGCGGCGCCGGTCAGCCTGCCTGGCGGCGAGGTCTATACCTCGCTCGAGCGTGGCGTCATCGACGCTACCGAATGGGGCACGCTTTATGAAAACATCTCAGTAGGCTTCCACAAAATCGCTAAGTACGTGATCATTCCCGGCGTCCACCAGCCGTCCGCGCCCTTCGAGTGCGTCGTCAATAAGGCGGCCTGGGGCAAGCTTTCGGCCCGCGATCAGGGTCTGGTGAAATTGGCCGGCAAGATGACGACCATCGATTTCTGGACCAAGGTCGGGCACGAAGACGCCAAGGCGCTGGACTTCTACCGCAAGGCTGGCAACGAAATCATCGAGCTCGATGAAGGCGTTCAGAAGGAAGTCAAGAAGATGGCCGTCAAGTGGGGCGACGATCAGGCGGCCAAGAACCCGTGGTTCGCCAAGGTCTGGAAAGCCCAGAAGGCCTACGGCGTGTTGTGGAAAGACGCGGCGCGTTACCGCAATACCAAGGGCTGATCCGTAGCGTGAAACGAGGGGCGCCGCTTGCCGGCGCCCCACTTTCCCCCATAACACTCCAGTAACGGCTGAAACTTGGCACGGAATTCCATGCTGACCTTCGTGCGGCTTGGCGAGCGTTTGACCGGCAGCTTCGGTATGGTCGCTGCGTGGCTGATCGTGCCGCTGGTGCTGGCTACCGTTTTCGAGGTTTTTTCGCGTTACGTCCTGAACGATCCCACCATCTGGGCCTACGAGATCGGCTACATGGCCACCGGCACCAACTTCATGCTGGGCATGGCCTTCACGCTTCGCGAACGCGGCCACATCCGCATCGACGTGATCTATGCCCACTTAGATGAGCGAACCAAGGCAGTGGTCGATCTGGTGAGCTATGTGCTGTTGCTGTTGCCGCTGACCTTCTGGTTGACCCTCGATCTTTGGGGCTATGCCTATGATGCCTATGTGATCGGCGAGGTGACCGGCGAATCGGCCTGGAATCCGCTGGTCTGGCCCTTCCGCATGACCTTTTTCGCGGGCTTTGGCCTGCTCGTCGTACAGGGCCTGATGGAAACCATCAAGGTGATCTACTTCCTCTGTGGCTGGGAACTGGAAACTGCAGGGGGCACAGGGAGCTCAACGGCGGATGGGTGATTATCTTGGCCTGTTGATGTTTCCGGCCGTGCTGGCGCTGCTCTTTATGGGCGTCCACGTGGCCATCGCCCTGATGGGTGTGGGCTTTGTCTTTGGCCTCATCACCTTCGATACGGCGGTGATTCATCAGTTCATCCAGAAGATCGACTCCGTGGCGTCAAACTTCGTGCTGGCGGCGGTGCCGCTGTTCGTCTTCATGGGATCGATGCTCGAACGCTCCGGCATTGCCGAGAATCTATTCGAGGCCATCCATCTTTGGACCCGCAGACTGCCCGGTGGATTGGCCTTGGGCACAATCGTCATGTGCGTCATTTTCGCTGCCTCGTCGGGGGTCATCGGCGCCACCGAGACGGTGGTTGGCCTGCTCGCCATTCCGGTGATGTTGCGCTACGGCTACGACAAGGGGCTGATTTCCGGCACCATCTGCGCCGGCGGCTCGCTTGGCACCATCATTCCGCCGTCGGTTGTCGTCGTCGTGCTGGGGCCGGTAGCCGACGTCTCGGTGGGTGATCTTTTCGTCGGCATGTTCATACCGGGCATGATCATGGCCGGCCTTTACCTGGTTTATATACTGGGGCGCTGCATTATCGACCCCAAGGCCGGGCCCAGGCTGCCGCCGTCGTCGGACGATATCGGCGTGTGGTCAAAGATCTGGATTACCCTGGTCGCATTCTTGCCGCCGGCAGCCATGATCTTCGCCGTGCTGGGATCGATCGTGATGGGCTGGGCGGCGCCGACCGAGGCCGCGGCCATGGGGGCGGCGGGGGCCGTCATCCTTACCGTCATCTACCGCACCTTCAGTTTCGCGGTATTGCAGGAAGCCCTGATCAAGACCCTCAAGGTGACCTGCATGATCATGATGATCCTGCTGGGCGGCAGCATGTTCTCGGGCGTCTTCGTGGCCTCGGGAGGGGTGGCACTGACCGAGCAGCTGATTGCCACCGCCAATATGGCGCCCTGGGTGACCATCGCCTTGTTCCTGCTGATCAGTTTCGTCTGCGGCTTTTTCCTCGATTGGATTTCGATCCTTCTCATCTTCATTCCGGTCTTCATCCCGCTGGTCAAGGGCTTCGGCTATGACCCGGTGTGGTTCTGCATCCTGTTCCTGATCGTCATCCAGACAAGCTATCTGACGCCGCCGATGGCGCCGGCCATCTTCTACCTGCGCGGCATCAGCCCGCCGGAAATCGAGCTCAAGCATATGTTCGCAGGCGTCACGCCCTTTGTGGTATTGCAGATCATCACTCTCGTCATTGTGGCGCTGTTTCCGCTGACGGTGCTGTGGTTGCCGGCCCAGGTGTTGGGCTTTAACTGATAGAACTTTTGCCCCGGGGGGGGCGGTTGGGCATGAGCGAAAGAGCTATGGATCAGGACACGCCTGAGGTCGTCGAGGACGAGGAGAGCTTTGCCGATCGCGCTTACCGCAAGGTCGAGGAGCTTATCGTCTCGTTGCAGGTCGAGCCCGGTACGGTGCTGACCGAGCAGGGGCTGGCCGCCCAACTGGGCCTCGGCCGCACGCCGATCCGCGAGGCCCTACAGCGCCTGGCTCGCGAGCACCTGGTCGTCATCATGCCCCGGCGCGGCATCCAGGTCACCGAAATGAGCGTAGCCGAGCAAATGGCGGCGCTCGAGGTGCGGCGCGAACTGGAACGCTATGTTGCCGCCAGTGCCGCTCGCCGAACCACGCCTGGGGAAAAGGCCCGCTTTTCCGAGATGGCCGAGCTGATGACCCGAGCCGCCGCCCAGGGAGACGAGGTCACCTTTTTGCGACTGGATCGCGAATTCAACGTCTTCGCCGCCCAATGCGCCCGCAACGCCTACGCCGAGGCCGCCATCGCGCCCCTGCATGCGCTGTCGCGGCGTTTCTGGACGTTGCACCTGCGCCAGGCCGGCGACATGCCGCAGGCGGCAGCGATCCATTCCGCCATCATGCTGGCCATAGCCGCTGGTGACGAGGAGGCCGCCGCCCAGGCTTCCGATCGCCTGCTCGACTGGGCCCAGGGCTTCACCGCCAAGACCACGGTGCCTTAGGGCGATACAGATTTCTGCGGCCCCCCCCCCCACCCCAACCCTCCCCCAAAAGGGGGGAGGGAGCTATTTTTTCCCCTCCCCCTTGATGGGGGAGGGCAGGGAGGGGGTGTTTTTTGTGTTCAGGCGGCTGCCTCTAAGACCGCCCGTTATCCAACGCCAGCCTCAAATTGGGAAATTCGTGGTCCTTGTGGGGCAGAGGCATTGCGGCCACGAAATAATCCTGGAACTCCGGCGCCGCCGCCGTCTCGATTTTCTCGACACGCCGCACCAGCTCTTCGATCTCGCCGCGCATGTCGCCGTTCAAGAGCGCGATGCGGGCTCCGGTGCCGGCGGCGTTGCCGGCCGAGCTAACGCGATCGAGCGGGCAATCGGGGATCATGCCCAGCGCCATGGCATGCAGTGGATCTATGTAGCTGCCAAAGGCGCCGGCCAGCACGATGCGGTCGACCGAGGCCACACCCAGCTTGTCCATTAACAACCGCGCCCCGGCATAAAGCGCCGCCTTGGCCAGTTGAATGGCGCGCACATCGGTCTGGGTGATGTCGATGGTCGGTGGCCCGCTGTGGAGGCGGTAGGCGAAGACCCGGCCATCGGCCACCATGTGGGGGTTGTTGGCGGGGTCGTTGGCCGCCGATTTGCCGTCGATCAGGCCGCTGTCGGCGAGGATGCCGGCCAGATGCATCTCGGCCACCGCCTCGATGATGCCGGAGCCGCAGATGCCGGTGACGCCGAAGCCCGCGATGGCCTCGGCGAAGCCGGGCTCGTCGGACCAGATTTCGCTGCCGATGACGCTAAAGCGGGGCGCCAGCGTCCGGCGGTCGATGCGCACCCGTTCGATGGCGCCGGGCGCGGCGCGTTGGCCGGCATCGATCTGGGCGCCTTCGAAGGCCGGGCCGGTGGGGCTGGAGCAGGCCAGCAGGCGTTCGTTGTTGCCCAGCACGATCTCGGCGTTGGTGCCGACGTCGGCGATCAGCACCAGATCATCGGATTTGTGCGGGCTTTCAGAGAGCAGCACCCCGGCGGTGTCGGCGCCCACGTGACCGGCGATGCAGGGCAGCAGATAAGCCTGCGCACCGGCGTGGAAGCCCAGCTCGAGATCGTCCGCCGATACCGTCACGGCCTCGTCCACGACCAGCGGAAAGGGCGCACGCCCGAGCTGCAATGGATCCAGGCCCAAGAGAATGTGGTGCATGATGGGGTTGCCGACGAAGCTTACCTCGAGGATATCGCCGACCTCTATTCCGGCCTCGACGCAGGTCTCGGCCGCCAGCTCGGTAATGGCGCGGCGCACCACGGCGCTCAGCGTGCCGGCCTCCTCGGGGTTGAGCTGGAGGTAGGAGACGCGGCTGATCAAATCCTCCCCGAAGCGGATCTGCGGGTTCATGGCGCCCGAGGCGGCCAACACGTCGCCGCTGTGCAGGTCGCAAAGATGGGCGGCGATTGTGGTGGTGCCGACGTCAACCGCCAGGCCATGGGCTTGGTCGCGAAAACCAGGCCAGACGGCGATCGGATGGTCAGCCTCTCTGAGCGCCACCGTGACGTTCCAGTCGCCCTGACGCAACGCCCATGGCAGCGCTTGCAAAAAGGCAAGCCCTGGCGCCCTCATGCTAAGCCCCCACTCGTCCTCGAGTGCCGCCCTGAGCCGCGAAAAGTCGCTGGTCTGGTCGTCGATCGAAGGTTTGCCCAGCTCGACATAGTGCAGCTTGACCAGCGGTACGATGTCGATGGCCCGGCTCTCGACCCGTTTGCGCACGATCTGGCGGTGGATCTGGCTGGCCGCCGGCACGTCGACCACCAAGTCGCCCCTGATCTCGCTGGCACAGCTCAGGCGCCGGCTCTCATCCAGGGCGCCGTGCTGCGCCACGTAGCGTTCCTCCATTTCGCTCCAGGGCGAGAGATTTCCGCTCGCTGACGTCAGCCCGAACTTGGCGAACTCGCCCTCGCTGACAGCGACCTGGCAGCGGCCGCAAATGCCGCGGCCGCCGCAGACGCTGTCGATGTCGACGCCGAGCTGGCGCGCCGCAAGCAATACGGGCGTGCCAAGCGCAAAGCGCCCGCGCTTGCCTGACGGCGTGAAAACGACCAGGGCGTCGTCGGCCATAGCGGCGCTCCCGCCTTAGCCAGCCGCTTCCGACTCTTTGGCTGCTGCGGCCAGCTTGCGCGAGCGCTTGATCCAGCGCATGCACATATTGTCCAACCCCTGCATAACCTCGGCCCCGGTGATGGCATTGATGACCTCGGGGTGCAACGGATTGACGATGGCCGAGGTCAGGCCGGCGCCGATCAGCATGCTGAGGAAAGCGCAGTTGAGGTCACGCCGGTTGGGCAGACCGAAGCTGACGTTGGAGGCACCGCAAATGGTGTTGACCTTCAGCTCATTTCGCGCCCGGCGCACGATCTCCAGCGCCGTGCGCCCCGAAAGATTGACGGCGCCCACTGGCATGACCAGCGGATCGACCAGCACATCGGCCCGCGGCACGCCGTGGTCCTCGGCCCGCTCGACGATCTTCTTGGCCACTTCGAAGCGCACATCGGGATCTTCGCTGATGCCGCTTTCGTCGTTGCAGATCGCCACCACCGCGGCACCGTGTTTCTTGACTAGCGGCAGCACAGCTTCCATGCGCTCTTCCTCGCCGGTCACCGAGTTGACCAGGGCCTTGCCGTCGTAAGCCTCGAGCCCCGCTTGCAGGCCCTCGACGCCCGAAGAATCGATGCACAGCGGGAGGTCCGTGAGCCCCTGCACCAGCTTGATGCAGCGGGTCATCAACTCGGCCTCGTCGACCATGGGCACGCCGGCGTTGACGTCCAGCATGTGGGCGCCGGCCTCGATTTGGGCCAGGGCGTCGGACTCGACGCGGCTCAAATCCCCGGCCGCCATTTCCTCGGCCAGCTTCTTGCGGCCTGTCGGGTTGATGCGCTCGCCGATGATGACGAAGGGCTCATCGAAGCCGATCACCACTTCCTTGCTGGGTGAGCTCAAAACGGTCTTTGTCATGTCAACTATGCTCCTTGGGTTGGATTTTTTTCGCTGTAGCCCGGCCGGCGTTTTTCCAGCACGCCGGATTCAAGAATGATTTCGGACACCAGGTGTTCCTGACGGTAGGCCATGACGTGAACTCCGGCGACGCCGGAAATCTCACGAATCTGCTGGATCAGTTCGATGCAGATGCGCTTGCCTTCGGCCTTTTGGTCGGCCGCTCCCTCCAGGCGGGCGATCGTGCTCTCGGGAATGTGGACGCCGGGCACGTTGGTGCCGATCCAGCGCGCTGCCCGAGCCGAGGCCAGCGGCCCGACGCCGACCAGGACGTAGCAGCGCTCATCCAGCCCGAGATCGCGCACCGCCTTCATATAGTCCTTCAGCCGTGCCACGTCGTAGCAGTATTGCGTCTGTATGAACTGGGCCCCGGCCGCTACTTTCTTGGCCAGCCTGAGCGGTCGAAAATCGAAGGGCGGTGCGAAGGGATTGGCGGCGGCGCCCAGGAACACCCGCGGCGGGCTGGTAATCGCGCGGCCGGAAAGAAAGCGGCTTTCGTCGCGCATGCAGCGGATGGTCTCCAGCAGCGAAATGGAGTCGAGATCGAAGACCGCTTTGGCGCCGGGCTGGTCACCGGCCTCGACGCCGTCGCCGGTCAGGCAGAGGACGTTGCTCACCCCCATGGCGGCGGCACCCAACACGTCGCCCTGGATGGCGATGCGGTTGCGGTCGCGACATGAGATCTGCATCACCAACGAATAGCCGGCCCGGGTGAGCAGCGCGCAGATGCCGACGCTCGACATGTGGCAATTGGCGCCCGAAGCATCGGTGGCGTTGATGGCGTCGCAAACCCGGGATAGCACCAGAGCGCGCTCAAATGTGTCTTCGGGATCTGCCGAATCGGGGGGATTGAGCTCGGCCGTGACGGCAAAGCGGCCCGAGCGCAACACACGCTCGAGCCGGCCGCCGGAAGTGTGGCCGGGCAGGATCGGATAACTGGCTCCGGGATCGCTCATGCATTGCGCTCCGCCGCCTCGCGGCCTTCGCGGATGTGGCGCAACCAGGACGAGGTGCCGATCAGAGAGTGATCGGCCGCGGGCTGCAGGGCGCTGATGCGCTCGCTGCCACGCATACGCTGGCTGCCCTGCCAAGCTTCGACCCAGACGCAGGGCATGGCCGGCTCGATCTCGCAATTGCCGTCCGGCCGCACGCCGCCGCAAGGGCCGTTGCGCATACTTTTGGGGCAGTTCATGGGGCAGGTCATGCCGCTGGCGCCAATCTGACAGCGGCCGCACATCTGACAATCGAACAGCGGCTTCTTGAATAAGGCTTCTATCGCCGCTGCCGGGCGCTCCAAGCGCTTGTAGCCAATTCCCCGCCAGATTGGATGCAGGGCCCGCAGGATGGGGTCTACGAGGTCGAACACCGCTTCCAGCAATCTGGCCTGCCGCGTCGCCCAGCGTCGCGCGCTTCGCATGCTCAGCCCCTCCGGCCTTCATCCGCCTGGCTTTTTGTGGTTAGCGGGGTCAGGCGATGCGGGCTTCGAGAAAATCCCGATAGCCGCCGATGCCGGTGTAGCGCATTTCGAACTCCAACCCCAGCATGTCGGCCGCCTTGCGGGCGTATTCGACCATCTCGCCATCCTCGCTCTGGGCCAGATAGACCACCTTGCGGTAGTTGCCGAAGTAGGTGTCGCGCAGTTGGGGAAAGCGGTCGAGCGCCAGACCTTGCCAGACCAGCCGCTCGAAATGCCGGGCCAGGAAATCGGAGAGGAAGAACGAGCCGGGTTCGTCTTTCATCAATGCCGCGAACTGGCTGGAGCCGGCATAGATCTCGTAGCAATGCGCACCGTCGATGCGTTCGACGCCTTCCTCTTCGAGCATGTCGTCGAGCTGGCCGCCGGTGCCGCAATCGCCATAGAACACCAGCACGTCGTCGTAGTTGTCGCGCTCGGTTTGGATTTTCCGGCGCACCGCCTCGGGGATGCTCACGGGGTCCATGTGCAGCTTGGCGGGCAGGCATTCCACTTTGATGCGCTGCTCCCAGCCCTGTTCACGCACCAGTGCCACGACTTCGCGGGCCAGGGCGCCGCAGCAGATGAGCAGCGTTTGCCGGGGCCCGGTCATCTCAGCTTGCCGGGGCGTAGCTGTGTTTGCGGCCCTCGTCGAACATAGCGACGATGTTCTCGGGCGGCACCTCGGGCTGAATGTTGTGTACGCTGTTGAGGATATAGCCGCCGTCCGTGCCAAGTACGTCGATAATGTGGCGTACCTCCTGGCGCACCTCGTCGGGCGTGCCGAAGGGGAGCGTCCGTTGGGTGTCTATGCCGCCCCAGAAGGATATGCGGTCACCGAACTCCTCTTTCAGGCGCTCGGGCTCCATGTTCTTGGCTCTCACCTGCACCGGGTTGAGAGCATCGACACCGATGTCGATCAGATGGTCGATGAAATGGTAGGCCGAGCCGCAGCAATGGAAGCAGATCTTGATGTCGGCGCGCGACTTGACGGTCTCGACCATGCGCCGGTGGCGCGGCTTGAGGGATTTGGCGTAGATCCCCTCGGGGTCGAACATGCAGCCTTCCTGGGTGCCCAGGTCCTCGCCGAAATAGACCGCGTCGATGTTTTCGGGGCCGGCCGCCTCGATCACGGCGACGGCGGTGTCGACCCAGAAATCGCAAAGCTTGTCCATCAGATGGGTCAGCGCCTCTGGCCGCCTGTAGAGGTCGCGAAGATAGTTCTCGAAGCCGCGCATGGCATAGCCGCGGTGCACCACACCGCCGGGCAGGTAGAGCACGCGGGCGTAGCTGCCGGCTGCCATGATCTCTTGCACGCGATCGGCCACGCCGGCCACGAGGCCTGGATTTTTTCCGTCGGGCCAATCGAAGGCGTCGATGCGGTCGATGGTCAAGTCGCCCTCATAGAACGGCCCATCAACATGCAGAAAATGCTGGTCCATGGACTTTTCGGTGCGCTTCCAGTGGACGCCGAACATATCGATGTAGTGATTATCGTCGACCCATTCCTGATGGCCGCCCTGGTAGGCGCCAGGCTGGATGTTGCGCGTGTCGACGTCGAATTCCTTGAGGATGCTCTCGTCGGGATGGGCCGCCGAGTGGATGATCGACATGACCTGGGTTTCCGCGCCGACCCCCATATGCGCCTTTAGGCGTTCATAGGCGGGCAGCGTGATCGAGGTGAACTCGGCCCCGCCGAAGTCGATCGGGATGCGGTCGGCTTGTTCGTGGTTCAGTGCCGCGCGCAGGCGTTCCCGGTGGGTCCAGGTCATGTCGTGTTTCTCCAGTATTCAGGCCGGCAGCTTGGCCAGCTTGCCGGCCGCCGTGTGGCCTATTGAACCAGGCCGCGGGCCAGATCGACGGCGCCCGGGGCGTCGATGCCGTAGCCGCTGGCGCCGATGCGTTCGGCGAAGTCCTGCGACACCGGCGGCCCGCCGACCATCACCTTGACGTTCATGTTGCGCGTGCTGTTGGCCTCGTCGATGACCACCACGGCCTTTTCCATTTCGGGCATCGAGGTGGTGAGCAGCCCCGACATAGCGATCAGGTCGGCCTCGTTCTCATGCGCCGCGTCGATGAACTGGTCGGCATCGACGTCAGTACCGAGATCGACGATCTTGAAGCCGGCACCTTCGAGCATCATGGCCACCAGGTTCTTGCCGATGTCATGCAGATCGCCCTTGACGGTGCCGATGACGACGCAGCCGACGGGTTTGACGCCGGTGTCGATGAGCAGCGGCCGGATGATCTCCAAACCGGCCTGCACCGCTTCGGCGGCCATCAGCATCTCGGGCACGAAGAGCGTGCCCTCGCTGAATTTCCGGCCGATCTCGTCGAGCGCCGCAATCATGCCGTCGTTGAGGATGGTCTGCACATCGGTGCCGGCTGCCACTTCGGCGTTGACCAACTCCGTTACCTTTTCGTCGTCGTACTCCGAAACCGCCGTGTAAATGTCCGAAACAGACATCGGATTCTCCCTTTTTCCGCCCTTTTTTTGCCTTACGGAGCCGGTTGCCCGCCCCCGATCCAGGCCACCGGTACGCCTCCGCGCAACTAATATATCAGGCTCCAAATCTACCCGCGCCGGCCAGACAGAGTCAAACGAAGAGGGGGGAGAGGCGGCGGCTGAGGAGGTCAGGCAGCGACACAGATCCCTCGGTTAATTGACGACGCGGACGCTGGCGCCCATGTCCCGCAGGTCGTTCAGCAGGCGATCGGTGTCCACAACGGTGGCCTGACACCAGAGGCCGGGCTGGGAGAGGCTACCGTCGAGTCTCTGCAGCAGGCAAGAGGTTACCGCTGCGGCGGTCAAAACGTATGCGTCCTCGTGGCCTATTTCGAGGCGCAGCGACGCCGGCCTTCCAGCGCGGCGGCCGTTGGCTTCGAGCACCATGATCATGGCGTAAGGCGGTTTGGCAAAAGCCTTTAGACCCCAATGCATGAGTGCGCCGAGGGCACGCTTGATGCGTCGGGATTTGGGCCAGATCTTGAAGGCGGCTAGAGAGAACGGCAGCACCAGGTAATCGACGAACCAATTGAACCCGGCGACGTGCAAGCCGGTCTCATGGAGATCGGGGATGAGGGATGGCAACTGGGCCATCTCATGCAGGAACATCGGTGTGCAGGTGCGTTCGCCAAACGGTGCAGCGAAGGCGAATCTGCGGAAATCACGCCAGCCCAGGGCCTGCCACTTTCCGTGTTGCAGGACGAGCGGTTGGTAATCGCGAATCTCGGCGATGAATTCCTCGATCGTGGTCGGGGAGAATTCCAGCGATCGCCAGTCGAGTTGCATCAGCATCGCGACCTGAGCGGTTTCGAGGGAGTCGAAGTGGGTGGAGGCATGGCGGACCAGGGCGGCAGGTAGGCCCGGATGGCTGCCGCCATCGCTGACGAACCAGCGCCCTTCGCTTTCGATCCGCTGGCGCAGGCCTTCGAGCACATCGTGCTTTTGCAGTGAGGAGAGCTGGACGTCGAAGTAATCGGCGCCGGCTTCCAGCGCGGCAGCCGCCACTTTCCCGGCGTGCTCGATCGTGCCGGCGGCGACCACGACCAGGTCGACGCTCTTGAGCGCCGCTTTCAGGTCGTCGCCATCGCTAACATCAAGGCAGCGGGCTTCGACGCGGCCGGTCGGTAAATCTTTGTTGATGGCCGCGGCCGCGGCAGCCGCGCGATCGCCGTTGCGTCCGGCCAAGGTGATCCGTGCCACGGAGCGGGGTGCCAAGAGGCTGGCGATCCCGCGGCCCAGATTGCCGTAGCCTCCGATCAGCAGGATGTGATCGTCACCCGCCATGGGGCCTCTCGCTAATGCAGTGCGTCGTAATACTCGTCGACGCTGTCGCGTACCGCGATGACGTTCTCCAACTTGGCCGTAACTGGAACCGCGCATTCCGGGGCGATCATGTCGACGCCGGCCTCTATGGCGTAGTGGACTTCACGCCGCACGTCTTCGCGCTCACCGGCAACCAGGGTGTTGGTGTTGTTGATGTTGCCGATCAGCACCATGTCCGCCTGGTCGCGCATTTCCTTGGCGTCGTTGGCCGATTCGAAATGGAAAGCGGCCATGCCGTTTTTGTTGAAGTGCTCGATGCGGTCAATGGTGCGGCCGCAGCAGTGCAGGATCAGCGGGCAATCGATCTCGGCCGCCATTTCCTGGTGGATGGGCAACACGTAGTCGGGTACGGCGCTGGGCCGGATCAGGTCGGCGGTGATGTGGCAGGCATAGGTCAGCGCGTCGGCGCCGGCCTCGATCTGGGCCTGGGCGTACATCTTGGGGATGGGTTTCAGGCGCTCCAGCGCGGCATGCACGAAACCCGGATCCTTCATGGTCTGGATGAGGAATTTCTGCAAGCCGATGGTGTGATAGGACAGGCTCCAGGGGCCGAACACCTTGCCGATGACGGCGACGCGGTCGCCCACTTCGTCTTTCAGCAGGCGGATGGCGTCGATCACCGACTTGACCGAGGGGCGATCGAGGAAATCGTCGGGGATCTCGATCTCGTCGGGATGCGACCAGATGGCCTTTTCCTGGGCCGGCAGGCTGTCGCGGTCGCCCCAACGTGTGGGCACGCCCAGCGCCGCCGATTCGTGCGTACCGGCGCCAAAGGCCGGGCTGACGGCGTCGTAGCCGCATATCGTGTGGCCGGCCAACGCCAATTCGGCCATGGGTTCGGCTTCGTAGTTGGCCTCGGGAAAAAAGACACCAGCCTTTTCCTGCAAGCCGCGGGTGATGATCGAGGTGGGGTTGGCCACCGGCACCCGGTCGACCGGCTGACCGTCCAGGGCGGCGAGAAAACGTTCACGCGGCGTCATGGCCATCTGGATCTCCGTTGAAAGGTGTTTTGAACCAGCCCTCGGCGTCGAAGGCGCGGGCGCTGGCTACGGGGTTATCGTAATAGCCGGGCGCCACTCCCGGGCCTCGGGTTTCGATGTAGCGTTCGCCGTCGCTGCGCAGCTCACCGCCTGGCGGGGCCAGCGGTGGATCTCCCCAGGCCAGGGCCGGAGCTTCGGGGCAGGAAAGGAAAGGCATCCTCTGGCCATCGAGCAGCAGATTGTCCTCTTCGAGAACCAGGTTGTCACCACCCAGCGGCACCCCGGCCTGCAGCGCCACTGCCAGGGCCAGAGTTGCCAGGTGAGGCAGGGCAGGCGCTGCCACACCGTTCGGTTCCAGGGCAGCCAGGCCGCGGGCGGCGGCCAGCAGGGTCTGGTGGCTGTGCGGCACCAGGTATTCGCCGCTAGCTAGCAGCACCACGGGGTCGGCGGCGTGAGCTCTTGGGACTTGCGGCGGGCAGGGCCCGCCGCCGGCCAGGTCGCTATAGTCCTCCAGCGCCAGGCGGGCTCGGGCCAGGCTGAGGAAGGCAGCGCGCTGGCGACCGTCGAGGGCCGGGGAGAGCGGTAGTGCAACGGCGCCATACCAGGCGCAGGCCAGTAGGGCGAGATTGCCGAAGAGCGGATCGTCGCTGACAATTCCCACGACTTCGCCGCGTCCCAGGCCGGCTGCTGCCAGGGCGCCGGCGGCTTGGGCGACGCGCTCGGCGAGTGCGTCGTAGCTGAGCGACTTGTCGCCTACGAACGCCGGGCTGTCGCTCGCCTCGGCGGCTCGGCGTTGCAACAACGATCCCAAAGTCTCGCCGTCCCACAAGCCTGCAGCCGTGTAGGCTGCGATGCGCTCGGGCGCCAGCGTCATGGCATCGCGCAGCGGCACGGCCTCGGGCCTTAGCGTCAGATCGCGGTCGGGATCAAACCACTCGCCCTCGCGGTAACGCTTGCCGCCGCCCAGGGCGTAGAGCTTACGGTACTGGTCGCGGCGAAAGCGCCGGCGTTCGCTGATCACGCGAATGAAGGTGACCTGTTCCGGTGCCAGGCCCAGGCGGCCGGCGATCTCGGCGTCGCTCAGGCCCGTGCCTTCGCGCTGGGCCTCGATGGCGGCAAAGTCGAGCTTGCGCACGGCGTCGCCGCGGCGGCGCTGGATATTCAAGCTGAGGTCCCAGATCACCTCGCCGTAGCTCTCGACCATGCGCTCGCTGACACCGTAGGGCATGGATTTATGCCTTTCGCGCCGCTTCGCCCATACGGATGGGGTCAGCCTGGGGGGCGCCGGTGACCACCGGGCAGACGCGCATACATTCGAAGCACTGGGCGTGGGTGGCGCCGACGGCAGACGTGACTTTGTAAAAAAATGCCTGGCTTTCGGCGCCGTAAAGAGCCTCTTCGCGGTCCAGCACCTCGTCCGCCGTGATCGCGTCGTCGATTATGTTGGGCATGTTTTCGTACTGCTGGCACATCTCGGCGCAGCGCGCCATGTCGCAAACCATCTCGTCGATCTCGCCGGTGTCGTCGATGGTGCCGCTGAGGCAGTCGACGGGACAGAACTTTTGACACGGTGTGCGGCCCTGGCGGCGGTAGAGCTCGACGCAGGCCGGGGCCGGGCAGGGGTTCTCGGCCATCGGTGGATCTGTCGGCAGCGGCATCTCGGTGATTACCGAGCCGTAGTAGAGCAAGCCATATTCGGGATGCAGCAGGATATCGCCGGCCATCGAGCGGGCGCCGATGCCGGCCAGTTCGGCATGCAGCTTGAGGCTCTGGATGGGAACGCGAGCGCCGTATTCCGGATCGACGTGCGGTGGCACGAAGATCGAGGGGTAGCCAAACGTCTTCTCGATGAAGAAGGAAAGTCCGAACGAGGCGCGGTAGATCGGCCCGACGCTGTTGCCGATGAAAGTCATGACCTTGGCGGTGGATTTCCAAGTGCCCCGCGTGCAGCCGGTGACGCCGATCGAGATCACCGAACGCGCACCAGGCAGTATGGCCAGGGGTCCGAAACCCGGCGGCGCGATGCGTTCCACCAGTTCGGCCTCGCAGATGCCCACAGCCACGGCGCCGCGCTTCAGCGAATAGGATCTTATGGCTTCCCGGGCGGCGGCGAAATCTATGGTGTTGCTGGTCTTGTTGTCCAAGGCGCTTAGCCTTTCTGCACCATCTCGCGGACCTCGAACTTTAGCACCTTGCCCATGGCGTTTCGAGGCAGGGACGTGGCGAAGATCACATCCTTGGGGTGCTTGAAGCGGGCTAAGCGGTCGACGAAGAGATCGAGGACCCCTTCTTTCGTTATCTCGCTGTCCGGGCGCTTGACAACGACCGCCACCGGCACTTCGCCCCAGCGTTCGTCGGGCCGGGCGACGACTGTTGATTCGGCCAGTTCCGGGCACTCGGCCAGGACGAATTCGAGCTCGGCCGAGTAGATGTTCTCGCTGCCCGAGATGATCATATCCTTCTTGCGGTCGTCGACGTAAAAGGCGCCGTCGGCATCCCGGTGGCCGATGTCCCCGGTGTGAAACCAGCCCTCACGCAAGGCCTCACTCGTGGCCTCAGGCTGGCGCCAGTATTCGCGCATGATATTGGCGCCGCGCACCACGATCTCGCCGGCCGTGCCGGCCGGCACATCGTTTCCATCGTCGTCGACGATGCGGGCCTGGCAGTGCAATGCCGCATGGCCGCAGGAGCCGGCTTTGTCGGGATCCTTGCTGGGCAGCCCGACGATGACAGTGGGTGCCGTCTCGGTGCTGCCGTAGACCTGGCTGACGGCTACGTCGCGGGCCAGCACGGCGGTGATCAGGGCGTCGGGCACGGTGGAGGAGCCCGAGGTCAGGCACCTGAGGCTGGAAAGATCGGTCTTGCCCCAGTTGGGATGGCCGATCAAGGCCACCAGCATGGCCGGCACGGCGATGGCCAGCGTGATGCGTTCGCGGGCGATGGTGGCCAGCATCTCGCCGGGATCGAACTTCTGCAGGATCGTCACCGTGGCGCCGGCATGCAGCGCCGGTGTGGTCTGGATGTTGAGGCCGCCGACGTGAAACATGGGTATGGCCGTAAGCACGCGGTCCTGGCTGCCAAGATCGAAGGCGGCGGCGCCATTGACGGCGTTGTGGAATAGCGCGTTCTGGTCCAGCACCGCTCCTTTGGGCCGGCCCGTGGTGCCGGAGGTGTAGACGATCAGCAGCGCATCATCGGGGTCGCCGTCCCGTGGCGGCGCGCCGGCGCCGGCCAGCAGCGAGCGATAGTCCTGCCAGTCTTCGGCACCTTCATAGGCGATCCAGGCAATGCCCTTACGATCCGCCCGCAACTCCCCCAATAGGTCGATGAAATCGGGCTCGGCCACGACTACCTTGGGCTCGCTATCGTCGAGGATGTAAGCAATTTCGGGCCCGGCCAGGCGCCAGTTCAGCGGTACCATGATGGCCCCCAGGCGGGCGCAGGCGAACAACAGATCGATGATCTCGGGGCTGTTGTAGCCGAGCTGCGCCACCCGGTCGCCGCGCTCCACACCGAGGCCCGCCAGCGCTCCGGCCAGATTTTCGATACGTTCGGCCAGGGAGGCGTACGAGATATCTTGGCCCGCGTAGCGCAGCGCCGGGCGCTCGGGGGCGAAGGCGGCCCAGCGTTCGATCCAGGTTGAGATATCCATGGTCGAATTCCTTCAGCCGCGGATTTCGTCTAGTACCGGCAGGATGTAGCGGCGGAACTGCTTGGGGTGCTCACTCATGGGGAAGTGGCCCAGATTTTTCATGATCTCGACGTGGGCGCCCTCGATGCTTTCGGCTGTGGCCAGGGTGTCACCGGGTTCGCAGGAGAAATCGTATTCGCCGGTCAGCAGATAGAGCGGACAGACATCGGTGTCGATCTCACCGACCCGGTCCCTTGGGTCGGGCTCGACGCGATAGAAGTAAAGATCGCCTTTGAAAATTCCGGGGCCGGAGACCTTGTATTGCCACAGCGTCTCATGGCGGCTCTCGTCGGGTGCCTGGGGGGCGATGAGGCCGGAGACTAGTGCCGCGCAAACCTCGCCGCCGTGAACGTCAGGCCGGTTGAGCCAGGTGGTGTCGTACCATGGCTGTTGCGCCGCCGCCGCCTCCAGGCCGATCAGGGCGCGGAATTCGGCAGCGAACTCGAGCGCCAGATGCAGCACGATGCGGCCGCCGATGGAACAGCCCAGAACGACCGGCCGCTCCAGCCCAAGCGCCGCGATGAAGGCCCGAATGATCGCTATGTAGCCGGCCGATGTGAGTTCGTAGTCCTCGCGCTGGTGGCCGACAGGCGGGTTCGATTTGCCGTGCCAAGGTAGATCGAAGGCCAGCACCCGGTAGTGCTCGGTGACGGCGTCGTCGCACATCAGGTGGCGGAACTGGCGGCCGTCGGCTCCGGCGGTGTGCAGGCACACCAGGGGGATGCCCTGGCCCGCCTCCTCGAAATAGAGGCGCTGGGCCCGGCCTTCGATTTCCAGCTTGAGGTAGCGCCCGACAATGGGTTCAAGCTCGGCCATCAGATTGCCGATCTGGGTTTTGCCAGCACGTCTTTGAGGTACTGGAGATTGGCCATAAAGGGCTGCAGATCGCCGGCGATGCGGGCGGCGCCGGATTTTGTCATGGCAAACAGGTCATGCCAGCCGGGCGCCGGTGGGTCGGTCCAGTGGGCCTGCCAGGCGGCTTCGCTGGCGGCGATGGAAAAGCAGTGCGAGCGCAATAGCGCCGGACCGCGGCTCAGCGCGATGCGACCTTGGTCGACCGAAACCTGGAACGCCTCTTCACCGATCTCAACCAGGAAATCGACTGTCAGGAAGCGGCCACGGCGCAGCAAATCGCTATCGCCGTTGACCAAGTCGGGCAGGCGCTCGAAGCGGGCCGCCAGGTTCACGCTGTGCCTCCCTGTAAGCGTTCGAGCGCCATCTCGCGCAGCTTGCCCTTCTGGATCTTGGTGCCGTTGGGGCCGATGGTGGCAGGGAATTCGTCGACGGCGAAAAACCGCTCCGGCACCTTGAATTTGGCGATGCGGCTGCGGCAGAAGGCGTAGGCTGCTTCCTCGTCGAAAGCATCTTCGGAATCCGCTTCGGCCAGAACAAATGCGATGGGCCGGTTGCGGCCCTCGTGTTCGACAGCCACCACTTGCACCGCCGAGACGCTGGGGTGGGCCTCGACCACCTCCTCGATCTCGGCCGGGCTGACGAGGAAGCCGCCCAGGCGGATGGCGTCGCCCATGCGGGTGAGGAAGACGAACCCCCCTTCGATCAAGAAGCCCAGATCGCCGCTGCGCACGAAGCCGTCCTCGGTCAGGGTCTTTTGGTTGGCCTCAGGGTTTTCGAAGTATTCGTGCATCAGGCTCGGGCCCTTGAGCTCGAGCTCGCCGGTTTCGCCGAGCGGCAGAAGCTCGCCGCTTTCGTTGTCACGCACGCGCACCTCGGCCCGCGGCGAGATCAGCAGACCGCCGGCCTGCGAGCGCCTGTCGGCAGGCCAGGAGGGATCGGAAATGGCGTACAGCGCCTGCACCTCGCTCATGCCATAAACGCCACAAAGCGTCAGGCCACGCTGCTCGGCACGGCGAACCGTCTGCTCGGCCGGCGCGTTGAAGGCGCCGAAACCCATGAAGCGAAGCGATGGGAAGGGCACGGGGTCGTCGTAGACCGCCAGCAGGCGCTCGATCATGTCGTCGCCGGCGTTGCATTGCGTCACCTGGTAGCGCCGGATGGCCTGGGCCGCCACCACCTCGTCGAACGACGGCAGCATGACCAGCGGCGCGCCGGATTGCAGCGCCGCCATGGCCTGGCTGAAGCCAAAGACGCCACACAGCGGCAGCATTAGCAGGATCGAGGTATCAGGTGCGTCATAGCCGAAAGCCGGCACCACCTCGGCGGCGTGGTCGATGATCGAGGCCTGGCGGTGCAGCACGAATTTGGGCGCGCTGGTGGTACCCGAAGTGGTGAAGATGGCGAAGCCGCAGTTGCGGCCGCCCCGGTCTTCCGCAAGGGGCGGCGCTGCCGCCAATTCGTCGTACGCCAGATGGTCCACGCCCTGGGGCAGCGACGGCGGTGTGATTTCCGTGTCGTCGTCCTCCTCGCCATAGCTCACCACGGCGTCGAGCCCGGCGATCACCTCGGGGTCGACCTGAGCCAAAATGTCGGCAAAGGCAATATCACGGTAGCCCGGCCAGAAAACCAGCATGCGGGCGCCCGAACGGCCGACGATGTCGCCAACCTCGGCGCTGCGAAAGCGGCTGTTGACGTTGACGCAAATGGCACCCAGCCGGGCGCAGGCCAGCAGCAACGCCAAATAGGCAGGTGCGTTGGGCATCCAGACGGCGACCCGGTCGCCGGCCGAGATGCCGCGTTCGGCCAGACCGGCGGCCACCCGGCGGCCCTCCTCGATGAGCTCGGCGAGGGTAATTTCCCGCTCACCACAGATCAGAGCCACGGCGCCGTGCTTTCGCGCCGCGACAGCTTCGAACCGGGTGTTGAGGCTGTCCACGGTCATGGCGCCAGTATCGACCGACCGGACCATGCCAGGCAACCGGAGCGATGAAAGATGGAGCCGGCGCGCCTTGCCGGTTGCTCGTCTCTTGATCGGCGTTGAATGTGAATAATCTAGCAAAATATCTGTATTTGTGGGAGAATAATTTCTAGTTCAGCGCTGAACTAGGAATCTTAGGAGGAAAATTCATGGCGCTCAGGCAGTACTTCACGCTCGGAGAGGCGGCCCGTCTCGGGCGTTTTCGCAGCGGCACCATGGTCGACTACCTGGCCCGCAACGGTATCGTGCGGCCCTCGGTGCGGCCCAATCCCGGGCGGGGGCGCAAACGGCTGTACAGTTTCGCTGACGCCGTGTTGCTGCGCGCCCTAAATCGGCTGCTCGAACGCGGCATTCCGGTGGCCCGGCTGGGTCGGGTGCAGGCGGCCTATGCCAAGCTGATGCAGGGCATCGAACCGGGCCGCCTGCCGGCACGCTTTCTCATGACGGATGGCGAGCGGGCCTTTTTCCGTGACGATCCGGCAGCGCTGATCGAGCTCAGCGGCAAGGACGGCCTGGCTTTCGCCCTGGTCCTCGACATGCAGCCGATTCTCGAGGAGGTGACGAGCGAGGCGGAGAAGCTCGCAGCTTAGATGCCAGACTTCAGATGTCAGATTTCAGAGATCGGGTTTCTGTCATCTGACCACTGACCTCTGACATCTACTTGAAGACCGGAACTCGGCGTTCCTTGAAAGCGGCCAGGCCCTCGCTGGTGTTTTCCGTGAGCTGGGCCTTGGCGGCGTTCTCCTCCTCCAGCGTCAGGCCGGCGTCGAGCGAGCCTTCGAGGCCGTCCCGTGCCAGGCGTTTCATCCAGCCCAGGCCCTCGGGATTGCGGGACGCCAGAGTGCGGCAGAATTCCATGGCGGTCTCGACCAGTGCCGCGTCTTCGGCGATTTCGTTGACCAGGCCCCAGTCCCGGGCCTCCTCGGCATCCAGCCAACGGCCACTGTACATCAGTTCCATGGCGCGCCGCAGTCCGACCAGGCGGGGCAAGCGCTGGGTGCCGCCCCAGCCCGGCAGCAAGCCGTATTGGACATGCTGGTCACCGAAGCGTGCCGATTTGGCGGCCAGAACCACGTCGCACGACATCATCAGCTCCAGCCCGCCCGCCAGGGCCAGGCCGTGCACCGCAGCCACGACAGGCATGCGGCTGGCTTCGAGCCGGCGCAGCATGGCATGGCCGCGGCTGAGAAAAGCCTGGAAGTCGCCCTCGCTCTGGCGCGCCGCCGTCACCTCGTCGAGATCGGCACCGGTGCAAAACTGCTTGCCGTTGGCCCGGATCAACATAACGCGGATGGCGGGATCGGCTTCGAATCGTTCGAGCGCTCCGATCAGGCCGCTGACGATACCCGTCGAGACGCAGTTGAACTTGTCCGGCCGGTTGAGGATGGCCACACCGACGCCGCCTTCGGTTTCGATCAATACGTCATGCTTTGCCGTGTCGTTCATTGTTTCCTCCGCCTAATAAGGGACCGCCACGCGGCCGATCTTTTCGCGCGAGATCACCATCTTTTGGATCTGCTCGGTGCCGTCGCCGATCTCCGCACCGAGCACGTCGCGCAGGCGCTGCTGGTGGGGCAGGTCCTTGGCGTAGCCGTAGTGGCCGTGGGTGATCAGGCAGCGGTGGATGACGTCGAAGGCGACCTGCGGTGCCCACCACTTGCACATCGCCGCCTCTGAGGTGTGGGGCAACTCGTTGTCGCGCAGCCAGAGCGTCTTGAAGCAGAGCAGCCTTGCCGCCTCCAGTAGCGTCTCGGCCTCGGCCAGCGGCTGGGTCACGCCCTGGTATCGGGCGATGGGCTGGCCAAAGGCCTGGCGCTGGGTGACGTACTCCCAGGTTTCTTCCAGCGAGGCCCGGGCGGTGGCGATGCACTGCAGGCCGATCAGCGCCCGGCTGTAATCGAAGCCGCTCATGATCTGGCGAAAGCCGTCGCCCTCCTTGCCCAGGCGGCGCTCGGCATCGACGCGAACGCTGTCGAAGAAAACCGAACCCCGGCCAACCACAGTCGCCCCCAAGTCCTCGAAGCGGCCGGTGCTGATGCCCGGGGCGTCCAGGGGCACCAGGAAGGCGGTGATGCCATGGGCTTTCTCGTCGGTCGCGCCGCTACGGCCGAGCACCATGATTTCCTGTGACTGGTCGGCCATCGAGATCGAGGTCTTTTCGCCGTCGAGGATGTAGACGTCGTCTTCGCGTCGAGCCTTGAGGCGCAAATTCGCGGCGTCCGAGCCACCGCCGGGCTCGGTCAGGCCGAGCGCCATCAAGACCTCTCCCGAACACAGCTTGGGTACCACTTCGGCGGCCAGCTCGGGATTGCCGTGCTGCGTCACGATGGTGCCCAACAGGTTGCTGATGAGCTGGACGTAGCTGACGTTGATGTCGCCCTGGGCGATGGCCTCAATGACCACTCCGGTGGTAACGGAATCCTGCTCCAGGCCGCCGTATTCTTCGGGCAGGCTGATGCCGATCAGGCCCAGCCCCCCCATCTCCTGCAGCAGGTCGCGGTCGAAACCGCCATCCGTTTCGCGCTTCTGGTAGTCGGGCGCAAGGCGATCGGTGGCAAAACGCCGGGCCGTATCCTGGATGGCGATCTGGTCGTCGCTGAGGGAAAATTCCATAAACCCCTCCTGAGAGTGCGCAGGTGGCTATTAGTAGGGGACCGCCACGCGGCCGATCTTCTCGCGCGAGATGATCATCTTCTGGATCTGCTCGGTGCCGTCACCGATCTGCAGGCCGAGCACGTCGCGCAGGCGCTGCTGGTGGGGTAGGTCCTTGGCATAGCCGTAGTGGCCGTGGGTGATCAGGCAGCGGTGGATGACGTCGAAGGCCACCTGCGGCGCCCACCACTTGCACATTGCCGCTTCCGAGGTGTGGGGCATGCCATGGTCGCGCAGCCACAGCGTCTTGTAGCAAACCAGCCGGGCTGCCTCGAGTAGCGTCTCGGCCTCGGCCAGGGGCTGGGTCACGCCCTGGTATTTGGCGATGGGCTGGCCGAAGGCCTGACGCTGCTGAATGTACTCCCAGGTCTCGTCCAAGGACGCCTGGGCTGCGGCGATGCATTGCAGCCCGATGAGCGCGCGGCTGTAGTCGAACCCGTTCATGATCTGGCGAAAGCCGTCGCCTTCATCGCCCAGCCGCCTTTCGGCGGGCACGCGGACACCGTCGAAGAAGACCGAACCCCGGCCGACCACCTTCGTCCCCATATCCTCGAAGCGGCCGGTGCTGACGCCCGGGCTGTCCAAGCGGGCGAGGAATGCCGTAATGCCGTGGGCCTTTTCCTCGGCCGTGCCGGTGCGGGCCAGCACCATGATCTCTTGCGACTGGTCGGCCATGGAGCACGAGGTCTTTTCGCCATCAAGGATGTAGACATCGTTTTCGCGCCGTGCCTTGACGGTCAAATTGGCGGCATCGGAGCCGCCGCCCGGTTCGGTCAGGCCGAGCGCGATCAGCTCCTCGCCCGCACACAGCTTGGGCACCACTTCGGCCGCCACGTGGGGCTGGCCGTGCTCGGCCACGATGGTTCCCAGGAGGTTGCTGATGAGCTGGATGTAGCTGACGTTGAAATCGCCCCCGGCAATCGCTTCGATGACCACGCCGGTGGTCAGGGCGTCCTGCTCCAGGCCGCCGTATTCCTCGGGCAAGCAGATGCCGATCAGGCCGAGCCCGCCCATCTCCCGCAGGAGACCCCGGTCGAAACCGCCTTCGTTCTCACGCTTCTGGTAGTCGGGCGCCAGGCGATCGGCGGCAAAGCGCCGGGCCGTATCCTGAATGGCGATCTGGTCTTCGCTGAGGGAGAAATCCATGATTGGCTCCTGAGTGCTAGTAGGGGACTGCGACGCGGCCGATCTTTTCGCGCGCGATCACCATCTTTTGGATCTGCTCTGTGCCGTCGCCGATCTGCAGGCCGAGCACGTCGCGCAGGCGCTGCTGATGGGGCAGGTCTTTGGCGTAACCGTAATGGCCGTGGGTGATCAGGCAACGCTGAATGATATCGAAGGTGACCTGAGGTACCCACCACTTGCACATGGCCGCTTCGGCTGTGTGGGGCAGCCCCCGGTCGCGAAGCCAGAGCGTCTTGTAGCAAAGCAGTCGGGCCGCCTCCATCAAGGTCTCGGCCTCGGCCAGCGGCTGGGTCACGCCCTGGTAGGTGGCGATGGGCTTGTCGAAGGCCTGGCGCTGGGTGACGTATTCCCAGGTCTCTTCGAGGGAGGCCCGTGCCGGACCCAGACATTGCAGACCGATCAGCGCTCGGCTGTAGTCGAAACCGTTCATGATCAGGCGGAAGCCGTCACCTTCCCCTCCCAGCCGCAGGCGCTCGGGCACCTGGACGTCATCGAAAAAGACCGATCCGCGGCCGATCGCGACCGTGCCCACGTCATCGATGCGCGACAGATTGACGCCGGGGCTGTCCAGAGGCACGACGAAAGCGGTGACGCCGCCGGCCCCCTGTTCGACCGTGCCGGTACGCGCCAGCACCACCATGTGCTCGGACTGATCGGCCGCCGAAGCCGAAGTCTTCTCGCCGCTGAGGACGTAGTTCTCACCGTTGCGGCTGGCCTTGACGACAAGGCCGGCGGCATCGGAGCCGCCGCGTGGTTCGGTCAAGCCCAGCCCCACTATGATCTCGCCGCCGGTCATCCTTGGTATCAGCTCGCGGGCCACCTCGGGTTGGCCGTGCCCGGCAATGATTCTGCCCATCAGGCCGTTGCTCAACTGCACGTAGCTCAGGGAGAGGTCGGCGTGCGCAATGGCTTCGATGACGATGCCGGCGGTGACGGCGTCGGTCCCCAGGCCACCATATTCCTCGGGCAGATCGGCGCCGATCAACCCAAGCTCACCCATCTCGCGCATCGTCCGGCGATTGAGGCAGCCTGCTTCCTCACGCTTTTTGTAGTCCAGCGCGATGCGGTCCCTGGCGAAACGCTGGGCAGTTTCGCGGATCGCCTGCTGTTCCTCGGTGAAGGAAAAGTCCATGCGCGGTGATCCTCAACCGTTACCTCTATTTGCGGAACTGCATGAAGTCGGGGTCGCGTTTTTCCCTGAGCGCCGTCACGCCTTCGCGCGATTCGTCAGTGTCGTAATAAAGGCTCAACGCCTGCAGGCCAAGTGCGCCGCCGCCGCGAATGGACTCGCTGTCGGCATTGAACGAGCGCTTGGCGATGGCGATGGCGGTGGGGCTACGCATCTTGAGCTCTTGGCACCAGCGATCGACCTCGGCGTCGAGTTCGTCATCGGGCACGACGGCATTGGCCAGGCCCATGGCTACCGCCTCCTGGGCCGAATAGCGCCGGCACATGTACCAGATCTCACGCGCCTTCTTCTCGCCCACCAGACGGGACAAGTAGGCGGTGCCCCAGCCCGGGTCGATCGAGCCCATCTTGGGGCCGACCTGGCCGAAGATGGCGTTCTCCGAGGCCAACGTAAGATCGCAAAGCGTGGCCAGAACGTTGCCGCCGCCGATGGCGTAGCCGCGCACCTTGGCGATCACCGGCTTGGGTACGTCGCGGATGATGCTGTGCAGTTCCTCCACCGGCATGCCGATGGTGCCGCGGCCGGCGTACTGGCCATCGTGCTCGTCGCCGGATTGGTCGCCGCCGGTGCAGAAGGCCTTGCCGCCGGCACCGGTCAGCACGATCACGGCGATGCCCTTGTCCCAGCCGGCCTTGCTGAAGGCTTGCAGCATCTCCTCGGCGGTGCGGCCGCGAAAGGCGTTGTAGACCTTGGGGCGGTTGATGGTGATTGTGGCGACGCCGTCGTTCTCTTCGTAGATGATGTCCTGGGTGTCCATGGCGGGGATCTTTTCTCTCTGCATTGTCTGATGTCTAACGAATGTTAGTTAGATTTTCCATCCTCGACAACGGCTGCGTGCCAGGCTTCATGCAGTGCCGGCAGGCCGTGCCGGGCGAGTCCGAAGGCGACCACGGCGACAAGCCCGAAACCCAGCCAAACGAGCGGCGCGCCGGTGTCCAGCACGAGGCCGTAGAGCGATGTCTCGAGCTGCCAGCTTTCGGCGTCGCGCCAGTGATCGGCGAGTTCCAGAAGCCCGACGCAAGCCGCCAGGCAGACAGCGGCGGGCATACCAACCGCCAGGTAAGGCCGTACCAAAAGGCCCAACCGCCCAGCCCTAGCAGCTGGGGCGTGCATCTCGATGAGGCCGGCCAGGCCGGCCGGCGCAAAGCGCGCCACGGCGACGAAGAGAATGCCGGAATATAGGATCCAGAGCCCGGTGTAGTTCGAGACCACGGTCTGCAACAGAGTGAAAATGATGGCGCCCAGCACCGGGCCGATGAAGCTGCCGATGCCGCCGATGAAGGCCATCATCAGGATCTGGAAAGAGGTCGTCAGCGAGATCGTCTCGCCGCCGACGAATTCGTAGTTGATGGCAAACAATCCGCCGGCGATGCCGGCGAAAAATCCGCCGACGCAGAACGCCAGCAGGCGTACCAGGCGCGGGTTGTAGCCGACATAGGCGGCACGCTCGGGATTGTCGCGCACCGCCGCCGCCATCTGGCCCAAAGGGGTTTGCAGAAATCGCCGGGCTGCCAGCAGGCTGGCAAAGAGCCAAAATGCGATGACATAGTAGACCTCGATCTCGGTGGCGAAATCGAAGCCGAAGAAGGCGGGCGCCAACGTTCGGTCGGCGGCGCCACCGTAGAAACGCCCGAGCACACTGCCGGCGGCGACCACCAATTCCACCGTGCACAGCGTGATCATGGCAAAGCCGATACCGGTTCGCTTGACCGAAAAGCTGCCGAAAGTCAGCGCGAAGATCAGGCCGCCAACGCCGCCGGCCAGCGGAATGAAAGGCACCGGAACGGCTACCGCACCGGCCGCCGAGGCAGCCAACAGGCGCACCGCGGCAAAGCCGCCGAGACCGAAATAGATGGCGTGGCCGAACGACAACAGCCCGGCCCGGCCCAGCACGATGTTGTAGGAAAGCGCCAGCACGATGGCCGTGCCCATCTGGTTCAGCACCAGCAGCGCCATGGGTGCTCGGAAGACCAGCGGCAGCAGCGCCAGCAGCGCGGCGACGCCCAGCCAGGCGATAATGCGGTTCTTTTTTTTAGAGCGCTTCATGCAGAACGTAACCGGCCCCGGAGCGGCTAGGCTCCGGGGCCGTCGCAAAGGGGCTGGTTGGCCGCCGTCAGGGTCCCTAACCCTGATCGCGCTGGCGGCTTTGCAGCTTGTCGGTGAAGCACAGCATGAACTGCAGCGCACGCTGGCATTCGGGTTTGCCGAGCATCGAAAGCGTGGCCAGCATGCCACCCGAGACCGGCCGGTTGGCGGTTTCCTCCACCGCCTCGTCGAGCGCCATTCGGGCATCGTCGACCAGGCTGGCCAGGTTCTCGTTGCCCACCGTGTTGAGCATGTGCTCGATGAAGGTGAAGAGGCGCTCGACGATGTTGTCGGTCGAAGCCGAACGGGCCGCGTGCAGCAGCGCTACGGTGTCGAAGAGTGTGCCCAAAGCGCCTATGCGGTGCAATTCGCCGAGGCGGTCGAGCGCCGTCAGGATGGCATCCTTGGTGTCCTCGTCGTTGAGCTTGTCCACAACCTCCAGGGCGTTGGAGGCGGTGATGCTGAGGCGTTCGACCATGCTGTCCGTCAATGCATCGCCGGCCGCCTGCATGAGCCGCGAGACCTCGTCCTGCGGCGTGTTGGGAATCATGCTATCGGTCATGATCTCTACCCCTACAAAAGACCCCTGGCCGAGAGCCAGTAGAGCCGGTTATAGGCCAGCTTGAACCAATGGATCATCTGTGAGGGCGCGCCCGGGTTGGGCGGTGTCTCGTAGTTGAACCAGACGTAGGTGCCGCTGTCCATGCCGGTTTCGACGAAGCAGTAGACCTTGCCGTCGTAATTGCGCGACCAGCGGCCCTCCGAGATCAGCGACGACAGGTTGTCGATGATGGTGTCGGCTTCGAAATGTGCCGTCGAGCCGGCCTTGGAGATCGGGATGTTGGTGGTGTCGCCGACCACGAAGACATTGGTCGAGCCTTCGCGCAAGAGCGTCTCTCGTTCGGTTGGCACCCAGCCGCCGGCGCCAAGATCGGAATCTTCGATGACCTGGGCGCCCGAGTGCGGCGGGATGGTGACCAACAGGTCGTAATCCAGCGTCACGCCCTCCTCCGAGGAGATGGTTTTGGCACTTGGGTCGACCTCTTTGGTGTTGAAGAAGGTCTCGTATTTGATGCCGTACTTGTCGAATTCGGGCTGGGTCCAGGCGGCCACCGGCTCCAAGGCGTGTAGTCGGCCGATGGGATAGGTGTAGGTGATCTCGGTCTTGTCGCCCACGCCCTTGTTCTTGAGATAGTCGTAAAGCATGAAGCTGACTTCCAGTGGCGCCACCGGGCATTTGTGCGGGGCGTTGACGTTGACCACGATCTTGCCGCCCTCGAAATCGTCCAGTGCCTCGCGCATCTTGCGCGCGCCATCCAGGTCATAGAACCAGTGCGCCCCCTCGGCCATGCCGGGAATGTTTTCCGGCCGGATGCGCGAGCCGGTCGCCAGTACCACGTAGTCGTAGGAATAGCTCTTGCCCGATTCTGTAGTGACTTGGTTGGCCTCGACGTCAATGGCCGTAGCGGCATCGATGTGGAAATGGACGCGCCGGTCGAGCACTTTGCGCTGGTCGCGAAAAAGCTCTGATTCGCGAAAGCGGCCGAAGGGAATGTACAGCAGCCCAGGCTGGTACATGTGGGTGTCCGTGTTGCCCAGCATGGTGATGCTGGCCTCACCCGATTTGAGCTCCTGACCGAGATGGCGGCAAAGCCCGTTGGCAATAATGGTGCCGGCCAGGCCGCCACCGACGATCAATACCTGTTTGCCCATACTCCTGTGCCTCCCTTGCGTGTTTTGGATATTTTGATTTTCGCTATTTTGCCTTAATGACGACGACACTCCAATAGCCGTCGCATTCGGTGATTTCACCCATCTCGTGGCCCACCTTGGTCACCCACTCGGGGATCTCGTTCGACGAGCCCTTGTCGGACGACCAGACGTCGATCTGGTCGCCGATCTCGACCAGTTTGAGCTTGGCGATGAGTTCCATCAACGGTCCCGGGCAATAGGCGCCCCGGGCGTCGATTTTGTGGCGTTCGCTCATAGGTCGGGTCTCCCTCGGTGCGGCTCAACGTGAACCTAGAAGGTCATGAGTTGGCCGCTTTCGGCGTCGGAGAGGAACCGGGTCAGCCCCAGCGCACCGTCGAACAAGCCGTCAACCAGCCGCTCCTCACCCCAGCCGTTGATATCGAGCGCCATCGAACAAGCGTACACCGTTAGCTCGCCGAAGTCCCTCCCCTGGCGCAGCAGGTCGATGGCATCGGGCGCCCCCTTGGCCTTCATCAAATCCGACATCTCGCCGCCCCGGTAGCGCTCCGCCTCGTCGGCCTCGCCGTCGAAGGCGAAAATAGCGCCCATCGAGATGAAAAGCTGGACCGGCCGTTCCGACACCGCCGCCACCGAAGCCGTCATGGCGGCCATCTGGATTTTTTCGTGCTCGGCCGAGCAGAGCATGATGTAGAGCGGGGATTCGGGCATCTCGAATGTCCTGGGGTGATCGCGCTGCGGCTATTTTGCAGAATTCTCGTGTGAAATCCAGCGCCGTGCCCGGGCGCGAATCTTGACAAGATTCCGGTGGGCTGTTGAGTTGCCTCCTCCTGTAGGGCTTGCGGAAGCGGCGACATGGCTGGCCGGTATCGAGCTCTTGACCAAGCCTTTCGGCAAGAAGGACTTGGCCGCCCGGGTACGGGCCGTGCTGGACCGGTCGTAGCTGACCTGAAATCGCCGCCTTTCCTGGCCAAACCATTGTCGCTAGTCTGTGCCGCTGATTTGACGGAGAGAGACCGATGAGCCAATTCAAGCCGACGGTGCGCAGCCGCGGCCGCCGGGCCCCGAAGCGCGTCAACTACGATCGCGAGACCATTTATGGCGTACTCGATTCGAGTTTCATGTGCCACGTCGGCTATGTCCTCGACGACCAACCCTTTGTGACGCCGACTTCCTATTGGCGCGAAGGTGACACTCTCTTTTGGCACGGCTCAGCCGCCAGCCGCATGATCAAGCGTATGGCCGAGGGCCTGCCGGCCTGCCTCACAGTGAGCCACTTCGACGGCCTGGTGCTGGCCCGCTCCGGCTTCCACCACAGCTTCAATTACCGCTCCGTGATGGCCTTCGGCCGGGCCCGGGCCATCAACGATAAGGCGGCCAAGGAGGCGGCGCTGGAGATCTTCGTCGAGCGCGTCATGCCGGGCCGCACGGCCGAAATCCGTCCGGCCAACGCCAAGGAACTCAAGGCAACCACCGTGGTGGCAATGGAAATCGAAGAGGCCTCGGCCAAGATCCGTTCCGGCCCGCCCATCGACGATGCGCCCGACTACGACCTCGAAGTCTGGGCCGGCACGGTGCCGGTCAAGCTGGTGGCCGAGGCGCCCGTGCCCGATCCCGATCTCAAAGCCGGCATCGAGTTGCCGGACTACATAGCCCAATGGACAGGAATGGAGAAAAACTGATGCCGGATGCGGTGCGTTATGAACAAGAGGGGCATGTCGTCACTCTGACCATGGATCGGCCCGAGATGCGCAACGCCTTGGTCGAGGAGGTGGTCGAGGGCCTGGTGGCAAATTGCGACCGCATCAACGCCGACCAGGGTGTACGGGTGGTGATCTTGACCGGTGCCGGGTCCGCCTTCTCGGCCGGCGGCAACCTCAAGGACATCGACAAATCGGCCAGCGAATTCGGCGGCACCCCGGCCGAGCTGCGCAACAAATACCTCAAAGGTATCCAGCGCATGCCACTTGCCTTCTATGGTCTCGAAGTGCCGGCCATCGCCGCCGTCAACGGACCGGCCATCGGCGCCGGCTGCGATCTCACGACCATGTGCGACATCCGCATCGCTTCGACCAAGGCGCTGTTCTCCGAGGCCTTCGTCAAGCTCGGCCTGATCCCCGGCGACGGCGGCGCCTGGCTGCTGCCGCGCGCGGTGGGGCTCTCCCGGGCCTCGGAGATGGCCTTCACCGGCGATCGCTACGATGCCCAGGCAGCTCTCGAGTTCGGCCTGGTGTCCCGGGTGGTCGAACCCGAGGAGCTGCTGGGCGCTGCCAACGAACTGGCCGGACGCATTGCCGTCAACCCGCCGCATGCGCTGCGCATGGCCAAGCGCCTGATCCGCGAGGGCCAGCGCGTCGAATTCGAAACGTTGCTGGAGATGTCGGCCGGCATGCAGGCTTTGGCCCATCACGCCGCTGACCACAAGGAAGCGATTTCAGCAATGCTCGAGAAACGTCCACCGAAGTTTGCCGACGATTGAGGTTTGACCGGGTATTTAGCGGCGGCCAAATCCCAACCTGGAAATCGTATCCGGCACTAGTTTTTCCGGAGCCGATTGGCACGCTCGGCTGGTCCTCCGCGGCCGATGCTATACTGTGGGCTCGAATCGCGGAGGGGGCATGCTCAGCGTTGAGGGATTGCAGCGGCCGGGGCTAGCGCCGGCCACGCTTGACGTTGCCGGTGGCGAATGCGTCGGGTTGAGCGGGCCTTCGGGGGCGGGCAAGACGCTGCTGTTGCGGGCCATCGCCGATCTTGACGAAAACACCGGCGAAGTATTTTGCGCCGGGGTGGCGCGGTCGGCGCTGCCGGCCCCGGCTTGGCGCCGGCGCGTGACCTACCTGGCGGCCAATGCCGGCTGGTGGGCCGAAGAGGTGGGCGAGCATTTCGACGATGCCACGAATCCGGCCCAAATGCTGGCGCAATTGGGGCTGCCGGCGACGGCCTTGGAGTGGCCGATTGCCCGCCTTTCCACCGGTGAACGCCAGCGCCTGGCACTGTTGCGGGCGTTGGTTCAGGAGCCTCAAGTTCTGTTGCTTGACGAGCCCACCTCGGGGCTCGATCCTGAAGCCATGGCGGCGGTTGAAGGCCTGCTAAGCCAGTGCCTGGAGGCGGGCGTTGCGATTCTGCTGGTTAGCCATAGCGTCGAGCAAATCCAACGCCTGGCCCGGCGCCGCTTGTGCCTCGAGGGCGGCCTTTTGCGCGAGCTGGGCCAATGACCTTCCTGGCCTTGGGATACGGCGACCTGGCCCTGGCGGCGCTCTTGCTGATAGCCAACGCCGGGCTCTCGACGGCACTCGGCTTCGGGCTCGGCCGGCAGCTCATCGTGGCGGGGCTGCGCATGGTGGTGCAATTGCTGCTGCTGGGCCTGGTGCTGAAGCTGCTGTTCGCACTAGCTACACCACTATGGACGGCACTGGCGGCGCTGCTGATGGTGCTGGTGGCGGGTCGCGAGGTGACGGCCCGCCAGCGCCGCCGGCTGGTCGGTCCGTGGCGCTACGGCCTGGGAACGGCCAGCGTCATGGCGGCCGGTATGCTGGTGACGCTGCTCGCCCTGACCGCGGCCATTCGGCCCGACCCTTGGTTCGATGCGCGTTTTGCGTTGCCGCTCTTTGGCATGGTGCTGGGCAATACCATGAACGGCGTGGCGCTGGCCCTGAACGCGCTGATGGAGGGCGTGGTGCGGGAGCGCGAGGCCATCGAGGCGCGCCTGGCGCTCGGTCACGATCGCCACCGTGCCCTCACCGTACCGCGCCGCGAAGCCTATCGCACCGGCCTCATTCCCATTGTCAATTCCATGTCGATCTCGGGCCTGGTGTCGCTGCCCGGCATGATGACCGGACAGATTCTGGCCGGCGTTGATCCCGTCGAGGCGGTCAAGTACCAGATCCTGATCATGTTCGTGATCGCCGGTGGCACCGGGTTCGGCGTGCTGGCCGCAGCCCTGGGTGGCAGCCGCCTGGTCTGCGATAGCCGCCACCGCCTTCGGCTCGACCGCCTGGAGAAGGTAGGCTAACGCTGCTCCGGCTCGGCGATGCCATAGTGCGAAGTTACATTGTGGACATGGACGTGCTGGCCGGCAGCGATGGCCTGGGTTGCGCCACCGATAGGGGCGCCGTACTTGATCACCTTGTCACCCGCGGCGATGTCGGCCAGCGCCACCTTGTGGCCAAAGGCCACGGTGTCTCCCAGGCGTAGCGTGCCGTCCGCCTCACCCTCGAGCCTACAGTCCTGGCCGCTCTCGCCGTCGGCCAGGAGGGTGGCGACATTGTCGTTGGGGTGCAGCACGATGGCTCGGGTCATTTGGATTCTCTGTGGGCGGGGCCTGGGGCTCGGTTCGCTATGCAGATTCGAGCTCTGGTGTATATCTAGACCATGGTTTCGGCAAGCAGCTCCGGCTTTGCGCCCATCATCCGCGCCCTGGCGGTGCCCACCTATGGCGCCTATTCGGCGGGCAACTTGGTGTCGCTGATCGGGTTTTGGATGCAGCGCGTCGGCGTCGGCTGGCTGACCTGGGAGCTCACCGAATCGCCCACTTGGCTGGGCGCCATGGCGTTTGCCGATCTGTTTCCCTCGGTCTTCATCGCGCCGCTGGCGGGGTCCTTGGCGGATCGCTGGGACCGCCTCAAGCTGATCAAGGTGGGCCAGCTTCTGGCCTGCCTGCAGGCCGCCATACTGACCTTGCTGACCGCGGCCGGCTGGATCAACATCGAGGTCTTGTTGCTGCTGATCCTGGTGGGCGGCTTTGTCGCCGCCTTCATGATGCCGGTGCGGTTGGCGCTGATTCCCAGCCTGGTGCCGCCGCCCCACATGCCGGCCGCCGTGGCCCTCAACGCCAGCATCTTCAACCTCTCGCGCTTCATCGGCCCGGCCCTGGCCGGCCTGGTGATCCTGCATTGGGGCGTCGAGGCGACTTTTGCCGCTAACGCCGTCACCTTCCTCGCCTTCCTGGTGGTGCTGAGCCGCCTGCGGCTGCGGCCCGAGAGAGGCGCCGCCAAGTCCGGCGGCAGCCTGCTGCGTGACGCCGCCGAGGGTTTTCGCTACGCCGCCGGCCATCCCGGCATCGCGCCCATCCTGGTGCTGTTGGTGGTGATGAGCCTGTGCGCCCGGCCGCTGGCCGAATTGTTGCCCGGCTTCGCCGCTCAGGTCTTTCAGGGCGGGCCCGAGATCCTGGCGTTGCTCACCTCGAGCGCCGGTATCGGCGCCACCGTTGGCGGCCTCTGGCTGGCTCGGCGCGGCGATCCGGCCGGTCTGACGGCCGTCGCCCTGGTCTCGACCCTGGTGCTCGTGGCGGCAGTCCTGCTCTTCGTCGCCAGCGACTCGCTGTGGCTGGCGGTACCAGCCATCGCTGCGGCGTCGTTTTGCATGTTGCTGGTCGCCGTCGGCGCACAAACTTTGCTGCAGCTCTCGGTCGAAGGTTCGCTCAGGGGCCGGGTGCTCAGCCTGTTCGGCATGATCGTCCGCGGCGGCCCGGCCTTGGGCGCCCTGGTCATCGGCGCCGCCTCCGAGCTCATCGGCCTGCAGCTCGCCCAGGGCGCAGCGGCCTTGCTGATGCTGCTCGGTCTGGCCTGGCTGTGGCGCCGGCGGCGCGCCATCGCCGCCGCCTTGGAGGGCGGGGCGTGAGAGGCTGGTTGTTGTTGTTGCTGGCCGGTCTGGCGCTGGGAGCGCTGCTGGTCTTTCTGGTGCTCAGCTTTCCCGAGGCCCTCGACGATCGGGAGGGCGGGTTGCGCCTGGTCTACCTGGTGGCGCTGCTGGCCGTGCTGGGCAGCGGTGCGGCCTGGCGTCAGCGCCCACCCGCCGGCCAGTGGCTGCGCCAGGCCTTGATCTGGCTGGCCATCGGCGTCGTCCTGGTCTCGGTCTATGCACTCCGCCACGACGCCTTGGCTCTCTATCACCGTCTGCAGGCAGAGCTGCTGCCTCATCGTGGCTCCGTCGCCGGCAACTCGGTCAGTTTTGTCGCCCGCCAGGGCGGCCAGTTCGTCATCGAGGCCGAGGTCGACGGCACTTCGCTGCGCTTTCTCGTCGACACCGGCGCCAGCGACGTGGTGCTGAGTCCGGCCGACGCCGAACGTCTGGGATTCAATTTGGCCAAACTCAAATTCGACCGGCGCTACGCGACGGCCAACGGCAGCGTGCTGGGCGCGCCGGTACGGCTCGGCCGTGTCACCGTCGGGCCCATCGCTCTTGAAGACGTGCGGGCTTCGGTCAACCAAGCCGACATGAAGCATTCGTTGCTCGGCATGAGTTTCCTGGGGCGTCTCGGGCGCTACGAGGTGCGTGAGGGCGTGCTGACGCTGCAGCGTTAGTTGGTTTTTTGGCGGTTGAGATAGAGGCCGTCTCGTAGGCCCGAGAAATACTCGTCAACCAAAGGATGGCGGATGGGCTCGGTGCTGGGATCGTTCTGCAGGTTGCGTTCGGCCACGTAGGTGGCGTGCACCGCCTCGTCCACCAGCACGTGATACCAGGGAGCATCCTTGGGCGGACGCGACAACGCCATGCGCTCGTACCATTCGTCGCTGCCGCTGTAGACCGGATCCACGTCCACCACTACACCACGGTAGTCGAAGAGTTTGTGTTGGACGGTCTGGCCAACCTGAAATCGGGCCTCACCTTGGTTCATGGCGCCAGCCTATCAGGACCCCGGCGTTGCCCCAAGACGTGCGAGCCCAGCGAGAGAGCGACGCAGACGACGATCAGAACCACCAGCGGTCCCGCGCTGTCGGCCAGCAGGACGCCGGCCAGGTAGGACGCGATGGCGCCGAAGCCGATCTGCATTGAACCGGCCAGGCCGGCCGCGGCACCGACGCGGCGGGGATCGGCGCTGATGGCTCCGGCGGTGCCCGAGGCGATACTCAGCCCGTTGCCCACCGAGACGATGGACATCAGGCCAAAGAGTGTCAGCGGCGTCAGGCCGATGCTGAATTCGACGACCGCCAGCGCTACGGTGCCAAACAGCGCGACGGCGATGCCGGCCCATACCAGGCTCGGAATACCCACACGCTGGGCAAGGCGCGCGGTGACGAAGTTGCCGCTGATGTAGGCCAGCGAGATGATCACGTAATAGAGCCCGAAATCGGTTGGCGAGCGGCCCATCAGGTCGACCATGATGTAGGGCGCGCCGCCCATGAAGGCGAAGTAGGCGGAAGTAATAAAGGCTACCTGGAAGGCGTAGCCGTTGAAAGTGCGGTTGCGCAAAAGCTGCGCGAACGAGAGAAACAAGCTGGCAAACTCGGCCTGGTGGCGGCCCTCGAGCAAGGTCTCGTGGGCGAACACCATGGCGGTCAGCCAGACCACGACGGAGACCGCCAAAATGAACACGAAGGTCGCCCGCCAGCCCAACCAGTCGTCGAGGAAGCCGCCGACAACCGGCGCCAGCGTCGGCGCCACCACCACGGCCATGGTCAAATAGGCGATCATGGCGGCGGCCCGTTCGGGCGGATAGAGGTCGCGCACCATGGCCCGCGCCATGACCAATCCGGCACCGCCGCCGATGGCCTGCACCAAGCGCCCGGCGATCAGCGTCTCGATGCTTGAAGCCAGCACACAAAGCACCGTGCCAGCGAGGAAGATCCCCAACCCGGCCAACAACACCGGGCGGCGGCCGAAGCGGTCCGAGAGCGGCCCGTAGACTAACTGGGCCACGGCCAGGCCGGCGAGGTAGACCGTCAGCGTCAGTTGAACCACGGCATAGTTGGTGTCGAAGGCGCGCTGCAATCCCGGCATCGAGGGCAGAATGGCGTTCAGCGTGAAGGTGCCGACGGCAGTGACGGCAATCAATATGGCGAGCGAGGGGCGGCGTGATTGCGACATGGATATCAGGCTGTGTTCCGGGGCGGGTTGCCAAGATCGGGCAGGCCGTCGATCATAAGGCCAAAGGCCAAAGCAACGGAGGCAGAAGATGAATCGTCATTTCAATCCCGACACCGTTCACGCGCCGGTCGGTAGCTATCATCACGGCTGCGAAGTGCCGCCGGGCGCGCGCTGGCTGGTGCTGGCCGGCCAGGTCGGCGTCAAGCCTGACGGCACTTGGGCCGAGGGCGCGGGGGCCCAGTCGGCGCAAGCATTTCGCAATATCGTAGCCATCCTGGCCGAGGCCGATATGACGCCCGAGGACATCGTCAAGCTGGTCATCTACCCCGTCAGCACGGAGCACATCCCGGCCTTCCGGGCAGCTCGGGACGAGGTGCTTGGTGTCGATCCGCCGGCCACCCTGATCGTGGTCGCCGGTCTGGCCTCGCCGGATGCACTGATCGAGATCGAGGCTTTCGCGGCGAAGGTTTAGCGCTGGTGCCGGCTTCCACCCTCTTTGGGGGGCGCGGATGCGAAAGCTCAAGGCGCGCTGGGAATCGTAATCCCTTTCTGCACCGCAGGGCGGGCGTGGATGGAATCGAACCAGCGCTTGACGTTGGGCCATTCGGCCAGGTCGACCTCCTGCCATTCGTAGCGCAGTACCCAGGGGAAGGTGGCGATGTCGGCGATGGAATAGTCGTCGCAGATGAAGTCGCGGCCTTCCAGGCGGGTATTCAGCACGCCGTATAGCCGGCGCATTTCCTTGGTGTAGCGTTCGACGCCGTAGGTCACTTTGCGCGCTTCTTCGGATCGCAAAAAGTGGTGGACCTGGCCGAAGTTGGGCCCGACGCCGCCCATCTGCCACATCAGCCACTGGATGACCTCGTAGCGCTTGCGGTGCTCGACGGGAAAAAAGTTGCCCGTCTTGTCACCCAGGTACATCAAGATCGCGCCCGATTCGATCACCGTATAGGGCCCGCCGTCTGCGTCCTGGTCGACGATGGCCGGGATCTTGCTGTTGGGGTTGACGGCGATGAACTCGGGCGTGAACTGATCGCCCTGGCCGATGTGGATGGGGTGGACGGTGTAATCGAGGCCGCATTCCTCGAGCATGATGGACGCCTTGCGGCCGTTCGAAGTCCCCCAGGTGTAAAGGTCGATCATGGCTTCCTCACGTGCGCTTTGGAAAAGGCTGTTCTTCGCCCTCGGGCAGCTCGACCTCAAAGGCGTTCAGCGTCATCGAAACGAGAGTGTAGTAACCCATCGTGCCCACCAGCTCGACCACCGCGCGGCTGCCCAAAAGATCAACGGCGCGGCGGTAGAGGGCGTCGTCCAAATGGCGGTTCTGAATTAGCTCGATGGCCAGGTCGTACACCAGTTGCTCGTCCGCGGCCAAATCGGGCGGCGGTTCGCCGGCCTTGATAGCTTCGATGGTCGCCGCTGCCACGCCGCCCTCGCGGGCCAGGCGGGCGTGGGCCCACCATTCGAACTGGGTTTGCCAGTGCTGGGCCACCACCAGGACGGCGATCTCATAAAGCCGGGGCGGCAACGACGAGCCGAAGCGCACGAAGGTACCGAGCTGCTGGGCCGGATCACAGAAACCGGGGCTTTGCAGCCAGATGGCCAGTGGGCCCGGCGCACCGCCGCGAGGTCCCGATTGCATGGCCTCGAGCACTTGGCGCTGCTCGCTGTCGAGTTCCGCTTCGCTCAGCTCGGGCAGCCTGCTCATGGCGCCGCCTAGCGCCCGCTGAAGTTGGGCGCGCGCTTTTCCAGGTAATGCGCCACGCCTTCCTTGAAGTCTTCACTCTTGAAGGATTCGACCATCTCGACGTTGGCGTCGGCCACGGCCTGGGCCAAAGTCTGGAACTGGGCGCCGTAGACCTGGCGCTTCATCACCTGGACCGAGCGCGGCGAGACCATGGTAGCGAGTTCGTCGACGTAGGCCTTGACCGCTTCCGCCAGTTCCTCCTGAGGCACCACCTGGTTGACCAGGCCCATGCGGCCTGCTTCGGCGGCGTCGATCTTGCGCGCCGTCAGCAAAAGATCCAGCGCGTGGGCGTGGCCGACCAGCCGTGGCAGCATCCAACTGATGCCGTGCTCGGCGATCAGGCCGCGGCGCGAGAAGGCGGTGGTGAAGACGGCGTCGCTGCCGGCGATGCGCACGTCGCAATAAAGCGCCATGACCAGGCCAAGCCCGGCGCAGGGACCGTTTATGGCGCAGACGATGGGCTTGGGCGTGGCCGGAAAATAGGAATACTGCGTCTGGAAATCAGGCAGCTCAGTGGCCTCATATGGCGCGGTCTTTGGCGGCTCCTGGCCGCTGTCCGGGTCGACGGCGCTGAGCAGATCCATGTCGGCGCCGGCGCAGAAACCGCGCCCGGCACCGGTCAGCAGCACCACCTTGACGCCGTCGTCACTGCCGGCCTCGGTCACGGCCTGGCGCACTTCCTGTTCCATCATGCGGGTCCAGGCATTGAGCCGGTCGGGCCGGTTGAGGGTGATGGTGGCGATACCGTCGGCGCTGTCGTAAAGGATGTCCTGATAGCTCATGGCATGGGATTCCTGTTTTGAGCCGGGCGCTTTTGGGGAAGGCGGACAACTTGCCTAGCACGCTGATCGGCCCGCCGCCAGGGCGAAAAACAGCGTCCTTCATATGCTTTTCGCGGCAATATTGTGCCGTCAAAGGCCTGTAACAATTTGCAACAATAGAAACAACAAAATCAAATTCCGATACACCACAGACATATGGCAGAAACAATCGTGTGGTCTACTGGCGACACTGAAGATCGGGTCGACATCACGAAGTGGTGTTGTCCATCGAGCAAGATCAGCGCCGGGGTCATCCCCCCCTGACCGTGGCGCCACCATATACGGGGCTACGTTCGCCCCGTTGCGAAGGGCATCCTCCTCCCTTTCTATCCCCCCCGGAGAGGGATGGGATGGCCCCTCCCTCCAGCCAGCCCCTGTGCCCCCATAGGGGCTGGCTTCTTTTTGGCGTGGCGTTGTCAGGATCAATCCCGATAGGCTCAATCGTCCGCGAACTCGATCTCGGCTTTCATGGCGAGCGCGCCTTCGGGTGTCAGGGCGGCCAGGTCGCAGCCCCGGCCATCGGCCGTGGGACGGCCGGTGACACGAAAGGGGGCGGTGGCGAAAAGCGGCCGCATGGCCCGAAAACCGAAGGATTTCAACGCCCGGCCGCCACTTGAATCACGGCAGAGTTCGAGCAGCAAAATGGCCGTCAGCGGCCCGTGCACCACCAGGCCGGGATAGTGTTCGACGCCCGTGGCATAGGGCTCGTCGTAGTGGATGCGGTGGGGATTGAAGGTGACGGCGGAAAAGCGGAACAGCATCACCGGATCGGGTTTGATCTCTTGCTGCCAATCGTCGGCCAAGGGCTCCGGCTCGGTCTCGGCGGCGGCCGGCGTGGCGGGCTTGGCCTCAGCCTCGCGCATCACGATGTCCTGTTCCTCCTCGACGCAGAGGCCGCTTTCATCGAAAACCCGGTAGCCCACCGTGATGAAGGCCAGTTTGCCCGAACGGCCTTCCTTCTCCTTGATGCTGATGACCTCGGATTCGCGACGGATGCGATCACCAAGGCGAACTTGGCGCTGGAAGCGCATGCGGGCGCCGGCGAACATGCGCCGCGGCAAGGGTACCGGCGGCATGAAGCCGCTGTCCATGGTCAGGCCATCGGCACCGACCGCGGACTGGCGGTCCTGATTGGGGAAATAGAGCCAATGCCAGCCCCAGGGCATGGGGTCGCCGATCTGCGGTACCGCGTCGTCGCGATCGAGGGCGGCGGCGAGATTGCCAACCATGGTGGGGGTGGCAATGTCCTCCCGCACCTCGAGGCTGGCGGTCCAGTCGTCGTAGACCAGGGCGGCATCGCTCATGTCGGATCTCCCGTCATCGGTCATTCCGCGGCGTCGTTTTCTTCGGCGCCGAATTCCTCAGCTATGGCGGCGTTGTGCTGGCCGAGCTCCGGGATCGGAGCGAACTCCGGCGGCTCGCCGACTACACGGGCCGGCGGCGCCACGACGTCTACGCTGCCGCCCGGGACGGGCTGCGGTACCAGCCGGAGCGCCGGATGTTGTGCAAGATCGTCAAGTGAGTTGACGGCACCGTAGGCCACCCGCCCGCGTTTCAGACGCTCCACCAACACCTGGCGGTCTTGGGCCGAAAAGACGGCTTCGATTTCCTGATCCAGCGCCTGGCGATTGGTCACCCGGGCCGGGTTGTCGTGGAACAGTTCGTGGTCGGCGAGGTCCGGCCTTTCCAGGACGTCGGCGCAAAAGCGCTGCCACTCGCGGGCGTTCTGGATCGACAGCACGATGAGCTCGCCCCCCTTTGCCGCATAGGCGCCATAGGGTGCCAGCACGGGATGATGCAATCCCATGCGCTCCGGCGGCCGGCCCGCCGCATGGTACAAGAGCGGCACCGCCATCCAGTCGGCCAGGGCGTCGAACAGCGAGACCTTGAGGCCCTTGCCCTGGCCCGTGCGATGGCGCTCGTGCAGGGCTTCGAGGATGGCGCCACAGGCGTACATGCCGCAGGAAATATCGGCCACCGAGACGCCCACGCGGCCTGGCGCCGCGGGGATTCCGGTAATCGAGGCCAGGCCCACCTCGGCCTGAATCAGCATGTCGTAGGCCCGCATATGGCTCACCCGCTCGTCGTCGCCGTAGCCCGANATNTCGCAGGTGANGAGGCGGGGNTGGCGCTGGCGCANNTCGGCCGAGCCGATGCCGGCGCGCTCGGCGGCGCCGGGCGCCAGGTTCTGGATGTAGACGTCGGCGCGGGCCAACAGGCGATCCAAAAGCGCCGCATCGTCGGGCTGCTTGAAGTCGAGCTTGAGCGATTCCTTGCCTCGGTTGAGCCAGACGAAATAGGCGCTGTGGCCGCCGGCCACGGCATCGTAGTGCCGCGCGAAGTCGCCTTCCGGGCGCTCCACCTTGATGACTCGGGCGCCGGCATCGGCGAGGCGCGACGAGCAATAAGGTGCCGCCACGGCTTGCTCGACGGCCACCACCAGGACGTCTTTCAAGGCTCCGCCCATCAGTACGATCGGGGCAGACCCAGCGCGCGCTCGGCCAGGAAGGTGAGGATCAGGTTGGTCGATATCGGCGCCGTCTGATAGAGCCGTGTCTCGCGCCATTTGCGCTCAACATCGTATTCCTCGGCGAAGGCGAAGCCGCCGTGGGTTTGCATGCAGGCCTCGCCGGCCTGCCAGGCCGCCTCCGAGGCCAGCAGTTTGGCCATGTTGGCTTGTTCGCCACACGGCAGTCCTGCTTCGAAACGCCGCGCCGCCTCGTGCACCATCAGATTGGCCGCCTCGGTGGCGGCATAGGCCCGGGCCAGGGGGAACTGGATGCCCTGGTTCTGGCCGATAGGGCGACCGAACACCTGGCGCTCGCGGGCGTATTCCGTAGCTTTCTCGAGGAACCAGCGGGCGTCGCCGATACATTCGGCGGCCACCAGCACGCGCTCCGCATTCATGCCGTCGAGGATATAGCGGAATCCCTCGTCCTCCTGGCCGATCAAATTTCCGGCGGGAATGCGCAGGTCCTCGAAAAAGATCTCCGTGGTGGCATGGTTGATCATGGTGCGGATGGGCTTGATCGTCATGCCCCGGCCCAGCGAGGCCTGCATGTCGACGAGAAAGACCGAAAGTCCCTGGGTGCGCTTTTCCACCTTGTCGCGGGCCGTGGTGCGGGCCAGCAGCAGCATGAGGTCGCTGTGCTCGGCCCGCGAGGTCCAGACCTTCTGGCCGTTGATGACGTAGTGATCGCCGTCACGGACGGCCGTGGTTCGTAGGCTGAGCGTATCTGTGCCGCTGGACGGCTCGCTTACGCCGAAGGCCTGCAGCCGTACCTCACCGCTGGCGATCTTGGGCAGCCAGGTCTCTTTCTGCTCGTCGTTGCCGTGCCTGAGCAGGCTGCCCATGATGTACATCTGGGCGTGACAGGCGCCGCTGTTGGCACCGGATTTGTTGATTTCTTCCAGGATGGCGGCGGCGGCGGTCAGCGGCAGGCCGGAGCCGCCGTACTGTTCGGGCACCAGCACGGCCAGGAATCCGGCTTCGGTCAGCGCTTTGACGAATTCCGTGGGATAGCCGCGCTCGCGGTCCTTTTCACGCCAATATTCGCCGGGATAGTCGGCACACAGCGCTCGCACCGATTGGCGAATCTGCTCGATGGTGTCGTCACTGTCGGCGGCGCTGGGCGCAGGTTGGGCGGTCATGCGGGACTCGATACGGTATTTTTCGGAAGAAGCGTGATTGTGCGACTTGGCGCTGCCCTCCGCAAGCTATAGCGGCCAGATCCAGACGATCATGGGCACCGCGACAAGGGTCAGCAGTACCTCCAGCGGCAGGCCCAGGCGCCAATAATCGCCGAACTGGTATCCTCCCGGTCCCATCACCAGGGTGTTGTTCTGATGCCCTATGGGAGTCAAGAACGCGCAGCTCGCGCCCACCGCCACCGCCATCAAGAACGCGTCCGAGGAGACCCCCATGCTGGTTGCCAGACTGCTGGCGATGGGCGCCATGACCAGCGCCGTGGCGGCGTTGTTGAGGATGTCGGAAAGCGTCATGGTGACGACCAGCAACAGCGCCAGCACCAGCACCGGCGACAGGCCACCGGCCACGGCGAGAATCCCCCGGGCCGCCAGCTCCGTGGTGCCGGAGGCTTCGAGCGCGCCGGCCAGCGGGATCATCGAGCCCAGCAGCACGATTACCGGCCAATCGATGGCCTCGTAAAGCTCGCGCGCCGGTACCAGGTTGGCCATCACCATCAACGCTGCGGCGGCGCACAGCGCCACCGGCAGCGACGTTAGCCCCAGCGTGGCGGCGACGATGGCGAGGCCGAAGACGCCAATGGCGATGCCGGCCTGGTGTCGTTTGCCCACCTGCCAGCCGCGCTCGGCCAGCGGCAGCAGCCCCAGTGCCGCCACCACCTCGGCCAGGGTATCTTCCTCGCCCTGCAGCAGCAGCACGTCGCCGGCCCGGAATTGCAGGCTGCGCAGGCGGTCGCGAAAGGGTTTGCCCTGGCGCGCCACAGCTAGAAGGTTGATGCCGTAACGGCTGCGAAAGCGCACCAGCGCCGGCGTCCGGCCTTCGATGCGCGAACGCGGCGGCACCACGGCCTCGATCAACGCCATGTCCTCGGAGTACAGGAGATTGCCTCGTGCCTGTTCGGTGCCGATGAAGTCGAGGCCCAGCGTCGAGACGAACTTATCGAAGCCGTCCGGGTCGGCCTCGACGATGAGGATGTCGCCGGCCTTGATTGCCTCGCGGCGCAGCCAGCGCACGATGCGGTTGCCGCGGCGCATGATGGCGATTACCGAGACGCCGAAATCCTCGGGTGAATCCTCCAGCTCGCCCACCTTCAGGCCGATGGCGTCCGAGCCCTTGGGCACCTTGATTTCGGCCACGTAGTCCTCGATGTCGAAAAGCTCGGCCGCTGTCAGCCGGGCGCGGCGCTCCCCCGGGATCAGGCGCCAGCCGACGAGGGCTATGAAGATCAACCCGACCAGCGCCAGCACGCCGCCCACCGGCGTGAAGTCGAACATCGAGAAAGGCTCGCCGAGGCGTTCGCCGCGGTAGGTGGCGATGATGATGTTGGGCGGCGTGCCGATCATTGTCACCAGGCCGCCCAGGATCGAGCCGAAAGACAGCGGCATCAGCAGGATACTGGGCGAGCGTTCCGCCTTGGCCGCCGATTGCAGCGCCAGCGGCATCATCAGGGCCAGCGCGCCGACGTTGTTCATCAACGCCGAGGCCGCCGCAGCGACACCCGAAAGCGCGCCGACGTGCAGGCTGGGCGTTGCCGTGGCCGGAGCCAAGAGGCGCAAAACCATATCCAGCGCGCCCGAGTTCGAGAGCGCCCGGCTGATCACCAGTACCGCCGCGACGGTGATGACGGCAGGGTGGCCGAAGCCGGCAAAGGCCTGGCCCGCCGGTACCGCGCCCAGCAGCACCGCCAGCAGCAGTGCCGCGAAGGCCACCACGTCGTAGCGCCACGGCCCTTTGGCGAAGAGAGCGAAGACGGCGACTAGGATGGCGGTCAGGAGGGCTTGGTCCAGCGACATGTGGCTCTGCTGTTCATTTTGGGGTTGACCCGGGCGCCGCACATCCTACCTTTGGCGGCGGCCCGGAAACCAGTCGGCAAGAATCCCCATGTCCGTACCCTTCGAAGGCGGCTGCCTCTGCGGCGCCGTGCGCTATCGCTGCTCGGCCGAGCCCGACCGTGTCTACTACTGCCATTGCACGAACTGCCGCAAGGTTTCGGGCACCGCCTTCCACACCGGCGTCATGGTGCGCCGCGAGACCTTTGAGCTGCTGACCGGCGAACCTCGAAGCTACGATGTCCCGGCCGATAGCGGAAACGTCGTCAGCCATGCCTTCTGCCCGACCTGCGGTGGTCAGCTCTACGTCTCTTCGAGCGGCCGGCCGACGCATCTTTCGATCAAGGCGGGGTCGCTCGACGATCCCTCCTGGCTTCAGCCCGTTGGCCGCATCTGGAGTCAGAGCGCCCAACCCTGGGGGCTGGCGCAGGGCGATATCGAGGTCTTTGATAAGGGCTTCGGCAACTAGGCTCACGTTTCATCCATCAAGGAGGCAGTCATCGATCTCGGAACCCTCTTGCCGCGCCACGCGCGCTTCCGCCCCGATCACCCGGCCCTGGCCATCGGCAACCGGCGGCTCAGCTTCATGGAGCTCAATGCCGAGGTGAACCGGCTGGCCAACGCTTTGTTGCGGGCCGGTCTCAGCAAGGGCGACAAGGTCTCGACGCTGTTGCCCAACTGCCTTGAACAGGTGCTGATGTACGGCGCGGCGGCCCGTACCGGCATCGTCATCGTGCCCTGCAGCCCGCTGCTGCAAGCCGGCGGGCTGGAATCGCTTATGCGCGATTCCGATACCGTGCTGCTGCTGGCCGACGCCGGGTTCGCCGATACCATCGCAGCGGTGCGAGCGGCCTTGCCGGCCATCGCCGATGATCGCTACGTGCTGGTGGGCACCAACGCAGCACCGTCTGGCTTCGTGAGTTTCAGCGACTTCATTGCCGGCGTCGACGACGGCGATCCTCCCGATGCCGGGCTCGGCGACGACGATGTCTTCAACATCATGTATTCGAGCGGTACCACCGGCGCTCCCAAGGGCATCGTGCATAGCCACTACGTGCGTTCGAACTACGCCACCATGTTCGCCTCGGCTTTTCGCATGACCCCCGAAAGCGTGGCGCTGCATGCCGGTTCGATGGTCTTCAACGGTGCCATGCTCAGCTTCCTGCCTTGGCTGTATTTGGGCTGTAGCTACATCGTGCACGAAGCTTTCGACGCTGCCCGCGTGATCGCCGAGATCGAAGGCAGTGGGGTTACCCACATCGTGCTGGTGCCTTCGCAGGTCATGGCCGTTCTCAACCATCCCGACTATTCACCCGAGCGGCTGGGTTCGCTGGAAATGATCCAGAGCGTCGGCGCGCCCTTGCTGATGGAATACAAAAAGCGCCTCAACGAGGAGCTGCCGGGCCGCTTCTACGAGCTCTACGGTCTCACCGAGGGTTTCATGACGGTGCTCGACAAAAACGACTCCATGCGCAAAGAGGGCTCGGTGGGGGCGCCGCCGCCGTTTGTCGAGATGCGTATTCTGGACCCGGACGGCAACGATCTTGGGCCCGGTGAGGTGGGCGAGATCTGCGGTCGCAGTCCGATGTTGATGGCTGGCTACTATAACCGTCCCGAACAGACCGCCGAGGCCATCGTCGACGGCTGGCTGCATTCCGGCGATGCCGGCTATGCCGACGAGGATGGATATCTCTATCTGGTGGATCGCCTCAAGGACATGATCATCTCGGGCGGCGTCAACGTCTATCCCAAGGACATCGAGGAAATCATCGTGCAGCATCCGGCGGTAGCCGAAGTGGCGGTCTTTGGCGCGCCGGATCCCAAGTGGGGCGAGACGCCGATTGCGGCGGTGGTGCTGCACCCGGGCGGCGAGCTGGCGCCCGACGATTTGGTGACTTGGACCAATCAGCGCGTGGCGGCCAAGTTCCAGCGCCTCAGCGCGGCCATGGTGATGGACGAATTTCCCCGCAACATCGCCGGCAAGACGTTGAAGCGCGAGATGCGCGACGACTACGCGGCCCGAGGCAAGGGAAAGGACCAGGCATGAACGGAACCTCACGATTTCTGGTTTGCGAAAGCCGCGAGATCCATTTCACGGAGTGGGGAAGCGGCGCCGAGGCGCTGATCATGTGGCACGGCCTGGCCCGCACCGGCCGCGACTTCGACGACTGCGCCCGCCACTTCGCCCAGCACTACCGGGTGATCTGCCCCGACACGCTGGGCCGCGGCCGTAGCCAATGGGCGGCGGACGCCAAGGCCGAATACTGCTTTGATTTCTACGGACGCATCGCCGTTTCGCTCTTGGACCAGCTCGGCATCACGAACATGCGCTGGATCGGCACCTCCATGGGCGGCCTGATCGGCGTCAACCTGGCGGCCGGGGCGCTCAAGGGCCGCATCACTCACCTTGTGATGAACGACGTCGGCCCCGACATCCCGCTGGCCGCCGTCGACCGCATCTCGTCCTACGTCGGCCAGCCGCCGGTGTTCGACACAATGGCCGAGCTCGAGGACTGGTTTCGCACCGTCTATGCACCGTTCGGCGACAACCCGGACGCCTTTTGGCAGCTCTTGACCGCCACTTCCTATCGTCGCACCGACGATGGCCGCATGACGGTGCACTACGATCCCCAGATCGTCAGCCAATTCACCGAACACGAAGGCGACCTCGACGTCTGGCCCGCTTTCGACGCCTGCGTCTGCCCGGTGCTGCTCCTGCGCGGTGCCGATTCCGACGTCCTGCCGGCCTCTGTGGCAGCCGATATGACCGGCCGTGGTCCGAAAGCGCGCCTGGTCGAATTCCCCGGATATGGCCACGCGCCAACGCTCAACCAGCCCGACCAGCTCGCGGTGATCGAGGAATTCCTGGCGGGATAGCGTTTATGTGGTCGGATTGCGCGCCGCCAAGATAGAGATCAGCGCTTCGTCGCGCTGGCGCAAGAGGTCGGCGATGCTGCGGCCATTGGCCTCGTAGAGGCAGCCCTCGATCAAGGGCATCGTCAAGCTCTCGATAAGCGAGCAACCCACCGTCAGAGGTGATCTGGGAACCGTGAAATTCCAGCTTCAAGCGGCGGTCAAAATCGACCC